>NZ_JBKIBX010000004.1:0-58706 GCF_046557895.1 Methylobacterium oryzisoli | reverse complement strand
CCCCCCCCCCCCCCCCCCCCCCCCCCCCCCCCCCCCCCCCCCCCCCCCCCCCCCCCCCCCCCCCCCGCTGCCGCACTGGGCGTTTCCTTCCTAGACGTGAGGCCGTTCGGCTGCCTTCTGTACGGCCTAGGCAAAAGGACCGTAGCGTCTCGGATGGGGCAACGGCAAGCCCATATGTTGCAAAATCATGCGCCATCGGCCGCCAGGTGGCACTTTCCTGCGCAGTCGAACCGGCCTGAACGGCGTTTTGCGACGTTTCCGCTCCACGTGAGAACCTCACGCCCTCGCCGCAGAACGGGTCCACGATCGGCAGATGAGGCCGTGTGTCAGGCCTTGAGGCTGCGCAGGACCGGCGTCACGACGTAATGCGCCAGCGGGATCAGGGCCGCGCCGAGCGCGAGGCCGAGCACGCCCGAGAGCGCCGCGGTGACGAGCCAGGAGGCGGCGCCGGAGAGCACGGGCAGCCACGCGCCGGCCGCCTCCGCCGCGTGCTCGATCGTGTGCCCGATGGCGCCGAGGCCGTAGCTCTCCAGGCCGTGCACGATGATGCCGCCGCCGACCCAGATCATCGCGGCGGTGCCGAGGATGCCGAGGCCGCGCAGCAGAACGGGCATGCCGCGCACCAACGCACGGCCGAATGCCTGCGTCACCGGGCCGAGCGCCCGGTCGCCGCCCGTCGGCGCGCCCGCGGGGGCCGCGCGCAGGCCGAGCAGGGTCGAGGCCGGCCGCGGCTCACGGGCGAGCGCCAGGCCGGCATCGTCGGCCTTCACGATCAGCGCGACGATCCCGTAGACGAACAGCGTGATGCCGATGCCGACCACGGCGAGCACGAACACCTGCGTGGCGAAGGGCGACTCGGCCACGGTGGCGAGGGTGAGGGCCATGATCTCGGCCGAGAGGATGAAGTCGGTCTTGACGGCGCTGCGGACTTTTTCGTCCTCCAGGGCCTGCGGGTCCCGGGCCGGCGCGGCGGAGGCTTGCACCTCCGTGTGGTGCGGCCGGATCGCTTCGGCCACCTTCTCGGCCCCCTCGAAGCACAGATAGGCCCCGCCGAGCATCAGCAGCGGCGTGATCGCCCAGGGAGCGAAGAGGCTGAGGAGCAGGGCGCCGGGCAGCAGAAAATGGAGCTTGTTGCGCAGGGAGCCGAGGGCGATCTTCCAGACGATCGGCACCTCGCGGGACGGGGAGAAGCCCGTCACGTAACGGGGTGTCACCGCGGTGTCGTCGATCACCACCCCGACCGCCTTGCCCCCAGCCCGGGCGGCCTGGCCGGCGGCATCGTCGAGCGAGGCGGCCGCCACCTTGGCGATGCCGGCGATGTCGTCGAGCAGGGCGAGGAGTCCTGTGGCCATGCGGCATCCGGTCGTGGCTGCACCAGCCGGATGAACTCCCGCTCGGTGGTTGGGATCCTGCGGGCGATGCCGGGATCCTGCAGGCGACGCCCGGATCCCGCGCGCGATCCTCGGGTCAGTGCGGCCCGCGCGCCCTGGCCTCGAAGGCGTCCGCCATCGTGTCGTCGTGGCGCCCCAGGGTTTCGAGCTGCTCGGCGCGCTTCGTCTGCGCGGCTCGGGCCTCCTCGCCGGTGCTCATCTCGGCGTCGTGGCGAATCCTGGCGGCCTCGCGGCGGTGGCGCTCGGCCTGCTCGCGGAAGAAGGCGGCCTGCTGCCCGGCCGTGGCGGCATAATCCCGGGCGTAGGAATCCGCATCGTCCTTCACTGCCATCGCCCTCCCGAATCCTGTCGGCGCCATTCCGCTCCAAGACGCGAGTGTACGGCAGGTTCCCGCCCGATCAAATCGGCGGGCCGTCAGGGGGCCTGCGCCGCCGCGTAGGCCATCACGCCCATCATCGAGCCGACGTCGCGGTAGCGGTCGCCGCGGGTCGTCATCATGGCCTCGAACTTGTCGTGCACCTGGGCCACCGTCAGGCTGCGGGCCTTCCGCCGCCCCACCCGCTCGTAGAAAATCGGCTTGTTGGCCTTCGCCGGCTTCGGCAGCAGGGAAGCGGCCTCGGCCTTGGGCTCCTCGACCACCTTGGCCATGAAGCGCTCGGCGTCGTCCGGCCCGAGGAAGTGGGCGAGGTAGGTCTCGCCGAGGCTGAGCGGGCGGCCGATGCGGGAGGCGATGCGGGCGCTGTCGCGCTTGAGCATCTCACCCGCCAGCAGCGCCGAGAGGGCCGGGTCGCGGCGCAGGTCGAGGATGCGGGCGCGGTCCGCGGCCTCGGCGACCGCGTAATCCTCGCCGATCAGCGCCGCCTCGCGGGCGTAGCCGTGCTGCGCCCCGAACTCGCGCATCACCTGCAGCCAGGTGCGCTCGATGAACTGGTAGAGGCCGGTGGCCGAGGAGGTGCGGGCCTGCACCTCGGTGAGGAAGCTCGATTCCTTGTCGGCCACCGCCATCAGCAGCACCGGATCCATGCTGGTGCGGTAGGCCGCCTTGACGATGGTCTGCACGATGTGGCGGCGCACCTTCATCGGCCCGAAGACCAGCACCTCGTTCGGGTCGCCGCCGAGCGTCGCCGAGATCAGGTCGTCGTAGGAGACGCGGTCGACGCCGTCCGAGCCGAGCGCCGTGTCGAGGTCGTGGACCGGCGCGCGCAGGGGGGCCTCCTTGGGCTGCGCCTGCACCCGGGGGCGAGGCATCACCAAGAGGTCGGCCATCAGGGTCACCGAGGGACGGCTGGTCGCGAGGTCCGGCCCGTAGGTGTTGAGCAGGGCGCCGAGGCCCGCCGCGAGGGCGCCGGCGATCAGCACCGTGCGGGCGATGAACGGAACGCCGCCATGGCCGCAGCGCGCGGCCCCGCCGAGCGTCAACGCGTCCCGCGACGCCGCCGGAACCCACCGCGTGCCCCGTGCCGACGGTCCGGCCGACGATCCGATCGCGCGCTGCTGCATCGTGTCCTGTGCCCCAGAAAGGCGCCGCGTGAGTCCGGCGCGTTTCCGGCAGGAAGCCGGGGAGTTGTGGCGACATGACGGCGACGCTCGCGGTCGCGTGAGCGCGTCGCGGGCAAGCTTCGCCCTTATCCCATCAGAAAACGGCCGAGCTTACGGCCAAGCTTTGCTATTGCGGCGATCGGGTTAACGGCTTCTTCACCATGTTGCACTGCGAAGGGCGGCCCGGGGGCCGCCCTGTGCTGGCCTCAGCGCGGCGCTGGCCTCAGCGCGGCGCGGTCTGGGCATCCTTGGCGCGGTCCCGCTTGTTGGCTTGGTGTCGGCCGATGACGCAGCCCGCGGCGGCTCCGGCGACGCCGTGGCCGGCGACGTGGCCCGCGGCTCCGCCCACGATGGCGCCCTTGATGCAGCCCTTGGCCTCGGCTCCGCCGGCGGCCGACAGCGTGAGGGCCGCGGTCGCGGCCAGGATCGCGATCACTCTCATCAGGATCTCCTTCGGATCTCAGCGGGTGGGCGATGAAACCTGCGGCCTGCCGCAAGGTTCCAGCGCCATCCGCCGATCCTGAGAATCTCCGATCACAGCTTCACGATCAGCTTGCCGAAATTGCGTCCCTTGAGGAGGCCGATGAATGCTTCGGGGGCCGACTCCAGCCCCTCGACCACGTCCTCCCGGTAGTGGATGCGGCCCTCCCGCAACCAAGCCGAGACTTCGGCCAGGAAGGCCGGCTCCTGCTCGGCGAAGTCCCAGACGATGAAGCCGCGGAAGGTCAGGCGCTTGCTCAGGGTGGCGCGCATGAGGGCGGGCACCCGGTCCGGGCCGGGCGGCAGCTCGGTCATGTTGTAGTTCGCCACGAGGCCGCAGACCGGGATGCGCGCGAAGTCGTTGAGGAGCGGCAGCACCGCATCGAACACGGCCCCGCCGACATTCTCGAAGTAGACGTCGATTCCCGCCGGGCAGGCCTCGGCCAGGGCGGCCGGCAGATCGGCGGTCCGATGGTCCACCGCGGCGTCGAAGCCGAGTTCCTCCGTGAGGTGGCGGCACTTGTCGGGGCCGCCCGCGATGCCGACGGTCCGGGCGCCCTTCAGCTTGGCGATCTGCCCGACGAGCGAGCCCACCGGGCCGGTGGCGGCGGCCACCACCACCGTCTCGCCGGGCTTCGGCGCGCCGATGGTGAGCAGGCCCGTATAGGCGGTCATGCCCGGCATGCCGAGGACGCCGAGCGCCGTGGTGACCGGGGCGGCGGCCGGATCGAGCTTGCGCAGGCCCTGCCCGTTCGAGACCGCGTAGTCCTGCCAGCCCCCGTAGCCGAGCACGGTGTCACCCACCGCGAAGCCGGGATGGTTCGAGGCCGCGACCTCCGCCACGGTGCCGCCGACCATCACCTCGTTGATCTCGACCGGCTTGGCGTAGGATTTCGCCGCGCTCATCCGGCCGCGCATGTAGGGGTCGAGGGAGAGGTAGCGGTTGCGCAGCAGCACCTCGCCGTCGCGCGGCACCGGGACCGTGCCGCGCTCCAGCCGGAAATGCGCGGCCGTCGGCTCGCCGTGCGGGCGCGATGCGAGAACGATGCGGCGGTTGACGTCGGACATGGCGGTCTCCCCTGGCATGGTGTCCCGAGCGGCGCTGCGGCCGCGCCACCGACTTGGCGCCCTGCCCGCCCTCGTCAACGCCGCGACGACCGGCCGCCACGCTCATGGCCGAACGATCCGCGCGCCTGCCGCAAATATCCTTCCACTTCGGCAGGACCCAATTCAATCGCCATCCGTTTAATGGACATCGATGGCACATCGGACGTGCCTGTCGACAGGACACCTCCGTCCCAACCCTGCGGACGGGACGGCCTCTCGCTCATGTCTCGGCTCCCAAGATCAGATGACACGTGGCGCTCCGTGGGGCCGATCCCACTCCGGCGCGATCCATTCCGTCATCGCGGCGCGGTTCGGCCGGTCTTGGACGCCGAGATGTGGGACGCGGCCGAGCCGGACCGCCACCACATCGAGGAAGTCAGCCCATGATCCGTACGTCACTCGCCCTCGGCTGCGGCGCGCTGCTGCTGACCGCGGCGGCCGTCGTCACGCCCGCCTCCGCCGCTCCCGCCGTCCCGACCATCGGACTCTCGGGCGAGAGCATGGTGGAGACGGTCGCCTCTCGGCGCGAGATGGTCCGCGCCCGCGACATGCGCAGCCGGCGCATGATGCGCCGCAACTCCATGCGGTCCGGGGACTCGAACGCCCGCAACCCGTCCCGTCCGGGCTACCAGCAGCAGCTCGGCAACACGTCCGGCGGACCGCGTCGCTGATCCCCCACAAGCAAAGGGCGCCGCGGCTGGGCCGCGGCGCCCGTCAGGCTTCGCATGTCGAGGCACGGGTCCGCCCGCGAGGAGCGGTCGGTCGTCCTCCGGACAGGCTCCGGCGTCAGGCGCGCAGGCGCGTCCGCACGTCGCCGAGGCTGCGCCGGATGAGGTCCTGGGCGGCCTCGCCGCTGACCTTCTCGCGCAGGATGGTCTCCGAGACCCGCACGGCGGCCTCCGCCGCGGCGGCCCGCACGTCGGCGGCGGCCTGCGCCTCCGCCTGCGCGATCTTGGTCTCGGCGGCCTTGGTGCGCCGGGCCACGAACTCGTTGAGCCGAGCGTGGCCTTCGGCGGCGGCGCGCTCGGCCTCCTCGCGGGCGCTCGCCACGATGGCCGCGGCCTCGCGCTCGGCCTCGTCACGGCGGCGCTTGTAGTCGGCCAGCACGCTGGCGGCCTCCTCGCGCAGGCGGCGGGCCTCCTCCAGCTCGCGCCGCACGCGCTCGCCCCGGCCGTCGAGGCCCTTGACGATCTGGTCGAAGCCGCCGGCCTTCCAGACGATGCCGCAGAAGATCAAGAAGGCGACGGCGACCCAGAATTCCGCTTCCATCAGCATGTTCGGTCCTCCGGGTAAGCATCATTCGCCGAAGTGGTCGCCGGTTCGGCGGCGAAAATGATGCAAAAAGAGCGTAAGCAGAATTGCACGGGGCAATTCTGCTTAGTGGGCGGTCTGGGCGCGGTCGTAGGCCGCCTCGACCGCGGTGCGGTCGGGTGTCTGGCCGATGAGGCGCTCGATGATGGCGGTGGCGGCATCCGCCGCGACCTCGCGCACGTTGCCCATGGCGCTCGCGGTCCGGGCGCGGATCTGGTCCTCGGCGGCGGTGAGCTTGGTGGCGAGATCGGCCTCGAGGGTCTTGCGGCGGGCGTCGGCCTCGGCGGCGAGCTGATCGCGCGTCGTCTGGGCGATGCCCTTGGCCTTGTCCTGCGCCTGCTTGAGGGAGGTCTCGTAGGCGTCGCGGGCCGCGTCGGCGTCGCTCTTCATCCGGGCGGCCTCGTCGAGGTCGCTGGAAAGCCGGGACTGCCGCTCGTGCAGGATCGCGGTAATACGCGGGAGCGCGACCCGGGACATCAGGTAGTAGAGCAGGCCGAACGCGAGGGCGAGCCAGAGGATCTGCGCCGCGAAGGTGCTGGTCTCGAACGGCGGAAAGCCGCCGCCGTGCTCGGAGGCCGGCTCTTGGATCAGGCCTTCCTGCAGGCCGGCGGGGGATTGGGGCTGCGCCATCGTGTCGTCCGGGTATGCGAGGGAAGGACCCGCAGCTGAAGGCCGTCGGACCGCCGCGCTCCGTCAGGGGGCGCGGCTACGGAATGAGGTGGGCGCCGCGTGCGCGCGCCGGGCCGGCGCGCGCGCTTAGCGCCCGCGGATCCGGTTCGGATCAGACCGCGAAGAGCAGCAGCAGCGCGACGAGCAGCGAGAAGATGCCGAGCGCTTCCGTCAGCGCGAAGCCGAGGAGCAGGTTGGCGCGCTGGCTGTCGGCGGCCGAGGGGTTGCGCAGGGCGCCGGCGAAGAACTGGCCGAACAGGTTGCCGAGGCCCACGGCGGCACCCGCCATGCCGAGGCAGGCGAGACCGGCGCCGATGTACTTCGCAGCAACGGGATCCATCTGAGTACTCCTGAGGTCGTCTAGTCGTCTGGCGGGTGGGATCCGGCCGCGACACGGCGAACCGGGGTGGGAAAGGGGGCGCGGGCCGCCTTAGTGGCCCGGGTGCAGCGCGTCGCTGAGGTAAATCGAGGTCAGCGTGGCGAAGACGTAGGCCTGCAGCACCGCGACCAGCACTTCGAGGGCCGTGAGGGCGACCGCGAGGGCGAGCGGCAGCGGCGAGAGGATGCCGGCGGCGCCGGCCGCGAGCAGGGCCGGCACGAAGCCCGCGAAGATCTTCAGCGCGATGTGGCCGGCCAGCATGTTGGCGAAGAGACGCACCGAGAGGCTGATCGGCCGCGAGATGAACGAGACCACCTCGATGCCCACCACCAGCGGCTTCAGCCAGCCGGGCACGCCCGGGGGCACGAACAGGTTCAGGAAGTGGGTGCCGTGCGCCATGAACCCGTAGATGATCACGGTCAGGATAACCACGAGGGCCAGCATGAAGGTCACGATGATGTGGCTCGTCACCGTGAAGGTGTAGGGGATCATCCCGAACAGGTTGAGGATCAGGATGAACATGAAGAGCGAGAACACGAGCGGCACGAAGCGCTCGCTGCCATGCCCGGCGGATTGGTGCACCGTGGAGGCGATGAACTCGTAGAAGGTCTCGGCGAGGGACTGCATGCGCCCGGGCACGAGGGAGCGGCGGCTCGTCGCCACGATGGTGAGGAGCGCGATCACACCCACGGCGGCGAACATGTAGAGCGCCGACTGCGTGAAGGCGATTTCCTGGTGGCCGATGTGCCCGAACGAAATCAGCGGCTTCAGCTCGAACTGGTGGATCGGATCCATCTTCGCGGCCATGCCGGTCCCGCCCTTCCCCTGTCGGCGCCGCGGGTGCGGCGCCTGATCCGTGCTGGCGGATGCACGGCATCCACCGGATGATCAAGTCCCCGTGCCGTCATTCTTCGTGTCCGTGACACGAAAAAACCCCGACACGCGCATCACGTTGTAGATCCCGGCCGCGAACCCGAGCACGAGCAGGACGATCAGTCCCCAGGGCTTGGTGCCCAGGAGCCGGTCGCAGCCCCAACCGAGAAGGCCGCCCGCCAGCACGCCCGCCACGAACTCCGTCGAGAGACGCATGGCCTGGCCGAGGGGCGAGGGTTGATCGGCCCGTCCCGAACGCGACGAAGGATCGGGAGCAGCCGGGGGCCGCTTCCGGTCGATCTGCGTTTCGAGACGTTTGAGCCTCGCGGAGAGATCGCTGTCGGCGGCAGGATCCCGACCGGCCTCGTTCTCGTCGCGCGGGTCTTTGCCGGTCATGGCGCGACCTCACGTCGGCGAGGCGATGGGATCGGACCCGGGTGCCCCCTTCGAGCGGGCGCACCATAGTTTCGCCCACCTTGGGAGTCAAGAACGCGTGAATTAGCCATAAGTCGTTGGTCCGCCTTGCTGATTCGCGACGCCTGCGCGTCCCTACACGGCTTCGCGCAAGGACTCGGCGGTGGCGAGATCGACCGAGACCAGCTGCGACACGCCCCGCTCCGCCATCGTCACCCCGAACAGCCGGTTCATCCGCGCCATGGTGATCGGGTTGTGCGTGATGACGAGGAAACGCGTGTCGGTGTCCCGCGCCATCGCGTCCAAGAGGTCGCAGTAGCGCTCGACGTTGGCGTCGTCGAGGGGGGCGTCGACCTCGTCGAGCACGCAGACCGGCGAGGGGTTGGTCAGAAAGACCGCGAAGATCAGCGCGGTCGCGGTGAGCGCCTGCTCGCCCCCTGAGAGCAGCGTCATGGTCTGGGGCTTCTTGCCGGGCGGGCGGGCCAGGATCTCCAGTCCCGCCTCCAGGGGATCGTCCGAATCGACCAGCGTCAGTTCGGCGGTGCCGCCGCCGAACAGCGTGGTGAACAGGCGCTCGAAATGCCCGTTCACCGCCGCGAAGGCGGCGAGCAGGCGCTCGCGTCCTTCCCGGTTGAGGCTGGCGATGCCGCCGCGCAGGCGGCGGATCGCCTCGATCAGGTCGTCGCGCTCGCGCCCGAGGTCGTCGCGCCGTCCCTCCGCCTCCTCCAGCTCCGCCTCCGCCCGCAGGTTCACGGCGCCGAGCCGCTCGCGGTCGGCCTTGAGACCGGACAGGTGCGCCTCGATGCCGGCCGCCTCCGGCGGGGAATCGCCGGGCGCGACGCCCGCGAGCGCGAACAGCCCGTCCGGATCCGTGTCGAGGGCATCGTGGATGCTGCGGGCGATCTCGGCGAGGCGGCGCTCCAGCGCCTCGTGCCCGGCCAGCGCCGCCGCCCTCCCCTCGCGGGCGGCGGCCAGCGCGTCGAGGGCGCTGCGCGCGCGGGTGTCGGCCTCGGCCCGCGCCGTCTCGGCGGCGGCGAGCCGGTCGGCGGCCTCCCGGCGCGCGGCCTCGGCCGCCTCGGTCGCGCCCGCGAGTCGGCGGCGCTCCACCAGGAAGGTGTCGGGCGCCTCGGCGAGGTCGCCCAGCTCCTCCTCGGCCCGGCCGAGCCGCTCGGCGAACTCGTCCAGGGCGGCCTCGGCGCGCCCGGCCCGCTCGCGCCAGCGCGCCCGCTCGGCGTCGAGTGTTTCGCGGCGCCGCCGCCGCTCCTCGTCGGCCCGCGTCAGGGCGAGGCGCGCGGCCTTGGCCTCCGCGGCCTCGGCCCGGCCGGCCTCCGCGCTGGCCCGAGCGGCCGCGAGGGTGCGGGCCGCCGCGTCGTCCTCGGGCAACTCCGCCAAGGCCTCGGCGGCGGCCTCCATCCGGGCAGCAGCCTCCTCCGCCTCCTCGGTCACGCGGGCCAGCGCCTCGGCGAGCGCGGCGCGCTTGGCCGCCCCTTCGGCCTCCCGGCGCTCGGCCCCCGCCAGGGCCTCGCGCGCCGCATCGAAGCCGCGCCGCGCCAAGCGGGCGCCGTCGAGCGCGCGCGCCTCCGCGGCGGCGGCCTCCCGGACCGCGGCCTGCACGGCCTCGAAGCCCTCGCGCGCGGCCTCCGCAGCCTCCCGGGCGCGCGCGGCCTGCGCGCGGAGCGCGTCGAGCCGGTTGCGCTCGGCGAGCCTCCGCGCCGCCGGGGCCGGCGCCTCGGCGGCGACCGTGAATCCGTCCCAGCGATGGATATCGCCCTCCCGCGTCACGAGGCGCTGGCCCGGGCGCAGGGCAGCGCGCAGGTCGCCCGCCGTGGCGCGGGGCGCGACCGCGATCTGGGCGAGGCGCCGCGCCAGGAGTTCCGGCGCCGTGACGAAGCGCGCGAGCGGTTCCGTCCCGGGCGGCAGGGGCGGATCGTCGGGCAGGTGGGGCGCACCCGCCCAGCGGGTGGGCGCGGCGGCATCGGTGGAAGCGTCGAGATCCTCGCCGAGCGCCGCCGCGAGCGCGGCCTCGTAACCGGGCGCGACCGTGACGGCGTCGATCACCGGGGCGAAGCGGGCCTGGGCCGCGGGGGCCACCAGCTTGGCGAGGGTCCGCGCCTCGGTGTCGAGCCGCGCCGCCTCGCGCTCCGCCTCGGTCAGGGTGGGCCGGCCGCGCGCCTCCGCGTCGCGGGCGGAGGCCAGCGCGTCGCGCGCGGCGAGGGCGGCCTCCTCGGCCATCTCGCTCTCCTCGGCCGCCGCCGCGAGGGTGGCCCGGACCTCCTCGAGATCCCGCAACCCGGCGGGGGCCTGGGCCGCCTCCCGAGAGAGGCGGGCGCGCTCGGCGGAAAAGCGCTCCGCCCGGAGGCGCTCGTCGCGCAGGGCCCGCTCCAGGGCCGCACGGCGGGCCTGCTGCTCCGCCGCCGCCGTCTGGGCGGCGGCGAGCGCGGTCTCGGCCGCGGCCAGCGCCTCGTCCGCCGCGGCCTCCCGCGCGGCGGCCATCGCCCGCGCGGCGTCCTCGTCCGCCTCCGCCGCCAGGGCGGCGGCCTCGGCGTCGAGGCGCTCCAGCGTGGCCGCCGCGTCGGCGCGGGACGCCGTCTCGCGGGCGATGTCGCGGCGCAGGTCCGCGACCTGGCGGGTGAGGTCGCGCAGGCGCTCGGCCGCGCGGCGCTCCTGCGCGTCGAGAGAGGCCGCGGCATGCTGCAGCCGCTGGAGCGCGGCGGCGGCCTCGGTCTCGGCCTCGCGCAGGCGCGGCAGCCCGGCGGCCGCCACGGCCTGGGCGGTCGCCGCCTCCTGCTGCTCGGCCTGGGCGGCGGCGGCGCGCTCCTGCGCGGCGGCCACCGCCCGCGCCGCGGCGGCGGCCTCCGTGCGGGCGCCCGCATGGGTGATCAGCAGCAGCAGCGCCTCGTGGCGGCGGATCTCGGCGGCCAGCGCGCGGTAGCGCTGCGCCGCCCGGGCCTGCCGGCGCAGCGAATCGACCCCGGAGGTGATCGCCGTCAGCACGTCCTCGACCCGCGCGAGGTTGTCTTCGGCCGCGCGCAGCCGCAGCTCCGCCTCGTGCCGGCGGGCATGCAGGCCGCCGATGCCCGCCGCATCCTCCAGGATGCGCCGGCGCGCCTGGGGCTTGGCGGCGATCATCTCGGCCACCTGCCCCTGGCGCACCATCGCAGGCGAGCGCGCGCCCGTCGCCGCGTCGGCGAACAGCAGTTGCACGTCGCGCGCCCGCACCTCGCGGCCGTTGATGCGGTAGGTCGAGCCCTCGCCCCGGTCGATGCGCCGGGCGACCTCCAGCACGTCGGCGGCATTGAAGGCGGCCGGCGCCGTGCGGGCGGCGTTGTCGAGGCTGAGAATCACCTCGGCGTGGCTGCGGCCGGGCCGGTGACCGGAGCCCGAAAAGATCACGTCGTCCATGCCGGACGCGCGCATGTTCTTGTGCGAGTTCTCGCCCATGACCCAGCGCAGGGCCTCGACGAGGTTCGACTTGCCGCAGCCGTTCGGGCCGATGATGCCGGTGAGGCCCGGCTCGATGAAAAATTCGCTCGGCTCGACGAAGGTCTTGAAGCCGACGATGCGCAGGCGGGTGAGCTTCATCGGGGTGTCGACGGGCGCTCCTCAGGCCGCGCGGCGATCCAGCGACCGCGCGGCCCGGCCGCCGCGCCTCAGGCTCCGACGATCGGCTTGATGATTTTTTCCATGCCCTCGATGGAGGTGTCGCCCTGGTGCTTCTGCCCGTTGATGAAGAAGGTCGGGGTCGAGTTGACCTTGAACACGGTCATGCCCCGGTCCTTCACGGCGTTGATCCCGTCGTAGAGCTTCTGGTCCTTGAGCGTCGCCTCGAATTTCTCGCGCGTGAAGCCGGCCTGCTTCATCATCTGTTCGAGGGCGTCGAGGGGCTTGGGCACGAAGGCCCAGGTGGATTGCTGGTCGAAGAGCAGGTCGGTGATCGGGTAGTAGCGGGCGGAGTTGTCGGCGCGCGCCAGCATGAAGGCCGCGGTGGCGAGCGGGTCGAGGGGGAACTCGCGCAGGGTGAAGCGCACCTTGCCGGTGTCGATCCACCGCTCCTTCAGCGTCGGCCACGTGGACTTGTGGAAGGCCGCACAGTGCGAACAGGTCATCGAGGCGTACTCGATGATCGTGCACTTCGCGTCGGCCGGGCCGAGCCAGACGTCGCCGAGCGGCCCGGGCTGGAGCAGGCTGTCGGCCGCCGGCCCCTGCGCCAGCGAGGGGAGCGCGAGGCGGGGAAGGAGCAGGGCCGCGCCGGTGAGCGCCAGCGCGTCGCGCCGAGTGATCATGGTCGTTCTCCGCAGGGAGCCGGGCTGTCGAACTGAGCAGATCGGTAGAATCCCGGCCGTCTGAAGGCAAGATTGAGCGGCGTCGCGGGGGTCAGGCGCCGATCGGGCGCGTCGCCGCGTCGAGCCACGCGCGGGTCTCAAGGTCGAGGTCCGGCGACAGGGTCTCGGCGACCCGGGCGTGGTAGGCGTCGAGCCACGCGGCCTCGGCGGGCGTGAGCAGCGCGGGCTCGATCAGCGCGCGGTCGATCGGCGCGAGGGTCAGGGTCTCGAAGCCGAGCATCGGGCGCTCGCCCCCCGGGATCGTCCGCTCCTCCACGAGGATCAGGTTCTCGATGCGGATGCCGTAGGTGCGGGCCCGGTAGTAGCCCGGCTCGTTCGACAGGATCATGCCGGCCTGGAGCACGGTGGTGCCGGTCTTGGCGATGCGCTGCGGCCCCTCGTGCACCGACAGGAAGGAGCCGACCCCGTGTCCGGTGCCGTGGTCGAAGTCGAGGCCGGCCTCCCAGAGCGGGCGGCGGGCGAAGCTGTCGATCTGCGCCCCGGTGGTGCCGCGCGGGAAGGCCGCGGTCGCCACCGCGATGTGGCCCTTGAGCACGCGGGTGAAGCGGTCGCGCATCTCGGGCGTCGGCGCGCCGACCGCCACCGTGCGGGTGATGTCGGTGGTGCCGTCGCGGTACTGCGCGCCGGAATCGATCAGGAAGAGTTCGCCCGGCCGCAGGGTCCGGTCCGTCGCCTTCGTCACCCGGTAATGCACGATGGCGCCGTTCGGCCCGCTGCCCGAGATGGTCGGGAAAGAGACGTCGCGCAGGTCCCCGCCCTCGGCCCGGAAGGCTTCGAGCCGGCAGACGGCCGCGATCTCGCTCACCGCGCCGCCCGGCGCCTCGCGGGCGAGCCATGCGAGGAAGCGCGTCACCGCGGCGCCGTCGCGCCGGTGGGCCGCCCGCGTGCCGGCGATCTCGGCCGCGTTCTTCACGGCCTTCATGGCGGTGATCGGATCGGGGCCGACATCCACCGTGCCGCCCGCCTCCTCGATGCGCCGCCGCAGCGCCACCGCCCCGGTGGCCGCGTCGAGCCGCACCCGCGCCCGGGCGGCACCCAGCGCGTCGAGCGCTCCCGGGAGCGCGGCCGGATCGGCCCGCTCGGCGAGGCCGCCCAGTGCGGCCTCCGCCTCGCGCGTGACCTTGCCGGCGTCGAGAAACAGGGTGGCGCGCCCCTCGCGGGGGACGATCGCGTAGCCGAGCGGCAGGGGCGTGTGGGCGACGTCGCCGCCGCGCAGGTTGAAGGCCCAGGCGAGATTGTGCGGATCGGAGACGACGAGGGCGTCGGCCTTCTGCTTGGCGAGCGCCGCACGCACCCGGTCGAGCTTGCCCGCCGCGCCCTCGCCGGCCAGCGCCTCCGGATGCGGCACGACGGGCGCCTTGGGCGGAGCCGGCCGATCGATCCAGATCTGGTCCACGAGGTTGAGGCGGGCCGGTTCGAGCCGCCCGCCCGCGGCCTGCACCGCCCGCTCCAGCCGGGCGAGCCCGTCCGGGGTGTGGAGCCAGGGATCGTAGGCGAGCACGCCGCCCGCGGGCAGGTTCGCCTCGATCCAGGCCTCGGCGGTGGTCTCGGCGAGCGGCACCGGGGTGATCGCCGCACCATCCACCTGCTCGGCCGCCTGCAGGGTGTAGCGTCCGTCCACCACCAGCGCGGCCCGGTCGGGCAGGATGATCGCGGTGCCGGCCGAGCCGGTGAAGCCGGTGAGCCACGCCAGCCGCTCGGCGTGGGGCGGCACGTATTCCGACTGATGCTCGTCGGCCCGCGGCACCACGAAGCCCGAGAAACCCTGCTGCAGCATCGCCGCGCGCAGGGCGGCGATGCGGGCCGCGCCCTCGCGATGGCCGGGATCGTCGAAGGTCTGGAAGCGGGCGTGCATCATGGCTGCCTGGGTACGCCGCAGCCGGCGTGGCGGCAATGGGGCCGCCGGCCACGGCCCTGCTCCGCGGGCGTTTCCATGCGATGTTGAATCGCCGCACGCGGGATGCGCAGGATCCGCCACGAAGACGAGGCCCTCGCCGGCCGCGATCGCGGGAGGATCGGCCGCCGCCGCGGTCACGGCCCGGCCCCTCGCCGCGTCTCGGCATCGCGGCGGGGGCCCGCACGACGGATCGGGAGGATGCTGCGATGTCTCGGGTCTCCTATCGGACCGTCGCGGTCGGCGGTCTCTCGGTGTTCTACCGGGAGGCCGGGCCGCCCGACGCGCCGATCCTGCTGCTCCTGCACGGATTCCCCTCGTCGTCCCGCATGTACGAGCCCCTGCTCGGGCGGCTCGCCGCCACCCATCGCCTGATCGCGCCCGACCTCATCGGGTTCGGCCACAGCGAGGCGCCCGATCCGGCCGCGTTCGCCTACACCTTCGATCGGCTGGCCGAGGTGATCGACGGCTTCACGGTCGCGCTCGGCCTGCGGCGCTACAGCCTGTTCGTGCAGGATTACGGGGGGCCGGTGGGCTTCCGTCTCGCGCTCCGGCACCCCGAGCGCATCGCGGCCATCGTCGTCCAGAATGCCGTCGCCCACGAGGACGGCCTCGGGCCGCTCTGGGAGAAGCGGCGCGCCTTCTGGGCGGATCGACAGGCCCACGAGGCGGCCCTGCGGGACAACTTCCTGTCGCTGGCGGCCACCCGGCAGCGGCACCTGGGGAGCGACCCGGACACGGCCGCCTACGACCCGGACCTCTGGACGGACGAGTTCGCCTTCCTGAGCCGGCCGGGCCAGGACACCATCCAGACCGACCTCTTCTATGATTATCGCACGAACGTCGCGCGCTATCCGGACTGGCAGCGCTGGCTGCGCCGTCACCGGCCGCCGCTCCTCGTGCTCTGGGGCCGATTCGATCCGTCGTTCCAGACCGCTGGGGCCGAGGCCTACCGGCGCGACGTGCCGGACGCGGAGGTCCACCTGCTCGATGCCGGCCATTTCGCCCTGGACGTGAAGGCGGACGAGATCGCCGCCCTCACCCGGGATTTCTTGGTGCGTCGGGCCGGCGCCGGCGGGCCGTCTAGGGCGCCGTGACGATCGGGATCTCGTGCGCGAGCGCGACCTCCTCCGGGCTCAGCCGGCAGGCATAGGCGCGGGTCTCGACGCCCGCCGCCCGGGCGCGGCGGAACGCCGCCGCGAAGGCCGGGTCGATGTCGCCCGCCACGTCGAAGCGCTCGGCGCGCATCTGCACCACGACGATCACCATCGCCCGGCCGCCCGCGCGCACCACGCCGGCGAGATCGTCCATGTGCCGGGCGCTGCGGGCGGCGGTGCAGTCCGGAAATTCCGCGAGGCCGGCCCGGCGCATCATGTGGCAGTTCTTCACCTCGACGTGGCAGGGACCGTCCGGCCCGTCGGCCAGGAAGTCGACCCGGCTCGCGCGGGCATAGCGCACCTCGGGCTTGAGCGCGGTGGCGCCCCGCAGGGCGGGCAGCGTGCCTTCGCGAAACCCCTCCGCCACGAGCGCGTTCGGGCGCAGGGTGTTGATGCCGACCCATTGCGGCCCGCCCGGCAGGTCGGCCTCCACCATCTCCCAGGACCACGCGAGCTTGCGGGCCGGATTGGCGGCGGCGGAGAGCAGAACCGGCCGGCCCGGCACCACGAGGCCCAGCATCGCGCCCGGATTGGCGCAATGGGCCGTGACCACCGCGCCGTCGGCGAGTTCGACGTCGGCGAGGAAGCGCTTGTAGCGGCGCAGCAGCCGCCCTTCGGTCAGCGGGGCGGGGAAGCGCACGGGCGGGAGGCGGAGCTTTGCATCACGCCCCGCTTAGAACGGGATCCGATCGCGCTGCAATCGGATCCCGTTCTCGCTCCTTGTTTTCCGCGCTCTCTTGCGCCGAACCGGACTCCACTTCGGCGGAGAGCGCTCAAGCAGCCGCGAACCGGCCGGGCCATGCTTGAGCGGCGCGCAGGGCCGCGATAGAGCCAATCCGTGCTCGCCTCAGGAGATCCGATGTCCCAGCCGCAACCGGTCACGGCCGCCATCCTGGTCATCGGGGACGAGATCCTGTCGGGCCGGACCAAGGACAAGAACATCGGCTACATCGCCGAGTACCTCACCAATTCCGGCATCGACCTGCGCGAGGTGCGCGTGGTGCCGGACGTGGCCGAGGAGATCGTCGGCGCCGTCAATGCGCTGCGCGCCCGCTACACCTACCTGTTCACCACCGGCGGCATCGGCCCGACCCACGACGACATCACGGCCGATTGCGTGGCGGCGGCGTTCGGGGTCGGCATCGACGTCGATCCGCGCGCCCGGGCGATGCTGCTGGAGCGCATCGCCGAGGCCGACCTCAACGAGGCGCGGCTGCGCATGGCCCGCATCCCCTTCGGAGCCGAGCTGATCGAGAACCCGATCTCCAAGGCGCCCGGCTTCATGATCGGCAACGTGATCGTGATGGCCGGCGTGCCCTCGATCATGCAGGCGATGCTCGACCGGGTGGCGCCGCGGCTCAGGACCGGCGCGCGGGTCATCGCCGAGACGATTGAGGCGGGAGCCCTGCCCGAGGGGGCCTACGCCGCCGACCTCGCCACCGTCGCGGGCGCGCATCCGGACGTGTCGATCGGCTCCTACCCGTCGATGACGCCCGCGGGATTCCGCAACCAGATCGTGGTGCGCGGGCGCGACGCCGCGGCGGTGGCGGCGGCCCGCCGCGACATCGAGGCGGCGGTCGCGCGCCTGCACGCCGCCAAGGGGTGAGGGAGGGAGGCGATGGCGGCGGCCGGCGAGAAGGCGTTTCCGGTCTCCTGGGACCAGTTCCACCGCGACGCGCGGGCGCTGGCGTGGCGGCTCACGGGCGCCGGGCCGTTCGAGGCGATCGTCTGCATCACCCGCGGCGGCCTCGTCCCGGCCGCCGTGGTGGCGCGGGAACTCGGCATCCGGCTGATCGAGACGGTGTGCATCGCGAGCTACCACGACTACCAGGAGCAGGGCGCGCTCACGGTGCTCAAGGAGGTGGCGCCGAGCATCCGGGCCATCGGCGACGGCACCGGCCGGGGCGTGCTCGTCATCGACGACCTCACGGATACGGGCCGGACCGCACAGGTCGTGCGCGATCTCCTGCCGCGGGCGCATTTCGCCACCGTCTACGCCAAGCCGGCCGGGCGCCCGCTGATCGATACCTTCGTGACCGAGGTGAGCCAGGACACTTGGATCTATTTTCCCTGGGACATGGGGCTCGCCTATCAGGCGCCGCTGCATCCGGGTAGTTCCGGCTGACTGGCCGAACCGTAGGGCAGCGCGGCCGACGATTCCGGCGACATCGCGGAACCGAACCGAGCTCGGCGCTTTGCGCATGACCGGGATCATCCGGCCGCACGCGAGCCTGCCATGCGCGACCCGACCAAGGACGCCGACCCGGAGACCCGCAAACAGGAGGTCGCCGAGGAGGTCGAGGAGGAGCGCTGGCCGAGCGCGGTCATCATCCACGAGGTCATCCGCCACGAGGGCGTCGAGGATCTCGCCCGCACCGCCTCGGCGCTCGCGCTCTCGGGTCTGGCCGCCGGCCTCTCGATGGGTTTCTCGCTCGTCGGCGAGGGGGTTCTGCTGGCGCACCTGCCGGAGGCGAAGTGGAGCGAACTGGTCAGCGGCTGGGGCTACACGCTCGGCTTCCTCATCGCGGTGATGGGCCGCCAGCAGCTCTTCACCGAAAACACCCTGACGCCGGTGCTGCCGCTGCTGCACGACCGCACGCTCAAGGTGCTGGTCCAAGTGCTGCGCCTGTGGGGCATCGTGCTCGCCGCCAACCTCGTCGGCACCATCCTGTTCGCCGCGGCGCTCGCCCACACGGAGGTGTTCGACGAGAGCGTGCGGGAGCATTTCCGCAAGCTCAGCCACCACGTCTTCGCGTATCCGTTCTGGACCACCTGCCTGAAGGCGGTGCTGGCCGGCTGGCTGCTCGCCCTGATGGTCTGGCTGCTGCCCTCCTCGGGCGACGCCCGGCCGTTCGTGATCCTGATCCTCACCTACGTGATCGCGGTGGGCAACCTCGCGCACGTCGTCGCGGGCTCGGTCGATGCGGCCTACCTGGTGTTTCTCGGCGAGGCGACCTGGGGCGACTATGTCGGGCGGTTCTTCCTGCCGACGCTGTTGGGCAACCTGTTCGGCGGCGTCGCGCTGGTGGCGGTGCTCAACTGGGGGCAGGTGGCGCCGGACGTCGAGTGACCGCAGCCCCAGGCGCCGCACCGCGCCACCGTGAACGCATCGCGCCGCCATTCGTTGGGGTGGGGATTTCCACATACTCCCCACCAGGACGGAGACGCGACATGGCCTATGCCCACAAGCCCCTCGCCCAGCAGGTGATCGTCATCACCGGCGCGTCGAGCGGCATCGGTCTCGCCACCGCCCGCATGGCCGCCCGGCACGGCGCCCGCGTGGTGCTGTTTTCCCGCAACGCCGAGGCGCTGGCGACCATCCAGGAGGAGATAGCCCGCGAGGGCGGCGAGGCGACCCACGTGGTCGGCGATGTCGGCCGGCGCGAGGACGTGCAGGCCCTCGCCGATCGGGTGGTCGAGCGCTTCGGCGGCTTCGACACCTGGGTGAACGACGCCGGCATCTCGATCTTCGGCCGCCTGGAAGAGGTGAGCGACGAGGACAGCGACCGCCTGTTCCAGACCAATTTCTGGGGCACAGTCTACGGCTCGCTCGTGGCGGTGCCGTACCTGAAGCGGCGCGGCGGCGCCCTGATCAACGTCGGCAGCATCGCCTCCGACTTGGCGATCCCGCTCCAGGCCATGTACTCGGCGAGCAAGCACGCCGTCCGGGGCTTCACGGACGGCCTGCGGGCGGAGCTGGACATGGACGGCGCCCCGGTCTCGGTGACGCTGATCAAGCCCGGCTCGATCGACACGCCGCTGCCGCAGCACGCCCGGAACTACACCGACCGCGAGCCGCAACTGCCGCCGCCGGTCTACCACCCGGACGAGGTCGCCCGCGCGATCCTGCACGCCGCCGTCCACCCGCAGCGCGAGATCTACGTCGGCGGCGGCGGCCGGGTGATGAGCGGGTTCAAGAAGGTCGCCCCCCGCACCTTCGAACGCCTCGGCTCCCGCCTCGCTGTCGCCCAGCTCAGCCAGGAGCCCCCGCGCGACCCGCAGGGCGCGCTGCACGAGCCCGGCCAGGACGGGCACGCCCGCGGCGAATATCCGGGCTACGTGCGGCGCACCAGCACCTACACCCGGGCACAGTTGCACCCGCTGACGACCAGCGCCGTCGTGGCGGGTGTGGGCTTGGCGGCCGCCGCGCTGATGAAGCGGCGGGCGTGAGGCGGGGGCGGCTCGCCCCAACCACCTCACCGGTCAAAAGCGGGCCGCGCGGAATCCTGATATGGGGACCCGCGTGTCCCGCGCGGGCGCGCGGGTCTCACACCACCCGCGCCAGGATCGGGTCTCCACCGGCCCCCTGACCGTCCCCGATCCGGTAGGCCGCCTGCACGGCCGCGATGGCCCGCTCCGCCGCGGCCTCGCTGCGCGCATGCACCATCGCGATCGGCTCGCCCGCCGCCACTTCCGCGCCGGGCGCGGCGAGGTCGGTGAGGCCGACCGCGTGGTCGATCGCATCCTGCGGCTTGGTGCGGCCGCCGCCGAGGCCGATCACCGCCAGCCCGATCTCGCGGGTGGCGATGGCCACGACGCGGCCGGCCCGGGGGGCCGGCACCGGCCGCAGCACCGGCGCGCCCGGCAGGTGCCGGTCGGGCCGCGCCACCACGTCCGGCGGGCCGCCCAGGGCCTCGACCATGCGGCCGAACAGTTCGGCGGCCCGGCCCGAGGCGAGCGCCGCCTCCAGCCGGGTGGTGGCCGCCGCGTGGTCGGGGTCGAGGCCGCCGAGCACCAGCATCTCGGCCCCGAGCGCCAGGGTGACGGCGTGGAAGCGCGGCTCGCGCCGCCGCCCGGTGAGGTAGTCGAGGGCGTACAGCACCTCGACGGCATTGCCGGCGGCGCTCGCCAGCGGCGCGTCCATGTCGGTGAGGACGGCGCGGGTCGGCAGGCCCGCCCCGTTCGCCACCGTGACGAGGCTCTCGGCGAGGGCCTGCGCCTCCTCCCGCGTCGCCATGAAGGCGCCGGAGCCGGCCTTGACGTCCATCACCAGCCCTCCGAGACCGGCGGCGAGCTTCTTCGAGAGGATCGAGGCGGTGATGAGATCAAGCGACTCCACCGTGCCGGTAACGTCGCGGATCGCGTAGAGGCGCCGGTCGGCCGGGGCGAGGTCCGGCGTCTGGCCGATGATGGCGCAGCCGACCTGCCGCATCGCCCGCTGGAAATGCGCGATGTCCGGCGCGGTGGCATAGCCCGGGATGCTGTCGAGTTTGTCGAGGGTGCCGCCGGTATGGCCCAGGCCGCGCCCCGCGATCATCGGCACGAAGCCGCCGCAGGCCGCCACCAGCGGGGCGAGCGCGAGGCTCACCGTGTCGCCCACGCCCCCCGTCGAATGCTTGTCGAGGATCGGACCCGGCAGGTCCCAGGACAGAACGGTGCCGGAGAGCGTCATGGCGCGGGTCAGCGCCACGCGCTCCGGCAGCGACAGCCCGCGCCAGCACACCGCCATCGCGAAGGCCGCCGCCTGCCCCTCCGTGACGTGGCCCTCCGTGAGCCCGGCGATGAATCGCTCGATCGCCTCGGGCGGCAGCACCGCCCCCTCGCGCTTGGCCCGAATGATCTCCTGCGGCAGCAGCACGCGTCACCCCTCCCCTGCCAGCGCCGCCGCCAGGGCGTCGTGCAGGCTGCTGGCCCCCAGCCGGAACCTGTCGGCCGAGACCCAGCCCGGCCCCATGATGCGGTCGGCGAGCGACAGGTAGGTGGCGGCGTCCTCGACCCGCCGCAAGCCGCCGGACACCTTGAGGCCCGCGGCCGATCCCGTCGCCCGGATCGCCTCCAGCATCACGCGCGCGGCCTCGGGCGTCGCCGAGACCGGGGTCTTGCCCGTCGAGGTCTTGAGGAAGTCGGCTCCCTCGGCGAAGCCGAGCCGGCTCGCCCGGTCGATCAGCGCCGCGTCCGCGAGTTCGCCCGTCTCCAGGATCAGCTTGAGGGTGCGTCCGCCGGTCACCGCGCGGCGCACACCCGCCACCACCGCGCGGGCGGCGGCCTCGTCGCCGCGCCTCAATGCCCGATAGGGCAGCACGAGGTCGATCTCGTCGGCGCCCTCCGCCAGCGCCGCCTCCGTGGCCGCCACCGCGCCGGCGGCGTCCTCCCCGCCCTGCGGGAAGTTGACCACCGTGGCGACGCGCACCGGCGTGCTGGCGAGGAGCCCGGCCGCAACGCGCACGAAGCGGGGCCAGACGCACAATGCCGCCACCGGACCGCCCGGCGCCAGGGCCTTGGCGCAGAGCGCCGTGACCGCGGGCTCGGTGCAGGTGTCCGAGAGATCGGTGAGGTCGAGGAGCGGCAGGGCGCGCCGCGCCACCGCGCGGGCCGCATCGGGCGGGATCACGAAAAATCCTCCAGCCACGCGGTGAGCAGGCGCACGACGTCCGCGGCGGCGGTCGCCGCGACGCGCTTCGTCTCGGCGTGGCTCGGCGCCCCGCCGGTGAACCCCGCCGCGTAGTTCGTGACCAGCGACAGGGCGGCGACGCGCAGGGCGAAGAACCGGGCCAGGATCACCTCCGGCACCGTCGACATGCCGACGAGATCGGCGTCGAGCCGGCCGGCCATGCGGATCTCCGCCGGCGTCTCGAAGCTGGGGCCGGAGAACCACGCGTAGACGCCCTCGTGCAGCCGCAGCCCGGCCGCCTCTGCAGCGCGGTGCAGGCCCGCCCGGAGCGCCGGGTCGTAGGCGTTCACCATCGGCACGAAGCGGGCATCGGAGGGCTCGCCGATCAGCGGGTTCATCCCCGATAGGTTCAGGTGGTCGGTGACGAGCGCGAGGCTGCCCGGCCCCGCCTCGGGGAGGAGCGAGCCGGCCGCGTTGGTGAGGAGGAGCGGCGGGGCGCCCAGCGCCGCCACCAGCCCCACCGGCACGCGCATGGCGTCGGCCTCGCCGTGCTCGTAGGGGTGGGCGCGCCCCTGGAACAGCAGCACCGGGCGCCCCGCGAGGGTGCCGGCCACGAGCCGCCCGGCATGGCCGGTGACGCCCGAGACCGGACAATGCGGAATCTCCGCGTAGGCGAGGCTGCGCGGCGACGCCAGCGCCTCCGCGAGCGGGCCGAGCCCCGTGCCGGCCACGACCGCGAGCGCGAAGGGACCGCCGAAGCCCCGCTCTCGCAGGAAGGCAGCAGCCTCGGCGATGCGGGGATCGGCCGTGCTCACCCGGGCAGCCCCAGGGTGTCGGGTCCGAAGGAGGCCGGCAGCAAAGTCTCGAGCGTGAAGCTGCGCCGCACCCCCTCGGGGCCGGCGACGTGCACCGGCGTGTCGGGGCCGGCGAATTCGCGGACGCGCTGGCGGCAGGCGCCGCAGGGCGTCACCAGCGTGTCGCCCTCGCCCAGCACGAGGATCGCCGCGATGCGCCGGCCGCCCGCCGCCACCATCGCGGCGATGGCGCCCGCCTCCGCGCAGGTGCCGACCGGGTAGGCGGCGTTCTCGACGTTGCAGCCCGCATGGATCGCCCCGTGCTCATCCAGCACCGCGGCGCCGACCCGGAAGCGCGAATAGGGCGCGTGCGCCCGTCCCTGAGCGGTGCGGGCGGCGGCGAGCAGCGTCTCGATCGTCATGCGGGGGAAGCGGCGCGGACCATGCCGGATGATTGCCCGCCGGAGGGGGCGGCTGTCGAGCCCCCGCTCCGGGATGGAGGGCGTGCGGGCGCGCGCCTCAATGCCCGGCGGCCTCGGCCGCCGCGCGCGCGGCCTTGCGGTTGGCCTCCTCCTCGGCGGCGTCGGCGGCCTCGCTCGCCCGGAAGCTGCGCGCCCGCTCCTCGCAGCGCGCGCGCAGGCCGTCGAGTTCCTCCTCGGTCAGGTGCTCGATGCCGATATAGGCGTTCTGCGCCGCGCTCGCCCGGATCAGCTCGTCGAGCTTGGCCTGGATCGCCGCGCCGTCGCGGTTCTGGGTGTTCTGGATCAGAAAGACCATTAGGAATGTCACGATGGTGGTGCCGGTGTTGATGATGAGCTGCCACGTATCCGAGAAGTGGAACAGCGGGCCGGTGATGGCCCAGACCACGATCAGCAGCAGGCTGATCGCGAAGGTGGCGGGCTTGCCGGCCGCGCGGGCGACCGCGGCCGAGAAATCGGTGAAGGTACGGGCGATCGCCATCGGGCACCTCCTGCGACCGCCCGGTGCGGCCCTCGGGTTCCCCTACGCAATCCCTCACCGGCGGACCGGTTCCGCTCTTGACTGAGACCGGGCCCGGGCGCAGGGAAGTCCGGTCGGCGGCCTTCGCGCCGCAGCAATCCCCGACCGGATCCTCCATGCCGAGCGACAGTCATAGTCGATCGCGCCCGCCGTTCCGGCCGGCCGGCTGACCGCTCCCCGGGCCCGCGCGCCCGCGACAGCGCTCACCGCGGCCGGCCGGAACGGCAGGCCGACAGGAAGGTGAGCCATGATCGAGACCCCGACCCTCGATGCGCCCGTCGAGCCCGCGGCGCTCGCCGCGCGCCTCGCCGAGGAAAACGCCCCCGACATCGTCGAAACCCTCAACGAGGAAGCCCCCGAGGTGGCGGCGGCCATCCTGCTCGGACTGCCGCACGATCGCGCCGTCGAGGTGCTGGACCAGCCCGAACTGGACTGCGCCGCCGACATCATCGAGATGCTGCCGCGCGACCGCGTCGCCTCCTACCTCTCGGCCATGGCGGCCGACCGGGTCACCGACCTGATCCGCGAGATCGAGGAGCCGGGCCGCTCGGACCTGCGTGCGCGCCTCGACGCCGAGACGAGGGGCGCCGTCGACCGGCTGATCGCCTATCCGGAGGAGAGCGTCGGCTCGCTGATGACGACGGAGTTCGTCTCGGTCCCGACCACTTGGACGGTGCAGCAGACGCTGGAGCACATCCGCGAGGTCGAGCGCACGCGCGAGACGGTTTATTCCATCTTCGTGCTCGACCCGCGCACCCGGGCGCTCGCCAAGGCGGTGCCCCTGCGCCGCCTGCTCTCGGGCGAACCCGGCGACCCGATCCTGTCGGTGGCGCCGTCGCGCCGGCCGGTCGTGCTCACGGCCGATGCCAGCCGCGACGAGGCCGCGCGCCTGATCTCGAAGTACGACCTCCTGGCCATCCCGGTCGTGGACGAATCCAACCACGTCATCGGCATCGTGACGGTGGACGACGTCATCGACGCCATGGTCCAGCGCCAGACCGAACAGGTGCAGCGCTTCGGCGGCCTGGAGGCCCTGGACGAGCCCTACATGGACATCTCGTTCTGGCAGATGATCCGCAAGCGCGCGGGCTGGCTGTGCGTGCTCTTCCTGTCCGAGATGCTCACCGCCAGCGCCATGCAGGGCTTCGAGGGCGAGCTGGAGAAGGCGCTCGTCCTCACGCTGTTCATCCCGCTCATCATGAGTTCGGGCGGCAATTCCGGCTCGCAGGCGACCTCGCTGCTCATCCGCGCGCTGGCGCTGCATCAGGTGCGCCTGCGCGACTGGTGGCGGGTGGCGTTGCGCGAGGTTCCGGCCGGCATCACGCTGGGGGCGATCCTCGGGCTGATCGGGGTCGTGCGCATCGTCATCTGGCAGAAGGCCGGCTTCTACGATTACGGCGAGCACTGGATGCTGGTGGCCGCGACCGTCGGCACGGCGCTGATCGGCATCGTGCTGTTCGGCTCGCTCGCCGGATCGATGCTGCCCTTCCTGCTCCAGCGCCTCGGCTTCGACCCGGCCACTGCCTCGGCCCCGTTCGTGGCGACGCTCGTCGACGTCTCAGGGCTGGTGATCTACTTCACGGTGGCGCTGGTGATCCTGAGGGGCACCCTGCTGTAGGCGCCGCCCCCTTTCCCGGACGACTGAAGCGAAGCGAGGGGAGATCCGGGAACCAGCCAAGACAAGTCGTGAAGCGTCCGATCTCGACGACACCGCCGACAGATTGAGCCCCTTCGCGGCGCTTTTCGCGCTGGTTCCCAGATCTCCTTCCACTGCGTTGCACTCGTCCGGGACAGAAGAGGTTCGGTTGCGCGCTCAGCGCTCCTCGATCGTGAGCTTCTGGAACCCCTTCGGCGCCAGCTTCGGCCGCTTGGCGCTGAGGATCCGGGAGTTGACGCCCGTCCAGCCGATCTCGCCCGAGAGCCGCCCGTACTCGATCTTCGGGCAGCGGTTCATCACCACGGTGACGCCGCGCGCCTCCGCTCGGCTGGCTGCCGCGTCGTTGCGCACGCCGAGCTGCATCCAGATCACCCCCGGCAGCGGATCGAGCGACAGCGCCTCGTCCACCAGAGGGCCGGCCGCCTCCGAGTTGCGGAAGATCTCCACCATGTCGACGGGGCGCCCGAGTTCGGCGAGGCGCCCGACCACCCGCTTGCCCAGCAGGTCCTGCCCGGCGAGACCCGGATTGACCGGGATCACGTCGTAGCCGCGCTCCAGCAGGTACTTGGTGACGATCCAGCTCGGCCGGGCCGGGTTCGCCGAGGCGCCGACGAGGGCGATGGAGCGCACCCGACGCAGCAGCGCGCGCAGCGCCTCGTCGTCGTAGCGGTCGTGGCGGGCGGGGTCGAAGGCGTCGATCATCGGCGGCTCGCGGGCTTGGGTCCGGCTCCGTGGGTCCGGCTCCTTCGCACGGGAGCGCGCGCCCACGCCAGCCCTCCGGCTGCGGGAGCCCCGCCTCAGCCCTTGGCCATCAGCCCTTGGCCTTCAACCCTTGGCGGATGGCGTGATGCCGAGTTCGGCGAGCTTGGCGTGCACGGCCGTCACGGAGCGCTTCAGCTTCAGGCTCATCACCTCCGGCGACACGCCCTCGCGGGCCATGGCCCGCAGCTGCTGCACGGTCTCGAAGGTCCAACCGGCCTCGGCGGTCTCGCTCATGGCGTCCTTCCTTCGTTGCGGCCGCGGCGCGGCGGCCCGGACTCCGGCAGGTAGGGATCGGATCGGCCCCGGCAACCCGTCGAGGGCGCTTGACGGCGCGCGCGCCGCATCGCACATCGCCGCCATCAGCCGGCCGGGCGGCCGCTCCGCGCCCCGCGCGGGGAGGAAAGTCCGGGCTCCATGGAGAGACGGTGCCGGATAACGTCCGGCGGGGGCGACCCCAGGGACAGTGCCACAGAGAAGAGACCGCCGCCGGGCTCGTCCCGCCGCGGCAAGGGTGAAACGGTGCGGTAAGAGCGCACCGCGGACGCGGCAACGCGGACGGCACGGCAAACCCCACCGGGAGCAAAACCGAATAGGGGCGACACGGGCGGGCCGAAAGGCCCGCGCAGGCCCGATCTCCAGGCCCGTCGCCCGGGTTGGTTGCTCGAGGCGGCCGGCAACGGCCGTCCCAGAGGAATGGCCGCCACGTCCGGGGGACCCTCGCGGGCTCCCCGGGCCCTACAGAACCCGGCTTACAGGCCGGCTGATACTCTCCCCTCCTCCCCTCCGCCGAGCGGGGCCGCAAGGCTTCGTTAACGTTGCTGACGTCTGATCGGAGCCGGCGTGGGCGCGGCGTCCCGCGCCCGCGCGTTGACGCTCCCGGAGGCCCATGTTAGCCCGAGTCACCCCGTCCGCGGCGCCTTCCGAACCGTCGGCTGCACCCTGCGCGTGCAGGGTGGTCGGCCGTGCGTCGCCTGCCGGAGCGGGACCGACGGCGTCGCGGCGCCCAGACCGGCCGAACTCGCGGCCCGTTCGGAGTGCGGGGATCCATGCACCGTCACGTCTGCGACCGCGCCGCGCCTGCGCGGCCCGTCCGTTCGTTCCTGTCGCGGGGAGCCGCCCGATGAGCGCGGGCGAGGGCATCCCCGCCCCCCATGTCCCGGTGCTGCTCGACGAGGTCGCGGCGGCTCTGCGGCTGGGCGATGAGCCGGGCCTGATCGTGGACGGCACCTTCGGGGCCGGCGGCTACACCCGCGCGATCCTCGATGCCGATCCGCGCAACCACGTGATCGCCATCGACCGCGACCCCACCGCCATCGCGGCGGGCCGGCCGCTCGCCGCCGCACTGGAGGGCCGCCTCGTGCTGGTCGAGGGCCGTTTCGGCGACCTCGACGCGCTGGCGGCGGACCAGGGCTGCGCCGCCGTCGACGCGGTGGTGCTCGATGTCGGGGTGTCCTCGATGCAGCTCGACCGCGCCGAGCGCGGTTTTTCGTTCCGGCACGACGGCCCGCTCGACATGCGCATGGGGGCGGAGGGCCTGAGCGCGGCCGACCTCGTCAACGAGGCGTCCGAGGCCGAACTCGCCGACATCATCTACCTGTACGGCGAGGAGCGCCGGGCGCGGGTGGTGGCGCGCACGATCATCGAGGCGCGGCGCCGGGCGCCGATCACCCGCACGGGGGCGCTCGCCGACCTCGTCGCGGGCGTGGTGCGGGCGGAACCCGGCAGCGGCATCCACCCGGCGACCCGCACCTTCCAGGCCCTGCGCATCGCCGTGAACGACGAACTCGGCGAGTTGCAGCGGGCGCTGCACGCGGCGGAGCGCATCCTGCGCCCGGGCGGGCGGCTCGCGGTCGTGACCTTCCACTCGCTGGAGGACCGCATCGTCAAGCAATTCCTCTCAGCCCGCAGCGGCCGGGCCGTGTCGGCCTCCCGCCACGTGCCGATGGCGGAAAAACCCGTGCCGCGCAGCTTCACCCTCGTCACCAAGGGGCCGGTCGGCCCGGGCGAGGCGGAAGCCGCCCGCAACCCGCGGGCGCGCTCGGCGAAGCTGCGGGCGGGCGAGCGCACGGACGCGCCCGTGCCCGAACCCCTGGCCGCGCTCGAAGCGCTGGCCGCCCTTCCCTCCCGCGACCGCGGAGGCCGCCGATGATCCGCCTCCTGCACCTCGCCGCCATCGCGGGCCTGATCACCTCGGCCATCTACGCCTACTCGATCAAGTACGACACGCTCTACCAGGCCGAGCAGGTCGCCAAGCTGAAGACCCGCCTGCGCAAGGAGCGCGAGGCGATCGCGGTGCTGCGCGCCGAGTGGCAGCTCCTGACCCGTCCGGACCGGCTCCAGGCGGCGGCCGACAAGTACCTGACCATGGAGGCGAGCGGCGCGGGCCATCTCGGGCGCTTCGCCGACCTGCCGGCCCGCACGGACCGGGGCGACGAGATCGCCCGCAAGCTCGAGAGCCTGGGCCTGTTCGCCACCGCGACCCCGGGCGCCAAGGAGCGCGCGGCCTCGACCCCCGGCCGCGACGAGCCCCGCACCACCGGATCCACGTCCACCCGCACCCCGACGGCGACGAGGTAAGCTGCCGTGTCCGACGCCTCCCCCGATCCGGCCCCGATCATCCCCGAGGCGGGCGCCGCCGCCCCGCGCGCGCGGAGCTTCAAGACCATCCTGCGGGCGATGTTCCGCTTCGCCGTCGAGCGCAGCGCCGCGCGCGTCGGCCTCGTCGGCCTCGTCTTCGGCACGGTGTTCGCGGTCATCGTCGGACGCCTCGTCACCATGGCGCTGTTTCCGGACGATCCGACCGGCACCGCGCAGCGCGCGGCGGCCGGGGCCTCGACGGCGATCCGGCCCGACATCGTCGACCGCAACGGCGAGATCCTGGCGACCGACATCCGCACGGTCTCGCTCTTCGCCGAGCCGCGCAACATCTACGACAAGGACGAGGCGGTCGAACTCCTCACTGCCGTGCTGCCGGGCCTCAACGCCCGCGAGCTGCGCGAGAAGCTGAGCACCAAGAAGGGCTTCGTCTGGGTCAAGCGCGAGATCACGCCCAAGCAGCAGGCCGAGGTGCACCGGCTCGGCATCCCGGGCATCGGCTTCCTGCCCGACCACAAGCGGGTCTATCCGAACGGCGTCGCGGCGGCCCACGTGCTGGGCTTCGCCAACCTCGACAATGTCGGCATCGCCGGCATCGAAAAATACATCGACAAGTCCGGCCTCAAGGACCTCAACAGCCTGGGCTTCATCCAGCGCGCCGCCGACCTCGCCCCGGTCCGGCTCTCCCTCGACCTGCGCGCCCAGCACGCGGTGCGCGACGAGTTGGTCAAGGGCATGGAGCATTTCCGCGCCAAGGCCGCCGCCGGGCTGATCCTCGACGTCGTCACGGGCGAGGTGATCGCGCTCGTCTCGCTGCCGGACTTCGACCCGAACGAACCCGCCGACGCCCTTCATCCCGACCGCATCAACCGGATGAACGTCGGCGTCTACGAGATGGGCTCGACCTTCAAGGCCGTGACCACCGCGATGGCCATCGATTCGGGCAAGTTCAGCATCAACTCGACCTTCGACACGGCCGGCGGCGTGCTGCGCTACGGCCGCCAGGTCATCCACGAGTACCACGGCACCGGTCGCGTCCTCACCGTGCCGGAGGTGTTCATCCACTCCTCCAACATCGGCTCGGCCAAGATGGCGCTCGGCGTCGGCGTCCCGGGCCACAAGGCCTTCCTGAAGAAGATGGGCCTGCTCGACCGGATGCGGACCGAGCTGCCCGAGAGCGCCGAGCCG
Source organism: Methylobacterium oryzisoli (assembly GCF_046557895.1). Classification (NCBI taxonomy): domain Bacteria; kingdom Pseudomonadati; phylum Pseudomonadota; class Alphaproteobacteria; order Hyphomicrobiales; family Methylobacteriaceae; genus Methylobacterium; species Methylobacterium oryzisoli. Next base: position 28,823 of record NZ_JBKIBX010000004.1, on the reverse strand, counting down.
ATCGTCCCGGCCCGCTGGAGCGAGATCAACACCATCACCATCGCCTTCGGCCACGGCCTCGCGGTGGCGCCGATCCAGGCGGCGGCGGCGGTGGCGGCGCTGGCCAACGGCGGCGAACTCGTCACCCCCACCTTCCTGAAGCGCTCGGAGGCCGAGGCGCACGAGAAGGGCGCCCGGGTGATCTCGTCCCAAACCAGCGAGGCCCTGCGCTTCATCATGCGGATGAACGCTGTCCACGGCTCGGCCAAGAAGTCGGCGATCCCCGGCTACTACATCGGCGGCAAGACCGGCACGGCCGAAAAGGTCATCAACGGCCGCTACGCCAAGAACCGGCTGTTCACGACTTTCATGGCGATCTCGCCCGCCGACAAGCCGCGCTACCTCTTCCTGACCATCATGGACGAGCCGCAGCCGGCGCCCGAGACCTTCGGCTACGCGACCGCCGCCTGGAATTCCGGGACGATCACCGGCCGGATCATCGAGCGCGTCGGCCCGGTGCTGGGCATCCCGCCGCGCTTCGAGCCGCCGGAAAAGCCCTTCCCGCAGATGGTGAAGCTGGGTGCCTGGGGCACCCGATGAGGGGGTCAGGTGAGGGACGGGAGGGCTCGACCCTGCGGACAGGCGAGCCTAGGAGTACCTCCCGGACCGATCCAGGGTGACGAGTCACGCGCGGGAACCCCTCTCCCGTGCGGGAGGGGGTGCTGCCCGCGCTTGACGCGTGACCGTGTGAGACGTCCGGCCACGAGGCCGAGCAGGCGGAACGGATGCGCGCGACCGACACAGCCCCCACGCTGGGCACCCTGTTTCCCGACGCGGCCGGCCCGGCCGCCGGGATCCCCGTGGCGGGCCTCACCGCCGACAGCCGCCGGGTCGGCCCCGGCTTCGTCTTCGTGGCGGTGCCGGGCACGAAGGCAGATGGCCGGCTCTTCGCCGCGCAGGCCGCCGCGGCCGGCGCCGTCGCGATGGCGGCCGAGGGCCCTCGCCCGGCCGAGCTGCCGGAGGCGGTGGCCTATCTCCCGGTGGCCGATTCCCGGCGGGCGCTGGCGCTCGCCGCCGCCCGCCTGCACCCGCGCCAGCCCGAAACAGTGGTGGCCGTCACGGGCACCAGCGGCAAGAGTTCGGTGGCCGACTTCGTGCGCCAGATCGCGGCGCGGCTCGGGCGGCGCTCGGCGAGCCTCGGCACGCTGGGCGTCGTGACGAGCGACGGCGCGTCCTACGGCTCGCTCACGACGCCCGATCCCGTCACCCTGCACGAGACCCTGCGGCGCCTCGCCGAGGACGGCGTCACCGATCTCGCCATGGAGGCCTCCTCGCACGGCATCGAGCAGCGGCGCCTCGACGGCGTGCGGCTCGCGGCGGCGGCCTTCACCAATCTCGGCCACGACCACCTCGACTACCACCACACCCCGGAAGCCTACCTCGCCGCCAAGCTGCGCCTGTTCGAGACGCTCCTGCCGGACGGCGCCGCCGCGGTGGTGAACGCGGACGGCCCGCAGGCCGATCGGGCGGTGCAGGCCGCCCGCGCCCGCGGGCTGCCCGTGATGACGACGGGCCGGTCCGGCGAGACCCTGCGCCTCGTCGGTGCAGAGACCCGCGCCTTCGCCCAGCACCTGACCCTCTTGGCCGAGGGCCGCGAGCATCGCGTCGACCTGCCGCTCGTCGGCGGGTTCCAAGTGGAGAACGCGCTCGTGGCGGCAGCCCTGGTGCTCGCCACCGAGGCCGGGCGCGGTCGAGCCGCCGAGGTGATCGCGGCGCTCGGCGGCCTCGCGGGGGTGCCGGGCCGGCTGGAGCGGGTCGGCACGGTCAAGGGGGCGCTCTGCGTGGTGGACTACGCCCACAAGCCGGAGGCGTTGGCCGGAATCCTGGCGGCGCTGCGGCCCTTCGCCAGCGGCCGGCTCGTCTGCGTGATGGGCTGCGGCGGCGACCGGGACCGGGCCAAGCGCCCGATGATGGGCCGCATCGCCGTGGAGGGGGCCGACCGCGTCATCGTGACCGACGACAACCCCCGCAGCGAGGATCCGGCCGCGATCCGGGCCGAGATCCTGGCCGCCGCGCCCGGCGCGGAAGAGATCGGCGACCGGGCCGAGGCGATCCGCGCAGCCGTGCGGGACCTGCGCGACGGCGATGTGCTGGTGGTGGCGGGCAAAGGCCATGAAACCGGCCAGATCGTGGGCAACCGCACCTTGCCGTTCTCGGACCATGACGCGGTCCGGGCCGCGATCGAGGAGACGCGCGCATGACAGAGCCCCTCTGGACCCTTGAGGCCGTCGCTGCCGCCACCGGCGCGCGCCTCGACGGCGAGGCGCGGCCGCTCGGCGGCCTGTCCATCGACACCCGGACCCTGAAGGTCGGCGACCTCTTCTTCGCCATCCGCGGCGAGGCCCGCGACGGGCACGACTTCGTGCGCGACGCGCTGACGCGCGGGGCGGGTGCGGCCGTGGTGAGCGCGTCGCGCGCCGCCGACCTCGCCGAGGCCGGCCCGCTGCTGGTGGTGCCAGAGGCCGAGGACGACCCGGTGCTCGCCGCCATGCGGGCGCTGGCGGTCGCGGCCCGCACCCGCACCGCCGCCCGGATCGTCGCCGTGACCGGCTCGGTCGGCAAGACCGGCACCAAGGAGGCGCTGCGCCACGTGCTCGCCGCGCAGGGGACGACGCACGCCTCGGTCGCTTCCTATAACAACCATTGGGGCGTGCCCCTGACGCTCGGCCGCATGCCGGCCGCCAGCGCCTTCGGGGTGTTCGAGATCGGGATGAACCACGCGGGCGAGATCGCCCCGCTCACCCGCCTCGTGCGGCCCGAGATCGCCATCGTCACGACGATCGAGCCGGTGCATATCGAGCATTTCCGCTCGCTGTCGGGCATTGCCGACGCCAAGGGCGAGATCTTCGCCGGCCTGGAGCCGGGCGGCGTCGCGATCCTCAACCGCGACAATCCGAGCTTCGAGCGCCTGAGCGCCCACGCACTGGCCTCGCGGGCCGGGCGGATCATCAGCTTCGGCGAGCATCCGCAGGCCGACGTGCGGGCCGAGCGGATCGTGATGCGCCCCGACCTGTCGATCGTGGACGCGCAGGTGCAGGGCGTTCCGGTCACCTACCAGCTCGGCACGCCGGGGCGCCACACCGCGCTCAACTCGCTCGCCGTGATGGCGGCCGTGCACGCGCTCGGCGCCGATCTGGCGCTCGCGGCCCTGTCGCTCGCCCAGCTGCGCCCGCCGGTGGGACGCGGCGAGCGCACGATGCTGCGGCTGCCCGGGGGCGAGGCGCTCCTCGTCGACGAGAGCTACAACGCCAACCCGGCCTCGGTGCGCGCGGCGCTGGCGACGCTGGCCGGCATCGCGGTGGAGCCCCCGGGGCGGCGCATCGCCGTGCTCGGCGACATGCTGGAACTCGGCCCGGAGGCGGCGCGCCACCACCGCGACCTCGCCGAGAGCGTGCGCGAGCACGGGATCGACCTCGTCCACACGGCCGGGCCGATGATGGCGGAGTTGTCGAATGCCCTCCCGGCTCCCCTGCGCGGCGTCGCGGCCCCGGCCTCGGGCGATCTCCTCGACGCGGTGGTGGCCGGGATCCGCCCGGGCGACGCCGTGATGGTCAAGGGCTCGAACAGCACCCGCATGGGCCGGATTGTCGAGGCGCTCAAAGCCCGCTACGGGGGCGCCACCCCGGACCGCGCCGTCGGCCGGCCGGGCTAGACTCACCCACGCCGGTTGCGGCCCGCGCGCCCGGAGAGAGACCCCACGCGGCGCCGCCAGCCTTCCTGGGCCGGCGCTCACCTCAGGCACGGGATGAGCCCCGGATGTTGTACCTCCTGTCGGAACTGAGCGGCGTCTTCTCGCCGTTCAACGTCTTCCGCTACATCACCTTCCGGACGGGCGGCGCGCTCTTCACGGCGGGCCTGTTCGTGTTCTGGTTCGGCCCGTGGATCATCTCGCTCCTGCGCCTGCGCCAGGGCAAGGGGCAGCCGATCCGCGAGGACGGGCCGCAGACCCACCTGCTCACCAAGCGCGGCACGCCGACGATGGGCGGGCTGATGATCCTGGCCGGGGTCATGGTGGCGGTGCTGCTCTGGGCGAACCCGCGCAACTCCTACGTCTGGATCACCGTGGTGGTGACGCTGGGCTTCGGCGCCATCGGCTTCTACGACGACTACCTCAAGGTGACGAAGCAGAGCCACAAGGGCTTTTCCGGCAAGTTCCGGCTCGGGCTCGAAGCGCTGATCGCGGTGGCGGCCTGCGTCGCGGTGGCGGAGTACTCGGCGCCCGGGCTCGCCTACCGGCTGGCCTTCCCGGTGTTCAAGGACGCGATCGTCAACCTCGGGATCTTCTGGGTCCTGTTCGCGAGCTTCGTCATCGTGGGGGCGGGCAACGCCGTGAACATCACGGACGGGCTCGACGGCCTCGCCATCGTGCCGGTGATGATCGCGGCGGCGACCTTCGGCATCATCGCCTACCTCGTCGGCAACGTGATCTACGCCTCCTACCTGCAGGTGAACTACGTGCCGGGCACGGGCGAACTCGCGGTGGTGTGCGGGGCACTGATCGGGGCGGGCCTGGGCTTCCTGTGGTTCAACGCGCCGCCCGCGCAGATCTTCATGGGCGACACCGGCTCGCTGGCCCTGGGCGGGCTGCTCGGCACGGTGGCGGTCGCGACCAAGCACGAGATCGTGCTCGCGGTGGTAGGGGGCCTGTTCGTGCTGGAGATCGCCTCGGTGATCATCCAGGTCGCGTCCTTCAAGCTCACCGGCAAGCGGGTCTTCCGCATGGCGCCGATCCACCACCATTTCGAGCAGAAGGGCTGGAAGGAGCCGCAGGTGGTGATCCGGTTCTGGATCATCGCCGTGGTGCTGGCCCTGCTCGGCCTCGCGACGCTGAAGCTGCGCTGAGGGTCAGAGGTCCGTCTGCGGCGCTGGATGGAAGACCGCGGGCAGCGCAGGACCCCCTCTCCCGTGCGGGAGAGGGGTAGGGGTGAGGGTACCGGGAGGGTGCAGCAAGTGGTCTCGACGCTGCCGCTACCAGCACTGAGGCTGGTTGCCGAACCTGAACGCTCCCGCTCCCCTCACCACGTTCCGCGTTTCACTGCGGCTCCACCTGGACCCTCACCCCTGCCCCTCTCCCGCTCGGGAGAGGGGTTCCCCGCGCCTCATTCTTGATAGTGGCGCGGATCCCGGGTTCAGGCCCCCGGCCTCACCCCCCGAACACCGAGGTGAGCTGCTGGCCGTTGCGGTTGATCGTCACCTCCCAGCTCGGGGCCGGGGCGCGGGTCGCGCGGTCGAGGTCGCGGGTGGTCGTGACCGGGACGCCGTTCACCGCCACGATCACGTCGCCCTTCTGCAGGCCGACCCGGTTGGCGATGCTGCCGCCGTCCACCTCGGTGATCACCACGACCTCGCCCGAGGCCTCGATCTGCATCTCCTCGGCGACCGCCGGCGAGGCATTCACCGCGGTGGCGCCGAGGAAGGGCGAGCGGGTCTTCACCTTCAGCAGGTCGCGCGGGCGGGTCTCGGGCGCGGGCGCGAGGCGCACCGGCAGCGACGTGCGCGCGGAGCCCCGCAGCACCGTGAACGTGGTCTGGCCGCTGACGCCCTTGAGGGCGAAGCGGTAGCCGAACGCCTCCGGGTCGTCGACCGGCTGGCCGTCGACGGTGAGGATCACGTCGCCGCGCTTCAGGCCGGCCTCCTCGGCCGGGCTCTTCGCCACCATGCCGGCCACCAGCACGCCGGTGGGATGGTCGAGGCCGACGCTCTCGGCGATGTCCGGGGTGACGTTCTGCAGGCGCGCGCCGAGCCAGGGCCGGCGCACCACCCGGCCGCCGCCCTTGGCGGTCTCGACCACCGCCCGCACCATGCTGGCCGGGATGGCGAAGCCGATGCCGTGGCTGCCGCCGGACTGCGAGAAGATCGCGGTGTTGATGCCGACGAGGCCGCCGTTGAGGTCGACGAGCGCGCCGCCCGAATTGCCGGGGTTGATGGCCGCATCCGTCTGGATGAAGAACTGGTAGTCGGCGGAGCCGACCTGGGTGCGCGCCAGCGCCGAGATGATGCCCTGCGTCACCGTCTGCCCGACCCCGAACGGGTTGCCGATGGCGATGACGAAGTCGCCGACCTGCAGCGCCTCGGAATCCCCGAACGCCATCGCCACGAGGCCGCCCGGCGCCTTGATGCGCAGCACCGCCAGATCGGTGCGGGGGTCGCGCAGCACGATCTGCGCCTCGAACTCGCGCCGGTCGTTCAGCGCCACCCGCACCTCGTTCATGTTCTCGATGACGTGGTTGTTGGTGACGATCAGCCCCGATTCATCGACGATGACACCCGAGCCGAGCGAGCGCTGCGCGCGCTCCTGCGGCCGGCTGCCCGGACCGGCATCGCCGAAGAAGCGGCGCAGGAACTCGTCCATGGCGCTGCGGTTGGCCGCGCGCTTTTCCACGTGGGCGCCGTAGACGTTCACCACCGAGGGCGCGGCGCGGCGCACCAGCGGCGCGAAGGAGAGCTGCACCTGCCCGCGGCTCTCGGGCAGCGCCCGGGTGGGCGGCGCCGGGTCGGCGCTCGCGGCGACGGGGCCGAGGGCGAGCGCGGCGAGCAGCAGGAGGCGCAGGCAGTGGCGCATCGGTCGGGGCTCCAGACGAGTCGAATCGGGGGGCCGGCTCACGACCGCGCGGCGCAGGCCCCGATCCTCACCAATACAGCACTGCGCTGAAATGATGGCGCCGCGGCCGTGGGACCCATCATGGGACCTGTGTCCGAACCCCTGCGCGGGTCCGGGCGTTGACCTGGCGAACCCGCGCCCGGAGAGGCGCCCGCGAGCCAGGAGAGCCGCCGTGACCCAACCCGCCGACACGCCGAAGCCCCGCACCGACCAGCCCGGTGTTCGCCAGGGCGGGAGCCCGGGGGACAAGCACCTCCCCGACAACCGCCAGGACAAGCTCAACGAGCGCCTCGACCAGGGGCTGGAAGAAACCTTCCCGACCAGCGACCCGGTCTCCGTGAAGGTGACGAAGTAGAGCCGGCCGCGCCGATCCCCGGAGACGCAAAAAGGGCGGGCCCGCGAGGACCCGCCCTTCTCGTCCGATCGGGCAATCGCCGTCAGCGCTTCGAGAACTGGAAGCTGCGGCGGGCCTTCTTGCGGCCGTACTTCTTGCGCTCCACGACGCGCGGGTCGCGGGTCAGGAAGCCCTCGCGCTTGAGCGGCGAGCGCAGGTCCGGCTCGTAGTGGGTCAGCGCCTTGGCCAGCCCGTGGCGCACCGCGCCGGCCTGGCCCGAGAGGCCGCCGCCGGCCACCGTCACGATCACGTCGTACTGGTCGACGCGGCCCGCGACGTGCAGGGGCTGCTGCAGGATCATGCGCAGCACCGGACGGGCGAAGTAGACCTCGACCGGACGGTCGTTGACCGTGATCGTGCCGCCGCCGGGCTTGATCCAGACGCGGGCGACCGCGTCCTTGCGCTTGCCGGTGGCGTAGGCCCGGCCCTGGGCGTCCAGCTTCTGGACGTGGACCGGAGCGTCGGATTCGCCCTGGGAGAGGCCGGCCTTGTTGGCCTGGCCGAGATCGGCGAGAGACTGAAGGGTCGCCATCTTACGCGCTCACGTTCTTGCGGTTGAGAGCGGCGACGTCGAGCGTCTCCGGCTGCTGGGCGGCGTGGGGGTGCTCCGAGCCCTTGTAGACCCGCAGGTTGCCGAGGATCTTCCGGAAGAGCGGCCCGCGCGGCAGCATGCGCTCCACGGCCTTCTCGACCACGCGCTCCGGGAACCGGCCTTCGAGGATGAACTTCGCCGAGCGCTCCTTGATGCCGCCCGGGTAGCCGGTGTGGTGGTAGTACACCTTCTGTTCGTACTTGCGGCCGGTGAACTTCACCTTGTCCGCATTGATGACGATGACATTGTCGCCGCAATCGACGTGGGGCGTGTACTGGGCCTTGTGCTTGCCCCGCAGACGCATCGCGATGATCGACGCGAGACGGCCCACGACGAGGCCCTCGGCGTCGATGATCACCCACTTCTTCTCGACGTCGGCGGGCTTCAGCGAAAAGGTCTTCATCGCGCTGGAATCCCGAGAGCTATCCAAGAAACAGGACGCCGCCGCGCAAGGAGGAGCGCAGCGGCGATGCGGGGGCTTCTACGCGAGCCGGTGCGCCCCGTCAATCGTGTTCGGGTGCGCCGCGTCCGGAAAAACGCGAGACGCGAGAGCGACTTCGCCATTGCGGTACTCTGATACCGCGCACGTCAGCGCGGCGGAATCGCGTAAGTGCCGGTGGCGTGGCAGACCAGCTCGCTCTCGCCTTCGCTGCGGATCAGCACCTCGCCCACCGCGAGCTGGCGCCCGAGCTTCATCAGCCGCGCCTCGCCGATCAGGTCGCGCGGCCCGGGCTTGCGCATGAAGTTGAACGACAGGTTGGTAGTCACCGCGAGCGGGACGGGGCCGAGGCTCGCCAGCACCGCCACGTAGAGCGCGACGTCGGCGAGCCCCATCATGGCGGGGCCGGAGATCGTGCCGCCCGGGCGCAGGTGCCGCTCGTGGTAAGGCAGCCGCATGGTCGCGGTCAGCGGCCCGACCGCCTCCACCACCGGCCCGGGGCCGCCGTGATGGATCTGGGGAAACACCTCGTCGAGGAAGGCGGACACCGCCTCGCGGCTCATCACGGGTTCGGGGGGCATCGGCTCCGGGTCCGTCGGGGATGGGAATGCGCGCCTTGCAGCACGGCGCCGGCCGCCCGACAATGGGCGCCCCTCACGGAGACTGACAGGCCACCGATGGACGAACCCCTTCTCCTGCGCGAGGACCGCGACGGCGTCGCGACGCTGACCCTCAACCGTCCGCGGGCGCGCAACGCCCTCTCGCTCGGGCTGCTCGGCGCGCTGCGGGACGCCTTCGCGGACTTGGCGCGGGACGAGAGCGTGCGCGTCGTGGTGATCGCGGGGGCGGGGCCGGCTTTCTGCGCGGGCCACGACCTCAAGGAGATGACCGCCTTCCGCGCCGAGGCGGACCGGGGCGCGGCGCGCTTCGCCGCGTTGTTCGACCTCTGCTCGGCGGTGATGATGGCGATCCCCGCCCTGCCCCAGCCGGTGATCGCGGCGGTGGAAGGGGTGGCGACGGCGGCGGGCTGCCAGCTCGTCGCCACCTGCGACCTCGCGGTGGCGGGCGAGGAGGCGCGCTTCGCGACCCCAGGCGTCCAGATCGGCCTCTTCTGCTCGACCCCGATGGTGGCGCTCTCGCGTAATCTTTCGCGCAAGGCCGCGATGGCGATGCTGCTCACCGCCGAGCTGGCCGACGCGGCCGAGGCCAAGGATCTCGGCCTCGTCAACCGGGTGGTGCGGGCCGGGACCGCGCTCGCCGAAGCGCAGGCGCTGGCGGCGGGCATCGCGGCGCGCAGCCCCTACACGGTGCGGGTCGGCAAGCGCGCCTTCTACGAGCAGATCGAGATGCCCCTCGCCGAGGCCTACGCGCATGCCGGCCGGGTGATGACCGAAAATATGCTGGCCCGCGCCGCCGAGGAGGGCATCGCGGCCTTCCTCACCCGCAAGGGCTGAGCCCGCCGCTGTGCCCGACCCTGGGCCTCACCACGTCCCGGTGTTCTGCATCGAGGCCCAGGGCTCCTGCGGCGGCTTGGCGCCCCCCTTCTGCAGGATCTCGATCGAGATGCCGTCCGGCGAGCGGATGAAGGCCATATAGCCGTCCCGCGGCGGGCGGTTGATGGTGATGCCGGCCTCCTGCAGCTTGGCGCAGGTCGCGTAGATGTCGTCGACCTGATAGGCCAGATGTCCGAAATTGCGCCCGCCCCCGTACTCCTCCGGGTCCCAGTTGTAGGTGAGTTCGAGGAGCGGCGACTTGGTGTCCTTGGCCCGCGCGGCATCGCCCGGGGCGGCCAGGAAGACCAGGGTGAAGCGGCCCTTCTCGTTCTCGACCCGGCGCACCTCCTGCAGGCCGAACTTGGCGCAGTAGAAGTCGAGGGCGCGGTCGAGGTCGGCGACCCGGACCATCGTGTGCAGGTATTCCATCGTCGGGGGCTCCTGAATGACGGGGCCTTAGATGGTTCGGCGGCCGGTCGGGTCAACGCACGGCCCCCCGCCACCCACCCGCCGCGTTGCGCGGGGGCGCGTCGCGGCTAAAAGAGGGACGCGGCGCCGCTCGGCGACCCGGTTTTGGCTATGGCGCAGGGTCGGGCCGCGAGACCGGCAGCCAGCGTTGCGACACCTGCTCAGGAAGCCCGGAGAACCCATGCGCACCGAGACCCCGCCGGTCATCCGCCTCGCCGACTACCGGCCGAGCGACTACCTGATCGACCGGGTCGATCTCGACGTGCGCCTGCACCCGACCGAGACGCGCGTCACCGCCACGCTGGCGCTGCGGCCCAACCCGGCGGGCGAGGCCGGGGCGCCGCTCGTCCTCGACGGCGACGACCTCACGCTGCTCGCGATCGCCCTCGACGGGCAGCCCACCGCACCCGGCGCGATCGAGGCCGGGCCGCGCGGGCTCACCCTGCACCAGCCGCCGAGCCGCCCCTTCGTGCTCAGCCTGGAGACGCAGGTGAACCCCAGCGCCAACACCAAGCTGATGGGGCTCTACCGCTCGAACGGGGTCTACTGCACGCAGTGCGAGGCGGACGGGTTCCGGCGCATCACCTACTTCCTCGACCGGCCGGACGTGCTGGCGGTCTACACCACCCGCATCGAGGCGGACCGGACCGAGGCGCCGGTGCTGCTGGGCAACGGCAACCCGGTCGAGACCGGTGAGGTGGGGCCGGACCGGCATTTCGCGGTCTGGCACGACCCCCACCCCAAGCCCGCCTACCTGTTCGCGCTCGTGGGCGGCCGGCTCGGCCGCATCGCCTCGACCTTCACTACCCTGGAGGGACGCACGGTCGAGGTCGCCGTCTACGTCGAGCCCGGCAAGGAGGAGCGCGCGCCCTACGCGCTCGACGCCGTCAAGCGCGCGATGGCCTGGGACGAGCGCGCCTTCGGCCGCGTCTACGACCTCGACGTCTTCAACGTCGTCGCGGTCTCCGACTTCAACATGGGCGCGATGGAGAACAAGGGCCTCAATATCTTCAACGACAAGTACGTGCTGGCGAGCCCCGACACCGCCACCGACACGGACTACGCCAACATCGAGGCGATCATCGCCCACGAGTACTTCCACAACTGGTCCGGCAACCGGGTGACCTGTCGCGACTGGTTCCAGCTCTGCCTCAAGGAAGGGCTGACGGTGTTTCGCGACCAGGAATTCTCGTCGGACGAGCGTTCGCGCCCGGTCCACCGCATCGCCGAGGTGCGGACCCTGCGCGCCCGCCAGTTCCCGGAGGATGCCGGCCCGCTGGCCCATCCGGTGCGTCCCCAGGCCTATCGCGAGATCAACAACTTCTACACGGCGACCGTCTACGAAAAGGGCGCCGAGATCGTGCGCATGCTGCGCACCCTGCTCGGGCCCGAGACCTTCCGGGCCGGGATGGACCTCTACTTCGCGCGCTGCGACGGCACGGCGGCGACGGTGGAGGACTTCCTCGCCGCCTTCGCGGAGGTGAGCGGGCGCGACCTCACGGCCTTCGCCCGCTGGTACGCCCAGGCCGGCACCCCGGTGGTCTCGGTGTCGGGGCGCCACGACCCGCACGCCCGCACCTACACCCTCGACTTCCACCAGAGCCTGCCGGTCGTCGCCACCGAGGCGAGCGCGGGCGGCGAGCCGCAGCCCCTCGTCATCCCGGTCGCCCTCGGCCTCGTGGCGCCGGAGGGCGGGCCGGTGGCGGCGCGATCGGAGCAGGTGCGCGACGGCGTGTTCGTGCTGGAGCAGGAGAGCGGGCGCGTCGTCTTCACCGACGTGCCCGAGGCGCCGGTGCCCTCGCTGTTTCGCGGTTTCTCGGCCCCCGTGCGGGTGGCCCACGCCCTCGACGCGGGCCAGCGCCTGACCCTGCTCGCCCGCGACAGCGACCCGTTCAACCGCTGGCAGGCGGCGCAGGGCCTCGCCCTCGACGTGCTGACGGCGCGCGCCCGCGCGGGCGCTCCCCTGGTGGACGAGGCGGGGGCGGACGGCGCCGCGCTGGCCGAGGCGCTCGGCACCTTCCTCGACGCCGAGGCCCTGGCCGATCCCGCCTTCGCGGCCCTGGTCCTGGCGATCCCGGGCGACCAGGAGGTGGCGCAGGAGATCGGCGCCAACGTCGATCCCGACGCGATCCATCGCGCCCGCTGGACCCTGCGGCAGCATCTCGGCCGCGCCCTGGCGCCGCGCCTGATCGCGCTGCGCGAGCGCCTCGCCGCCCCGGCCGACGCCCCCTTCAGCCCGGACGCGGCGAGCGCCGGGCGGCGGGCGCTCGCCAACGCCGCCCTCGACCTTGTGGCGGCCGCCGACCCGGCGACGGGCACGCACATGGCGGAGGCGCAGTTCGCCCGCGCGACCAACATGACCGACCGGCTGGCGGCGCTCGCCACCCTCGCGCTCCTGCCGGGCGAGGCACGCGAGCGCGCGCTCCAATCCTTCGCGCAGACCCACCGGACCGAGCCGCTGGTGCTCGACAAGTGGTTCTCGCTCCAGGCCACGATCCCCGAGGCGGGCACGGTGGAGCGGGTGCGGGGCCTGATGCGGCACGAGGGTTTTTCGCTCGGCAACCCCAACCGGGTGCGCTCGCTCATCGGCAGTTTCAGCCTGAACAACCCGACGCAGTTCCATCGCGAGGACGGCGCGGGCTACGATCTCGTGGCCGAGACCGTGCTGGCGCTGGACACCCGCAACCCGCAGGTCGCCGCGCGCCTCCTCACGGCTTTCAGCACGTGGCGTATGGTGGAGGCCAAGCGCCGCGCTCGGGCCGAGGCGGCGTTGCGCGCCATCGCGGGCTCGCCGGGGCTCTCGCCGGACGTCGGCGACATTGTCAACCGGTCGCTCGCTCCGGCACGTCACCAGGCAAACGCTTGAGCAGCTGTAACAATTCAGGTTCCAGCGCGCCGACTCTCAACTGTTAAACGAAAGTTTAACGCCTGTGTGACCCCAGCGACATGCTGGACAAATCGCCTGTGGAAATGTCACAAATGGATGTGATTCGGCGGGTGCCCGGCGCCCGCGGGTGAACGCTCGGCAGCGCGTGGTTTGGGGGATTGGGTATGCTGGAGGCGGATCCCGCCCCCACCGCTGCACGTGCCGGAACGATCCTGGGCATCACGCGGGTCCTGACGCCGGCCCATCAGCGGCTCGCCCGGGCCGAGACCTGGCTCCGCTTCGCGATCCCCGGCGTCCTCGGGCTGTTTCTCCTCTCCCTCGCGGCCATCACGCTGACCCAGCTCGTCGCCCTGCGGCGGGACGTGCTGGCGGAGGCCGGGCGGGAGATCGACCTCGTCGCCCGCCTGGCAGCCGCGTCCCTGGCCCAGGCCCCCGGCGGGACCGGGCAAGCCCCCGGCGGGACCGGGCTGGCGGAGCGCTTGGCAGCCGCGCTGCCGGCCGGCGCCCTCGATCACGGCCGCACCCTCCTCATCGTCGGACCCGACGAGGTGGTGTCGGCCGCGCTGCCGGCCGGGCCGGCCGGGCGGCGCACGCTGACCGACCATTTCGGCGAGGGGCAGGCGCTCAGCATCCTGGGCGAGCGGGCCGGCATCATGCGCATCACCCTGCCGGGCGGCGCCGACGTGCTCGCCACGGTGCGCCGCATCGCCGACGGGCGCGGGCAGGTGGCGGTGACCCAGGGCGTGGAGGCGGCGACGGCCGCGTGGTGGGGCCGGGCTCGCACGCAGGGGATCGTGGTCGGCTCGGTGGCCCTCGTCATCATCTGCATCGGCCTCGCCTACGCCCTCCAGGCGGACCGGGCGCGGGCGGTGGACCGCGTCTGCGACCAAGTCCGGCAGCGCCTCGACACCGCGCTCGGCCGCGGCCGCTGCGGCCTGTGGGACTGGGACATCGCCCGCGGCCGGATCTACTGGTCGGACTCGATGTACCAGATCCTCGGCTTCGTCCGGGAGCGCGAGTTCCTGTCCTTCGGCGACGTCAACGCCCTGGTGCATCCCGACGACACCGACCTCTACGGCCTCGCCCGGCAGCTCGCCGCGCAGGATGCGGCCGTGGACCACGAATTTCGCATCCGCTCGGCCTCCGGCGAGTGGATCTGGCTCAAGGCCCGGGCCGAGATCGTCCAGGACCAGGAGGATGGCGGGCGCCACCTCGTCGGCATCGTGATGGACGTCTCCGAGCAGCGCCGCCTCGCCGAGTCCACCGCCACCGCCGACATGCGCCTGCGCGACGCGGTCGAAGCTGTCTCGGAGGCCTTCGTGCTCTGGGATGCGCAGAACAACCTCGTGCTGTGCAACTCGAAGTTCCGGCGCCTGCACGCGCTCACGCCCGAGGAGGCGCAGCCCGGGCGGCGCTACGACGCCATCATGGGCCGGGCCGCCCTGCCCCAGGTGCGGCGGGAATTCCCCAACCCCGATCTCGCGGATTCCGGGGCGCGGATCTTCGAGGCCGAACTCGCGGACGGGCGCTGGCTCCAGATCAGCGAGCGGCGCACCAAGGACGGCGGCTACGTCTCGGTGGGCACCGACATCACCACGCTCAAGCGCCACCAGGAGCGGCTCGTCGAATCCGAGCGCCAGCTCATCGCCACGGTCGCGGACCTCAAGCGTTCCCGGCGCACCCTCGAACTCCAGACCCAGCAGCTCGCCGACCTCGCCGAGCGCTACCTCGACCAGAAGGCGCAGGCCGAGAGCGCCAACCGCTCGAAATCCGAGTTCCTGGCCAACATGAGCCACGAGCTGCGCACGCCGCTCAACGCGGTCCTGGGCTTCGCCGAGGTGATGCAGGACGAGGTCTTCGGCCCCCTCGGCTCCGAGAAATACCGCGAGTATTGCCGCGACATCCGCTCCAGCGGGCATTACCTGCTGTCGGTGATCGACGACATCCTCGACATGTCGCGCATCGAGGCGCGCCGGGTCACGCTCGCCAAGCAGCCGGTGCCGGTGGCCGAGGCGCTGGAGCGGGCGCTCAAGCTCATCGCGGAGCCGGCCCGCGCCAAGGGCCTGACGCTCAGCGTGGAGATGAACGCCGAGGCGGTGGTGCTCGCCGACGAGCGCGCCTTGCACCAGATCCTCGTCAACCTGCTGCAGAACGCCGTGAAGTTCACCCCCGAGGCCGGCCGCGTCGCGGTGCGGATCCGGCGGGCGATCAGCGCGATCCACATCTACGTGGAGGACAGCGGCATCGGCATCCCCAAGGCGGTGCTGCCGAAGCTCGGCGCCCCCTTCGAGCAGGTCGAGAGCAACTTCGCCCGCAGCTTCAAGGGCTCGGGGCTCGGCCTCGCCATCGCCCGCTCGCTCGCGGACATGCATGGCGGGGGCCTGCGCATCCGCTCCGAGGAGGGCACCGGCACCATCGTGCTGGTGCGCCTGCCGCAGGCCCGGCGCGACGCCGCCGGGACCACGGTGGTCGACTTGGTGGCCGGTCAGGCAGCCTGACCGGCCCGGCCTCAGCGGCCCTTCGCCTTCAGCCAGTCGCGCATCTCGGCGATCTCGCGCTCCTGCTCGGCGATGATGGCTTGCGCCATCCGGCGGGTCGCCGGGTCCGACGTGTGCCGCAGCACCACCTTCGCCATGTCGATCGCGCCCTGGTGGTGCGGGATCATGTGGGTGCGGAAATCGACGTCGGGATCGCCGGTATAGGGCACGTG
This sequence comes from Methylobacterium oryzisoli, assembly GCF_046557895.1. NCBI lineage: Bacteria > Pseudomonadati > Pseudomonadota > Alphaproteobacteria > Hyphomicrobiales > Methylobacteriaceae > Methylobacterium > Methylobacterium oryzisoli. The sequence continues at coordinate 13,200 of NZ_JBKIBX010000004.1, read as the reverse complement.
CATGGCGTGCATCATCGCCCGGTCGGCGGCCTTGAAGTCCCGCGTCGAGGGGGCGTCGCCCGGGGCGGGATTCGTCGCGTCCATCATCGCCTGCATGTCGTGTCGCGGCGTCCCGCCAGCCGGTGCGCCGTGGTGGTGGCCGCCCGGCTGCGCGGAAGCGGGACCGGCGAGGCCGAGCAGGAGGACGGCCGGCATCGCGCGGCGGGTGATCGTGGCTGGACTCATGGGAAAGGTCCTCCGTCAGTTGAAGCGGGCGCTGGCCCGGGAGCCGTCCGGGGCCGTGAGCTGCACGGCGCCCTTCGGCGCGGCCGGGAGGGCGGCCTCGGCGAGACCGGTGAGGCGGCTGCCGCCGGCGGGCGCGAGCGCGATGCGCGCGGGCTTGCCGTCGATCATCAGGAAGGCCGTGGCCGTGAAGCCGGCGGCGGGAAGCGGCGCCTCGGCCCCGTCGAGCACGTAGACGTCGACGGTGCGCTCCCGCGCGACGAGTTCGAGGTGGTAGGGGCCGGCATCGGCGACACGGCCGCCGTTGCGGCCCGAGGCCTCGTGGGCGCAGACCGGGGCGGCGAGCAGCAGGCCGCCCGCGACGAGCAGTCTCCAGGGTATCATGGGGTTCTCCGGGGGGATGGGCGGGCACGACCGGACGGCGCGCGAGAGCGCGTCTGCACGCCTCGATCAGCGATCGGGTCGGCCTGAAGGGGAAGGTTGGGTGAAAGCCTTAGGCCCCTCGGCCCGTCACGGGCGGGAGCGCGGGTGCCTCAGGCGCGCGACCGGGGCGGTCGCGGCAGCGCTTCGGGCGAGAGGCCGGCGCGGAAGGGCTGCGCGGGCGCGGCCAGCCGGATCCCGGCGCCCGGCACCGCGAGACCCGGCAGCGCGGGCGGACCGAGCGACGGGGCGCAGCAGGAGGCGCCGAGGCTGCAGCACACGCCGTGGCAGGAAGGCGCGCGGTCCGCCGCCGCGAGGCACGGCTCCGGCGCGTCGGCCTGCCGGGCCGCGACGGGTACCGCCTGCACGGCCGGCCGCTCCACGAACGCGGCGGACGGTCCATGGGCATGCCCCGCATGGGCCTCCGCGGCCGAAGCCAGGAGGCAGCCGGCGATCGTCACGATCAAAGCCGCCAGCAGGCGCGCGAGAGGCCGGGGCAGGGTCATGCGGGCACCCTACCAGATCGAGGCCGCCGGTACAGGCCGGCCCAGGTCATGCCGCCAAGTCACGCCAGAAGATCGCTGCCATGGGCGCGCAGCCAGGAGCGCGCGTAGCCGCAGAGCGGCCGGATGGTCAGGCCCTCGGCCCGTGCCCGGGCGGCCACCGCAGCCATCAGCCGCCCCGCCGCGCCGGTGCCGCGCAGCGCCGGAGGCGCGTAGACGTACAGGATGGCGAGGTGCCCGTCCTGGCGTCGGTAATCCGCGTAGACGATCGCGTCCCCGACCGGCAGCTCGAAGCGGCTCCTCTCGACGTTGTCGTGCATCCGCCACTCCGCATCGCGTCCGGGCTCGGTCAACCCGGGCGCGGGGCCGCCGGTTTCCGGCCCCCTCCCCCGCCCTACGGCGTGCGGGTCCGGCGCGGCGCCTCGGTGCCGCCGACCATGATGCCGCTCACCATCGGGTTGAAGCTGGTGAGGCGGCGGTAGTCGAGGGGCGTGCCGGACGCTCCGCCCGCCACGCCGGTGGCGATCCCCTCCGTGCCGGTGATCTCGATGCGGGTGCTGCCCATGCCCTCCGTCCGCACGAGGGCGAACAGCGCCCGGGCGTGGGCGGGCGCGAGCCGCACGCAGCCGTGCGAGGCCGGCGAGCCGAGCCGCCGGACGGCGGTGCTTCCGTGGATGGCGTGCCCGGCCTCGGTGAAGAAGATCGAGTGCGGCATCGGCGCATCGTCCCACTCCTTCGAGCGGTGGTCGGCCACGAGCCGGTTGGGCTGAAACGACCCGGCCGGCGTCTCGTAGCCCGAGGCCCCGGTGGAAACCGCCCAGGCATGGCGCTCCTGCCCGTCGACCGTGACGGTCATGCGCTGGGCATCCTTGTCGACCCGGACCACCACCTCGGCGGCCCGCGCCGGCGCGAGGCCCCCCACCGCGAGGAGCGTTGCCGCGCACGCCATCCACCGTCCCATATCCACCCCCGTGTCGCCTTCCCCGCCAAGCTAAGCATCATTCGCCGAAGTGGTCACCGGTTCGGCGGCGACAATGATGCAAAACAAGAGCCCAAGCAGAATTGCCCCGTGCAATTCTGCTTGGGCCGAGGAAGGCCGACGGCCAAGGTGGGCGCCGCACTACTTCACCATAGGGCAGCCGCCTTCGGCCATCGGCCGGAAGGCTTGGTCGGCCGGCACCGTCGCGACGAGGTTGTAGTAGTCGTAGGGCGCCTTCGATTCGCCGGGCTTCTTCACCTCGAACAGGTAGATCGGGTGGATCGCCCGTCCGTCCGGTCGCACCGAGAGGTCGCCGAAGAGCTTGTCGCGCGGGGGCTGGCGCTTCATCTCGGCGACCGCCGTCCGGGCGTCGTCGCTGCCGGTGCGCGCGACCGCGTCGAGATAGGCCAGCGTCGCCGAGTAGACGCCGGCCTGGTTGCCGCTCGGCACCTTGCCGGCCTGTCCGGGACGGGCGGCGAAGCGCTTGGCGAAGTCGCGCGTGGCGTCGTTCATGTTCCAGTAGAAGGACTCGGTGAGGAGCAGCCCCTGCGCGTCCTTCAACCCCATCGCGTGCACGTCGTTGATGAAGACCAAGAACGCCACCAGCGACTGGCCGCTCTCCTTGAGGCCGAATTCCGAGGCCTGCTTGACGATGTTGATGGCGTCCGCCCCCGCATTGGCGAGGCCGACGACCTTGGCGCCGGAACTCTGCGCCTGAAGGAGCAGCGAGGAGAAATCGGCGGTGCCGAGGGGGTGGCGGCTCGCGCCCTTCACGGTGCCGCCGTTGCGCGTGACGTAGGCGCTCGCCTCCGCCTCGATACCCTGCCCGAGGGCGTAGTTCACGGTCAGGAAGTACCACGAGGTGCCGCCCCGCTTCATCATCGCGGCGGCGGTGGTGTTGCCGGTGGCCCAGGCGTCATTGACCCATTGCACGGTGTTGGGCGAGCAAGCCTTGCCGGTCAGCTCCGAGGTCGCGGTGGCGGAGGCGAGGAGCGCCATCCGGGTGTCGCGCACCAGCGCGTTCACGGCGAGCCCGACCGAGGAGTTCGGCACGTCGACCACTGCGTCGACCTTGTCGATGTCGAGCCACTTGCGGGCGATGGCCGAGCCGACATCGGCCTTGTTCTGGTGGTCGGCGAAGACGATCTCGACCCGGATGGACTTGCCTCCGCCGGCGAAATCCTCGGCGGCGAGGCGCGCGGCCTCCACCGAGCCCATGCCGTTGGTGTCTTGGAACGGCCCCGACATGTCGGTGAGCACGCCGATGCGCACCACCCCGTCCGACACCTCGGCCAGCGCCGGCGGCGCGGCGAGCGCCGCCGCGAGCGCGAGCGCGCGAATCGTCTTCGTCATGGTCTCCTCCCCCATCTTGTGGTGTGCGGTGATCAGATCTGCCGTTCCGGCAGGCGTACCACGAGCCCGTCGAGTTCGGGCGTGACGGTGATCTGGCAGGAGAGCCGGCTCGTCGGCAGGCGCTCGGCCGCCGCGCCGTCGAGGAGCGCGTCCTCGTCGTCGGAGAGCGGCGGCAGGCGCCCGGCCCAGGCCTCGTCCACGTAGACGTGGCAGGTGGCGCACATGGCGTTGCCGCCGCACTCGGCCACGATGCCGTCGAGGCCGGCCCCCGTGGCGCCCTGCATCAGGCTCGTGCCGTCGGCAAGGCCGAGGGACCGGGAGTGGCCGTCGGGCTGGATGAAGGTGATGCTCGTCATGGTGCATCCTCGGCGCCGTTCGCCGGCCCGGTCAGCGGTCCGGGGGCGAACGGGGTGCAAGATCGGGAAGAGGGGCGGACCGACCCCGGGCGGCTGCGCCCGAGGTCGGAATGGGCCGGTCTCGGGCCGGCACCGGCCTGAAGGCCGGCGTGAGGGTCACGGGCAGACGCTCCAGGCCGCGCAGCGTGTTGTTGTAGCGGCGCACGACCGGTCCGGTGATGGCGATCGACCCGACCCGGGCGGCGAGCGCGCCCAGCATCACCTCGCCTTCGAGCCGCGCGAGGAGCTGGCCGACGCACATGTGGATGCCGGAGCCGAAGCCCACATGGCCCACGGTCTGCCGCTCGGGGTCGTAGCGCGCCGGCTCCTGCCAGCGGCGCGGGTCACGGTTGGCGGCGCCCAGGAACATCAGCACCTTGGAGCCTTCCGGGATGGTCACCCCACCGATCTCGACGTCGCGCGTCGTGGTGCGGAAGAAGGTCTGCACCGGGCTCTCGAAGCGCACCGCCTCCTCGAAGGCCGCCCGCGCCAGGGCCGGCTTCTCACGCAGCCGCGCGAAGGCCTCGGGGAAGCGGGCGAGGCAATAAATCGCCGCCCCGATCCCGTTCACCGTGGTGTCGAGCCCGGCTGTGAGGAGGGAGCGCACGAGGAGCGGCGCCTCGTCGGGAGTGATCTCGCCGCGATCGGCCGCCGCGTGGATCTCGGCGCCGAAGCCGCCGGATGTGAGGTTCTCGCGCCGGCACTGGGTCATCACCCACTCCACGTGCGGCGCGGCGGTCTCCAGGGCGCGCTGGCGCAGCTCGTTCGGCGGGCCGAAGGCGTTGAAGGCGAGCCCCGCATAGGGCAGCAGGTGCTCGCGCCCCTCGCGCTGCAGCCCGACCGCGTCGGGAAAGACCGAGAGGGGAAAGGCCTCGGCGAGGTCCGCGACGGCGTCAAAGGAGCGGCGGGCGAGCAGGTCGTCGGCCAGCGCCTCGGCGGCGACCCGGAAGCGCTCGCGCAGGGTCTTCATCACGCCGGGCGAGAGCACGCGGCTCAAGACCGCGCGGGCGCGGCCGTGCTCGGGCGGATCGGCCTCCAGGATCAGGCTCTTGGGCCGCCACGGTGTCTCGCGGGCGAAGTCGCTCAGGCCCACGCCGCGGCCGGAGCAGAAGGTGGCGGGATCGTTGAGGACGGCGTGAACCTCCGCGTAGCGGGCCACCGCGTGGACGCTCCAGCGCGGCAGCCAGACCACCGGCCCGGCCTCGCGCAAAGCCTCGTGGATGCGGTGCGGGTCCTCGAAGAACTCCGTCGAGAACGGATCGACGTCCACGGCCGGCGCACCGGAGGGCGAGAGGCCGGGAGCGAGCGGCGGGAGTCCGGGCGCCGTCTCGGGCGGGCGTGGAAGCGGCGTCATGGGTGCACCTCCCTGGTGTGTGCGGTTCGGCAGAGCGGGTCGACGGCCCGCACCGGTTGCGCCATACCGGGCCTCAGGCAGGACGGTCCGAGGCACGGATGGCGAAGGGACGGGCGGAGCGGAGTCCGGTGGCCGGCGAGGCGCCGCGCCTCGACCTCGACCGCTACGTGCCGGCGCTCCTGACCTTCGTGGCCAACAAGCTCTCGCGCAGCGCCAACACCACCTACCAGCGCCGCTTCGGCGTGAACGTGACCGAGTGGCGGATTCTTTCGCTGCTCGCCCTCGAACCCGGCATCCCGGCCGCCCGCATCTGCCACGTCATCGGCTTCGACAAGGGGCCGGTGAGCCGGACGCTCGCCGCCATGGAGCGCCGCGGCCTCGTGGACACCGCCGAGGATCCGGGCGACGCGCGCCGCCGGCTGATCCGGCTGACCGAGGCCGGGGCGGCGCTGCACGACCGGATCATCGTGGTGGCGCTGGAGCGGGAGCGGCGCCTGCTCGCCTGCCTCGACGCCGAGCAGCAGGCGACTCTGATCGGCCTCCTCAACCGCCTGCACGCGAACCTCCCGGCCGTCACCAAGGCGATGCCCGAGGGCTGAGGCGCCGAGCCGGCGGCCGTCGTGGCGGATGAGGCTGAGGCGGACCATCGGCGGCGATCAGGCGGCGCTGAGCCGCGCCTTCAGGTCGAAGGCAGGGTCGGCCGCCTCCCGAGGCGCGAGCGGGATGCGGCCGGCGAGCAGGCGGCGGGCCACCATGTGGTCGGCCGGCTTGTTCACCGATTCGACGCCCGTGAGGTGGCCGCCGCGGTAGCAGAAGACCGAGAAGGCGCCACTCCCCGGGTCTCCCCGGGTCACGGTCTCGTCGTGCGGCACGGCGAGCCCGGCGATCTGCAGCTTCAGCGGGCCCTGGTCGCTCCAGAACCACGGCACCGCCCCGTAGGCGGCCGGCCGGCCGTTGAGGCGGGCCGCGACGCAGCGGGCGTGATCGACGGCGTTCTGAACCGCCTCGATCCGGGTCGGCGCCCCGTCGGCGAAGGGGCTCGGATAGGCGGCGCAGTCGCCGATGGCCGAGATCGCCGGGTCCGCGGTCAGGAGCTGCGCGTCCACGACGACGCCGTTCTCCACCGCCAAGCCCGCCGCCGCCGCGAGTTCGGCGTTCGGCACGACGCCGATGCCGACGAGGACGAGGTCGGCGGGCACGATCGCCCCGTCCGCGGTCTCCACCCCGGTCGCGCGGCCGTCCTCTCCGTGGATGCGCACCACGCCGGCCCCGAACGCGAAGGTGATGCCCGCGGCCTCGTGCGCGGCGCGGAAGAAGGCCGACATCGGCCGCGAGAGCGCCCGGGCCATCGGCCGGTCGGTCGCCTCCAGCACGGTGACGGCGATGGAGCGGGCGGCCGCCACGGCGGCGAATTCGAGCCCGATGAAGCCCGCCCCCACCACCGCGACGCGGCGGATCTCGGAGAGCCGGGCGCGGATCGCGTCGGCCTCCGCCAGGGTGCGCAGCTGCCGCACGCCCGCGAGGTCGGTGCCCGGCACCGGCAGCGGCCGGTTGCGCGAGCCTGTGGCCAGCACGAGGTGGTCGTAGCCGATCGCCTCCCCGTCCGCGAGGCGCACCTGCCGCGCCCCGCGGTCGATGGCGACGACCGGCGCGCCGGTGCGCACCGCGATGCGGTGATCGGCGTAAAAGCTCTCGGGCCGCAGCTGCAGGCCGGCCGCATCGGTCTTGCCGGTGAGGTAGGCCTTCGAGAGCGGGGGCCGCTGGTAGGGCGGCGCCGGCTCGTCGCCGAGGAGCAGGATCGATCCCTCGTAGCCGCCCTCGCGCAACGACGCCGCCACCTGGAACCCGCCCTGGCCGGCCCCGACAATCACGATTCCGCCGGGGCCGCTCATGACCACGCCTCGTGCATCGCTTCCTCCGCGCTGGATCGCGGCCCAGGCTCATGGGACGCAACCTGCCACAATTTCGTTGCCTAGGCAACTATCTCGCCTCGGCCGGCGCCGCGCGATTTCTCGCGCGGCCATGTCACACCGGGCAGGGTCCGCCTCGTCATCGCCGCGAGCGGGCAGAACGCCCGCGGGAGACGCACGATGACCCCTCGCCTGCATAAACCCTACGATCTTGCCCCCGAAGGCATCCGCGCCATGATGGCGCTGGAGGCGAGCTTCCGGTCGGGTCCGATCGAGCAGGGGCTGAAGCACCTCGTGAAGCTGCGGGCCTCGCAGATCAACGGCTGCGCCTACTGCATCCATATGCACACCAGCGAGGCCCGCGCGCACGGCGAGACCGAGATGCGCCTGTACCTGTTGAGCGCGTGGCGCGAATCGACGCTCTACAGCGCCCGCGAGCGCGCGGCGCTGGCCTGGACCGAGGCGCTGACCCGCGTGGCCGAGACCGGCGCCCCGGATGCCGACTACGAGGAGATGGCCCGGCACTTCAGCGAGGCCGAACAGGTTCAGCTCACCCTCCTGATCGGCGCCATCAACGTCTGGAACCGCCTTCAGGTCGGGTTCCGGGCCGCCCATCCGGTGGAGACGCCCCGTGCCGGAACCTGACGCGGCCACCGCGGCCTTCGAGGCGCAGCGGCCCCGGCTGCTGCGTCTCGCCTACCGCATGACCGGCTCGGTGGCCGAGGCCGAGGACGTGGTGCAGGATGCGTGGCTGCGCTGGCAGGGCGTGGAGCGGGCGGTGGATAGTCCCGCCGCCTTCCTGACGCGCATCGTCACGCGGCTGTGCCTCGACCGCCTGAAGTCGGCGCGGGCGCGGCGCGAGACCTATGTGGGCGCGTGGCTGCCCGAGCCGCTGGTCGGGGCCGGCGAGGCGGAGCCGGAGGACGATCTCACGCTGACCCTGATGATGGCGCTCGAACGCCTCTCCCCCCTCGAACGGGCGGCCTTCCTGCTGCACGACGTCTTCGGAGTCGCGCTGTCGGACGTGGCGAGCACCCTCGACCGGGACGCCGCGGCTGTGCGCCAGCTCGCCGTGCGGGCGCGCCGGCACGTGCGGACGGCGCGCCCGCGCTACGCGATCGCGGACGCGGAAGCCGAGCGGATCGCGCAGGCCTTCTTCGCCGCCTCGCGGGACGGGAACACGCAGGCGCTCGGCGCGATGCTGGCNGGGGCGGGCCCCCCCCCGCTACGCGATCGCGGACGCGGAAGCCGAGCGGATCGCGCAGGCCTTCTTCGCCGCCTCGCGGGACGGGAACACGCAGGCGCTCGGCGCGATGCTGGCGCAGGACGTGGTGCTGCACTCGGACGGCGGCGGCCGCGTCATCGCCTTCCGCAACCCGATCACCGGCCTCGCGCGGGTGCTGCGGCTCTATGCGGGGCTGCGGCGCAAGCCCGGCGCCGAGCCCGCGCGCCTGCTGCGGCCGATGCTGATCGACGGACTGCCGGGCTTCGCCAGCCTCGATCGCGGCGAGGTGCTGCAGACGACCGCGCTCGCGGTCGAGGACGGCCGCATCCGGGCGATCTACATCATGCGCAACCCCGACAAGCTGCGCCACGTGGCCCGGATCCTGGCGCAGGAGACGCCGGGATCGCCACACTAGAGCCGCATCCGATCGCGTTGCCCGCGGTACACGACAGTTGCACACGGCCATGCCGCATGGCGGAACAGGCCCACTCCAATCCCCCTTTCCCGGACGACTGGAGCGAAGCGGAAGGAGATCCGGGACCCAGAGCAAGACATCGCGAAGCGTCCGCCTGTCTGAAACGGTGAAAAATGCAGAGCCCCTGCGCGGCAAATCATCGGCTGGATCCCGGATCTCCTTCCACTTCGTTACAGTCGTCCGGGAAAGGCACGTGCGAGAGAATTTGACTGAGTTTGTAGCTTCAGACTACCCCCGACCTCATCCGGAGGTGTCCACACGATGGGTCACTCAGGAGGCCCCCTGAAACCTCCGAGATCCGTGCGCCCTCCTCACCATCGCGCTGTCGTGGACCGTGTCACAACGCGATCGGATCCCGCTCCAGGCCCGCGTGGCCTCGGGGTGGCGGCATCGGCGGGGACGCAACGGCGGCTTAGGAGTTCGGACCTACGGTCGGCGCAAGAGGCCGGGCCGGACCCCAGGATGCCACGCAACGCCACGCCGCAGGATCAGCCGCACCGCCTGAAGCAGCTGGCACGCGTCCTCGTCGGCCTCAGCGCGGCCGTGACCGTGGCGCTCTGCGCGCTGGCGACCGGCCTCATCATGACCCTGCGAAACAATGCATGGGACCATGCGACGAGCACCGCCGAGAGCCTGCTGCGCAGCGTCGAGCGCACCCTCGACCGCGACATCGAACTCTACGGCCTCTCGCTGCAGGCCGTGACGGAGGGTCTGCGCAACCCGGAGCTGGAGGGGTTGAGCCCGGAGATCCGCCAGCTCGTCCTGTTCGACCGCGCCGCGAGCGGCACCGGCTTCGGCTCGATGTTCGTGCTCGACGCGGGCGGGCAGGCCTACATCGACTCGCAGTTCGTCGTGCCGCGGCGCCTGAACGCCGCGGATCGCACCTATTTCCAGGTCCATGAGCAGTCGTCCGACGTCGGGCTCTACATCGGGCGTCCGCTGACCTCGTCCATGAGCGACAAGGTGGTGATCCCGCTGAGCCGCCGCCTCGCCTACGCGGACGACGCCTTCGCGGGCGTGGTCGTCGGCACCATCGAGGTGGAGCATTTCGAGAGCGCGTTCGCGCGCCTCACCGTCGAACCCGGCCTCGCGATCACGCTGCTGCTCGACGACGGCACGCCGCTCGTCCGGGTTCCGGCCGCACCGCCCGGGGAGGGAAACGCCGCCGCCGTCGCGCGCATCCTGAGCGAGGAGGCCGGACGGTTCACCGCTATGGCGGGCGGGACCGAGTCCCTGCAGACCTTCATGCGGGTCGGCCGCCGGCCGCTGCGGATCAGCGTGGCCTATCCGGTGGCGGCGATCGATGCGGCGTGGCGGCCGAAGGCGCTGCTCATGATGCTCACCGTGCTGGTGATGTGCGGCGGCGTGGCCGGCCTGACGCTGTGGCTGCGGCGCGAACTCGAACGGCGCCGGGAGGCCGAGACGGCCGCCCAGGCGGCGAGCCGGGAACTCGCTCGCCTCGCCGAGACCGACGGGCTGACCGGCCTGCCCAACCGCCGCCGCTTCGACGCGGCGATGGCGAGCGCCGCGCGCCGCCGGCATCCGGGCACGGCGCTGCTGCTGCTCGATGCCGACCAGTTCAAGCGCTACAACGACATCTACGGGCACTTGGCCGGCGACCACGTGCTGAAGACGATCGCCCGCGTCCTGCAGCGGCAGGTGGCGCGGACCGGCGACCTCGCCTGCCGGATCGGCGGCGAGGAATTCGCCGTGATCCTCAAGGATACGGACGAGGCCGGCACTGCGACTTATGCGGAACGGATCAGGCGGGCGATCGCCGCCAAGGCCATCCCGCATGCCGGACACGAAGGCGGCATGGTCACGGTCAGCATCGGGGCGATGCACGCAGGCCGCCTGTCGGCCGAGGCCTCCACCGACGCGTGGTTCGCGGCCGCCGACGCGGCCCTCTACGAGGCCAAGCGGCAGGGCCGCAACCACGTGCGCGTGGCGGGCGCCGCGGACGCCGCGCCGCACCGCGTTGCCTGAGAGGCCGCGTCAGGCGGCCTCGTCCGGCCGCCCGAGCACGCCGCGGCGGATCTGGTCCTCCTCGATCGACTCGAACAGGGCCTTGAAGTTGCCCTCGCCGAAGCCGTCATCACCCTTGCGCTGGATGAACTCGAAGAAGATCGGCCCGATCGCGTTGGCCGAGAAGAGCTGCAGCAGGATCTTGGTCATCCCGCCCTCGACCACGCCCTCGCCGTCGATGAGGATGCCGTTGCGCTCCATCCGCTCCAGCGGCTCGCCGTGGCCGGGCAGCCGCCGGTCGATGCGCCGGTAGTAGACCGAGGGCGGCGAGGGCATGAACGACACCCCGCGCGCCCGCAGCGCCTCGATCGTCGCGTAGATGTCGCGGCAGCCGCAGGCGATGTGCTGGATCCCCTCGCCGTTATAGGCGTGGAGGTACTCCTCGATCTGGCTCTTCTCGTCGGCGGACTCGTTGATCGGGATGCGGATCTTGCCGTCGGGCGAGGTCAGCGCCTTGGAAAAGAGGCCGGTCAGCTTGCCCTCGATGTCGAAGTAGCGGATCTGGCGGAAGTTGAAGAGGCGCTCGTAAAAGTCCGCCCAGACCTGCATGCGCCCGCGATGCACGTTGTGGGTCAGGTGGTCGAGGTAGAACAGGCCGAGGCCCTCGGGGCGCGGGTCGCGCGCGCCCAGCCACTCGAACTCGGCCTCGTAGGGCGAGCCCTTCGGCCCGTAGGTGTCCACGAAGTACAGGAGCGAGCCGCCGATCCCCTTGATCGCCAGGACATCGAGGGTCTTTTCTCCGTCCGTCGGATCGGCCGGCTCGGCGCCGAGCGCGACGGCGCGCTCATAGGCGTGGCGGGCATCGACCACCCGGAAGGCCATCGAGGGCGCGCAGGGGCCGTGGGCCGCCACGAAGCGGTGCCCATGCGTGCCCGGCGCCTCGTTGACGAGGTAGTTCACGTCGCCCTGGCGGTAGACGGTGATCGCCCGGGTGCGGTGGCGCGCCACGGCCGTGAAGCCCATGGCCCGGAAGAGGTCGTGCAGCGCCTGCGGGTCCGGATGGGCGTATTCCACGAACTCGAAGCCGTCGGTGCCCATCGGGTTCGCCTCGCCGATCCGCGGCGCGGGTGCATCGTGGGGATAGGGGCCCATCGCGTCCTCCTGTTGACGGCGCCGAGGACAGCACGCGCAGGATGCGATGGGCGTGCAAAGTGACGGCTCTCGGCGGCGATCCGCGCGAGGATCGTGCATCGGAGGGGCCGGAGATGACGGGTTCGATCACGCTCGACGGGTTCGACCTCAAGATCCTCGCGGCGCTGCAGGAGGACGGGCGGCTTGGTAACCAGGAGCTCGCCGACCGCGTGAACCTGTCGGCCAGCCAGTGCTCGCGCCGCCGCATCCGCCTGGAGGAGCAGGGCGTGGTGCGCGGCTACCGGGCCGAGCTCGATCCCGCGCGGCTCGGCCTCGGCGTGACGGTCTTCACCCGGGTGACGCTCGCCACGCACAGCGGCGACAATTCCCGGCGCTTCGCGCAGCTCGTGCGCAGCCTCGACTGCGTGCTCGAAGCCCACGCGCTCACCGGCGACAGCGACTACCTGCTGAAGATGATCGTGCCGGACCTGAACGCCCTGTCGGCGGTCGTCAACGGCGCGCTCCTGGCCCACGAGAGCGTCGCGAGCGTGCGCTCCTCGATCGTGCTCGACACGCTCAAGAGCGGGGCGCCGCTGCCGCTGCGCGGCCTGGAGCACGGCACGCCCTGAGGGGCGGCCCTCAGTCCGGAATCTCGACCTCGACCCGGGTGCCGGTGACCCGCACCGGATAGGTGGCGAGGTCGACACAGACCGGCGCCCCCTGCGCCTTGCCGGTGGCGATCTCGAACAGCCCGTAATGGGCCGGGCACTCGATGTAGCCCTCCACCACTTCGCCCTCCGAGAGGAGCGCGTTCGCGTGGGTGCAGGTGTTCGCGGTGGCGTAGTAGCGGTCGGCGAGGCGGTAGAGCGCGAGCTTGCGCCCGGCGCAGTCGCGCCCGATCACGGGGCGCTGCGCGAAGTCGGCGGTGTCGGCGACGGGATGCCAGGGCATGAGCGTTCAGAGCGCCGGCAGGTCGAGGATGCGCCCACCGATCGCGACGCCCGCTCGCGGCGCCTCGCCGTTCGGCGAAAACACGCCGAGCGGCAGGTTCTGGATCGGGAAATCCGCGTGGCCGTCCGCCCCCGGAACCCAGCTGCGTAAGCCGGTATCGTGGGTGTGATCGATCCCGCTCATCTCCGCGCCTCCGGCCGGTTCGGGTCGAAGTGGCGGGCCAGCGCACGGCCGTAGTCGCCGTAGTCCCGCTGCAGCGCCGCCGTCTCGGCCGCGAAGCGGCTCACCTTCTGCGGAAAACGCGTCTCGAACATGAA
>NZ_JBKIBX010000003.1:264935-281689 GCF_046557895.1 Methylobacterium oryzisoli | reverse complement strand
GGTGTCGACGCACACGACGTCGTGTCCGAAATCCGCGAAACAGGCTCCCGACACCAGGCCGACGTAGCCGGATCCAACCATGACGACGCGCATCCTGCACTCCGCTTCCTGATCCGCGGCGGAACGCCGCCTCCTGCCGGCCGCCGCCGCACGGCGCCGGGACCGGTCTGCTCGGTCGTGCGCCCGCGGAGTCGCGGGCACGCCGGATCGGCCCCGCTCCCGGCAGCCACCAGGAAGGCGGTCGCTCGCGGATTCGATCTCGGCAATGGAGCGTAGAATACGGATCGCTCGGGCGTAGTTCGATTCAGGATTAGAGGCGCCGAAATTTCGCCTTGCCCTCTTCAGAGCCCGTGCCGCGGGTTGTCTTGAGATCATCGGATGCTCTCGCGGCCGTCTTTTCTGGCCGTCTACCCCGAAAGATCGAGTCCGGGTTGGGCCCGGCTCTGGCAAGGTCGTGTCGAGCCGCGGACGCGATGGGCTGCCCGGCAGCGGAGATGGTGATGACCGGTACCCGGACAGGGATTGGGTCTTCTCCCAGGGCGGCGAAGCCGGATTCGGCAATGTCCCCTGCCCTCCCGCGCGACGGCACGCTCCCGTGCGTCGTCCCGCGCGGCGCACAAGCCCGCGCGGCTTCCCTCAGCGAGAGGCGAGCGCCGGCCCCACCCGCGGCGCCCGCCCGGAGCCCGACGCGGCCGCCCGTTTCCCGGGTTGCATGACCGGACCGCGCCGAAGCGGTCGGCGGGAGCCGACGCGGCGCACCAGAAGGGCAGATGACACCATGCTCCATCGACCGCTCACGCCCGCCTTCAAACCCGCCTCGCCCGCCGGCCTCACCTCCGGAGCGCGTCAGGCGCCGTCCGCGGGACGGGGCGCGCGGCCCGGCGGGGCCGTTCCGCTCCCGGAAGCCGCCGGACAGGCGTCGACCTGGGCCGAAGCCTTCCTGCGCGAGCATCCGGATCTCTTCGAGGCCGGGCGCGAGCCTCGCCGCCAGCACGCTGGCCCGCGGATCACGCGCGGCCTCGCGGGCCTGCTGGTGGCGGTGGCCCTCCTGGCCGGTGTCCTGGCCGGGTATCTGGCCTCCGCCCTGAACCCCGCCCTTCGGCCGCAGGCGCTGGTCGGGACGGGTCAGGAAGCGGCGGCGCAGCGCCTCGCCACCGCCAGCGCGCAGGCCGCCGCCCTCGCCGCCGATCTCGACCGCGCCAGGGCCGCGGAGGCCGCCGCGCAGGCGCAGGCCGCCCAGGCGCGGCAGGAGGCCGAGCAGCGCGCGGCGGCCCTCAGCCGGGTGCAGGAGCAGCGCCTCGGGGCCGACGCCCGGGCGGATGACCGCACCCGCGCCGCCGAGGCCGCCGAGACGGCCCTGGCCGCCGCCCAGGCCGAGGCCGGGGACCTGCGCCGGTCGCTCGGCGAAGCCGCCGCGCGGCTCGCCGTCGCCGACGAGAGCGTGGCCCAGGCGCGCGCCGGCCGGGCCGCCGCCGAGGCGGCCCTGGCCGAGGCGGTGCTGGCCGAGGAACTCAGGCGGCCCGTCGCACTCGCGCGCCCCGATCCGGCGCCGCTTCCCGCCGCAGCCGAAGGCGTGGCCGATGCCGCGCCGGCCGAGGCGCCACCGGTGCCGGCGCTGCCCCGCTTCGTGACCCTGCACGAGACCCAGAGCCTGCCCCGCGCGGGCCTGTCGCTGCGGGCCGGTGAGTCGTTCCCTGCGCCCGACGCCCCCGGCGCGCCGGTTCCGCTGCCACCCGGCGCCCGTCCGGCCGCGCTGCAGGCCGGCCCGGATGCGGCGGCCAGGGCCCGCGCCACCACGCCCTCCGCCCGCGCGAGGAAACTCGCCCCCGTCAAGCCGCCGCCGAGGCCGGCCGACTTCCTGGGGCAGACGGCAGGACCGGTCCGGTGACGTCACGCTCCATCCGGACGAGCGGGCTCCGCGCCGAACGGGATGCCGGTTCGGCGCGAAGTGCGGCAGGACAAGGACTGAGACGAGGACTTGGACGAGGACTTGGCGTCATGTCCGGGGGCGGCGCGGTCGCAGGCGGTGCCAGGGGGCCACGGCCGGCCCCTGTCGGCCGCCTCTGCGCCGGGCGGGCAGGCGAATTCCGGTTGACGTGGGCCGCCCTAGAACATTGTACCGCTTTATCATCCCTAGACAGTTGGTGTATAACGGTAAGCTCGTCCGGGAGTAACATTTGATGTTGTCGTGTCCGGCGGGCGGCGCCGAGTCTGAGGATATGTTGGTGAGTGGGAAGACGCTGCGGCGTTCAACGCCGCCTCGGCTGAGAGGCAACGGAGATTCGGCGTCGCGTGAGCGGAGCTGCCTCCGGATCCGCCCCGCTCCGGTCGCCGGGCCGGCAAGGCGAGCAAGCGCCGCCGTTTCCCGCCCCGCTCCGCCCGTCGATCACCCGCTCCTCTGCCGCCGCGCGATCCTGCCTCCGCACCCGGTGCGGCGGCGGTCGTCCCGCCTGCCCCGCGGCGGGCGCCGATCCGCGCCGTAGGCACCAAGCCGAGGAATCGCCACATGCACAATTCTCGACAAGCGCAGCGGGACGGTCAGGTGGCGATCGCCGACGAGATGCGGTCGACCTCCGCGCCGACGCCGCCGCGCTCCGTCAATGTCCCGGCGCGGGCGGACATCTTCGACGAGTGCGGTTCGGAGAGCGTCGTCATCCTGCTCGAAGGTCTGGCCTGCGTGTACCGGATCCTGCCGGACGGGTCGCGGCGGATCGTCGCCCTGATCCTGCCGGGCGAGTCGTTCTGCGGGCAGGTCCCCGACAGCCGCCGGCAGGGCTACTCGGTCGGCACCCTCACGGCCTGCCGCGTCATGCGGGTCTTCCCGCGGCCGGGCTCGCCCCTCGCCGAGTGGAACCCCAAGGTCGCCGAGGCGCTCCAGCGCGACGTCTTCCTGCGCATGAACACCATGCAGGAATGGCTGTGCAACGTCGGGCGCGGCTCCGACCGGCAATTGGCGCATCTCTTCTGCGAGCTGTTCGTGCGTCTGCAGGCCATCGGCTTCGCGGATGAGACCGGCTTCGAACTCGACATCACCCAGACGGACCTGGCGGACATGATCGGCATCTCGCCGGTCCATACCAACCGGGTGCTCAAGGTCCTCGCCCGCAAGAAGCTGGTCGAGTGGCGCAGCCGGCGCGTCGAGATCCCGGATGTCGGCCGCCTCAAGGCCTTCGCGGCCTTCGCACCCCACTACCTCAACGGCGCCACGCCGGCCCTCTCGCCCAGGCCCGTCGAGGCCTGAACCGGCAGGCCGCCGCGCCGTCCGGGGCTCCGATTCCGTCCTAGCCCCTCGCTCCGCGCCTCCGGCGCGTCGAGACCTGCCTGCCGCCGGACGTTCGATCCATGGGCGTGCCGCAGGGATTCCCAGCCGCGATCGACCGTGCCGCAAGGCCCCGAGCCGTCCGTGGGCGCCGATGCCCGCGGCCCTCCGCCGGGATACAGCGTGTGCGGTAATCGGTAAATAAATACCACCTAGGCGTGTCTTTTCATCCCTTGGCAATATTGATGTATGATGGTATGGTTTTCACGCAACAACTGTTCTGATCTGCTTCATACGTAGGAAGATTGTTGCGATTTATACATATTTTATTCTATGTCGGCTCCAAGTAAAAGCTCGTGCGTTGTGGAGGATTAATATCGTAAATATAAAATGATCGGACTGCGCCCGTTCCGTATGGGCGGAGCAGTTTTCTCTCCCTCAAATTATCCGAGTTTTGACATTGATCAATGCATTGACTGTCAAGAAGCTTACAAAGGGGGGAGTATCTGTACGCACCCGTACCCAGTCCCGCCTCGCAGCGCTCCAGAGCATAGAGTCCTGTCATGATCCATGGACATCAGAGCAGCGTCGATCCGCGTGTTCAGGCGAGGGACGCTCGGTTGGAGACCGTGATCGTCGGTGGAACCGAGTTGTTCCGAGAAGGACTGCGGCGCCTGCTTGCGCCGAAGGGATTCGAGGTCGTGTTCGCCGAGGCGCAGCTCGCCGAAGCGTCACGGCACGGCGGGCCGCTCGCGCCTCCCGCCATTGTGATCCTGTCATCCGAACCCAGGGTTGAACTCACGGTGGATGAGGTGCGTGCGGTGCGGGAGCGTTTTCCGCACAGCGCCCTGATCTGCCTCTGCTCCGAATTTGCCGAGGAGCAGGTCGTGCCGCTGCTGGAATGCGGCGTCTCGGCAATCCTGACGCGCACGACCGGCGTCGACACCCTGGTGCAGGCCGTGGAACTGGCGCTGATGGGCCACCGGGTGGTGCCCTGCCTGCCGCCCTCCCCGGCCGAGACGGCGCTGCCGGAGGCCGGTGATCCGGAGGAGGCCGGGCCGGACGCGTCCCCGCCATCCTCCTTTCGGCCTTCGCCGCGCGAGACCAGGATCATCGCGTGCCTCGTGCGGGGGGAATCGAATCGCGACATCGCCCGCCAGCTCGCCATCCCGGTTGGGCGCGTGAAGGGGCATGTCAAGGCGATCCTGCGCAAGATGCGGGTCCAGAACCGGACCCAGGCGGCCGTGTGGGGCATGAAGAACCGGCTCGGCGGCGAGGGCGTCCTCTCGGCCGGGGACGAGGCGGATGGGGACGAGGGCGAGCCGGGCCTCGGCGTCCTCCCGGACGCCGTCGCCACCCTGGACGCGCCGCAGCGTCTCCACGNCAGGCGGCCGTGTGGGGCATGAAGAACCGGCTCGGCGGCGAGGGCGTCCTCTCGGCCGGGGACGAGGCGGATGGGGACGAGGGCGAGCCGGGCCTCGGCGTCCTCCCGGACGCCGTCGCCACCCTGGACGCGCCGCAGCGTCTCCACGCCGGGCTCGGCTGATCCGCCTCCCCGGTCCCGACACCGATCGAACCGAACGCCGCGCGGCAGTCCTTCGCGACCGCCGCGCGGCGCGGCGTTTCAGGGGGGCGTGACGGCGCCCGGATCGCCGCCGCTGCGCGGCCGGAGCCTCGGCCGACGACGGGGCCTCTCCTCGGCCGAGCCCCGGGCCGAGCCCCGGGCCGAGCCCCGGGCCGAGCCCCGTCGCGGAGCCCAAGCCGCCGGCAGCCGGGCGGCCCGGCCCCGCCCGCCGGCTCTCCTGCGGCGGAGAGCCGGCCAAGTCCCTGGCCAAGTCCCTGGCCAAGTCCCTGGCCAAGTCTCCAGCCAAGTCCCCGCCTCCTCCCAAAGAGCGTTTGCGGCCAAGCCGCCGATGCCCTGCGTCTGCGTACGGACCATCGCTCTCCCGCGCGCCGCGGCTCGCCGGCCACGGTTCTTTTTCGCGACGCAGCAATGCGGAGGAGCAACCACAGGTTCGCTGCGGCACCAATGGGGTAGTCCCGGATAGGACGTTCCACGACGGGCCTCCGCACGGTCCAATCCGTCTGCCGGACGACCTTTCCCGGGCTGTCCACCACACGTCCGATGCCGACGGCGGCGCGCAGATGCGCGGCCCGCATCGGTCCAAGGCGAACGCGAGGGCGGGATGAACTGCGTTCCGGAGCAGGAGAACACGGAGGCTGGCCTCCATCTGCGGCAGCACTACGAGGCTCAGAACCTCGGGCTGATGATGGGGATCTGGCGACAGCGCCGGATGATCGCCGGCTTGGCGATCGCCGGGCTGGTCGTCGCCCTGATCGTCTGCGCGATGCTGCCGAACCGCTACACCTCCGAGGCGATGATCCAGGTCGATCTCGGCCGGCCCGCCACGGTGCAGACGGGTCAGGTGGCGCAGGCGGCCGCGACCGCCCTCGACGCGGCCGCGATCGTCGAGAGCGAGGCGCGGGTGATCCGGTCCCGGGCGGTCGCCCGCCGGGTGGTGAACGACCTGCGCCTGCAGGACGATCCGGCCTTCGCCCACAAGCCCGGCCTCCTGTCGGAGCTCCGCAACGCCATCCTGGCGCTGCGCGACGACGACGAGCCGACGGCGGACGCGGCCTCGATCGAGGTCGAGCGCATCGCCGCCGCCATCTCCCAGAACCTCTCGGTCACCAACGATTCCCGCGCCTACCTCATCACGGTGGCCTACACGGCGTCCGATCCGGCCCGCGCGGCGCGGCTCGCCAACGCCTTCGTGGAGGCCTACCAGCGCAACCGCCTGGAGATGGGCGTCGCCGAGGCCGAGCGGGCGAGCGCGTGGCTGGAGAGCCGGATCGGCGCGACGCGCCAGGAGCTGGATCAGGCCGAGGCCGCGATCGAGCGCTACCGCCAGGAAGCGAACTTCGTCGAGAGCGGCTCCGCCGCCAACCTGCCCCAGCAGGAGCTGCGCGACGCCCAGGTGCAGCTCGGGGCCGCCGCCCAGACCCGGCAGGCCGCCGAGGCGCGCCTGACCCGGGCCAAGGAGGTGCTCGCGGCGGGCGGGGTGCCCTCCGCCCAGGATCTCACCGGCGCCCCGGTCATCCAGCGCATGCTGGAGAACGTCGAGACGGCCAAGCGCGAGGTCGCCAGCCTGATGCTCACCGGGCCGCGCCATCCCCGCCTGCTCCAGGCCCAGGTCGCCGTCCAGGACGCCGAGCAGCGCCTGCGCCAGGAACTCGACCGCGCGACCGGCAACCTCGAGAGCGAGGTGCGGACGGCGACGGCCGAGGAGGCCGCGCTCACCACCCGCGTCGAGACCCTGAAGGGCGCGGTGATCGGCGCGATGGGCCAGGAGGCGAAGCTGCGCAGCCTCCAGGCCAACGCGTCGGCGATCCGCGACCGGCTCAAGCTCCTCAGCGATGGCCACGCCCAGGCCCTCGCGCTCGCCGGCATGAAGTCCTCGTCGGCCCAGGTGGTCATGCGCGCCCAGCCGGTGCCCGCGCCCTCCGGGCCGAAGCGTCCCCTGATCGTCGGGCTGTCGACCGCCGGCGCGGCGGGGTTCGGGATCGCCCTCGCCATCCTGATGGCCCGGCGCGACACGGGCTTCCGCTCCAGCGGTGAGATCGCTGAGGAGACCGGCGTGCGCTGCCTCAGCATGATCCCGCTGATCACCACCGGCTCCGACCCCGCCGCGGTGCGGATGTTCGACGAGGCGGTGCGGATGGTCGGGGCCACCCTCGGCTGGCCGCACGCCCAGGTCTCCCCGCAGGTGCTGCTCGTCACCTCCTGCGTGCCGCACGAGGGCAAGTCGCTCCTCTGCATGGCGCTGGCCAAGCTCCTGGCGGGGCGCGGCAAGCGCACGCTGGTGATCGACGCCACCGGCGCGCAGGCCAGCCGGCCGGGCAAGGACGTGCGCAGCCTGGAGGCGGCCGTCGCGGGGGATCAGGCGGAGGTCCTCGACGACCTCGCGGGCCGCCCCGTCGCGATCCTGCGCGCCGGCACCGGACCCGAATGGGCCGACCACCTCCTCGGCGAGCGCTTCGAGTCCTTCCTGGCGCTCGCCCGCGACCGCTTCGACGTGGTGCTGATCGAGGCGCCGCCCGCGATGCTGGTCCTCGACGTGCTGCCGCTGGCGCGCCTCTCCGACGCGGCGGTGCTCGCGGTGCGCTGGGGCCGCACGCCCCGCCGCACCGTGGCCGCCACGCTGCAGCGCCTGCGCGACCTCTCGATCCGGGTGCGCGGGATCGTGCTGACCCAGGTCGACCTCGACCAGCACCGGCACGAGCGCTTCGCCGACCAGTGCTCGCACTTCGCGAGCTACCGGCCCTTCTACGAAGCCGGCTCCGCCCGTCCCCGGCTCGGCTCCGCACAGGAGCCCGCCCCGGCCCGGCCCGCGGCCCTTCGGGGACCCGAGGAGCGGACGCGCGGGCCCGAGTCGCCCGAGATCCGGCCGCAGGCCTCCGCCTGACCCGAGCAATCCGGCGCGGCCCCCGGCCGCGCCAGCCAACACAGGAGACGCTGCGATGAGGATCATGGTGATCGGCGGGAACGGGTTCGTCGGGCGGCCGCTGTCGCGCCTGCTCGCCGAGCGGCACGAGGTCTGCGTCCTCGACGCGCTGCGCTACGGCGGCCTGCGCTTCACCGGCGACGACCTCTCCCGGCTGCGCGTGATCGCGGGCGACATCACCGATCCGGCGGAGGTCGAGGCGGCCTTCGCGGCCTTCCGGCCCGAGGCGATCATCCATCTCGCGGCGATCCACTACATCCCGGAATGCGAGAACGACCCGGGGCTCGCCACGCAGGTCAACGTCGCCGGCACCGTCAACCTGCTGGCGGCCTGCCCGCCCGGCTGCCGCTTCGTCTTCGCCAGCAGCGGTGCCGTCTACCGCCCCGACACCCGCCCGCACGACGAGGAGGAATCGGCGCTGGGGCCGAGCGACGTCTACGGCTTCACCAAGCTGCACGGCGAACACTACGTACGCCACATGGCCCGCCTGCGCGGCCTCTCGGCGGTGGTGGTGCGCCTGTTCAACGTGATCGGGCCCGGCGAGACCAGCCCGCACCTCCTGCCCGAGATCGTCGCCCAGCTGAAGGCCGGCCACACCCGCATCAGCCTCGGCAACCTCACGCCGCGGCGCGACTACGTCCACGTGGACGATGCCGCGCGGGGCTTCATGGCGGCCGCGCTCGCGGGCGAGGTGCCGGCGGGGACCTGCGCCACCGTCAACCTGGGCACCTCGCACGCCTACTCGGTCGAGGAGATCCTCCAGCGGCTGCGCCGCATCGCGCGCCGGGATTTTTCGGTCGAGGCGGATCCGAGCCGCATCCGCGCCGTGGACCGGCCCGTCCTCGCGGCCGAGATCGGGCGCATGCGCGCGCTGTTCGGCTGGCAGCCCGAGGTCGCCATCGACGAGGCGCTGGCGGACCTGTGGGCGCATCCCGACCTCTCGGCGCATCTCACGCGCAAGTACCAGCTCGCCCCGGTGCCCGTTGCCCCGCCGCCCCGCGCCGTCGCGCCGGCCGGCCTCGCCGCGGTCTCCTGAGGCGCGCCGCAGCCGTCCGCCGCCCCGGCGCCCCCCGCGAGGGGCGCCGGGCTCCGGGACGATCCACTGCCAGAAGGTCCAGGTCATGCAGCAGCGTTCCGCCTCCGACAGGCCCCGTCTCGCCGTCATCGGTTGCGGTGCGGTGGCCGAGCGCCACCTGCTCCCCGCGCTCAGGCGACAGGGCTGGGTGCCGGAGGTATTCGTCGACCGCTCCGCCGCCCGGGCCGCCCTGCTGGCGGGCCGTTCCGGGCGGCGGCGCTCGGCCACCGTCACGGCGGCCGACTGGACCGAGGTCGCCGACCGCTTCGACGCGGCGGTGGTGGCCACGCCCCACGCCACGCACGGTCCGATCGGGCTCGCCCTGCTGCAGGCGGGCAAGCACGTGTTCATGGAAAAGCCGCTCGCCACGTCGAGCGCCGAGGCGCTGGCGATGGAGGCCCTGGCCCGGGAGCAGAAGCGCATCCTGACCGTGGGCCTGGTGCGGCGCTCCCTGCACGTCGCCCGCTGGACCAAGGCCCTGATCGAATCCGGCACCCTGGGGGCGATCCGGCGGGTCGAGGCCCGCGAGGGCTCGGTGTTCAACGGGGCGACGAGTTCGGACGCGCTCCTGCGCCGCGACCTCTCGGGCGGCGGCGTGCTGATGGATGCCGGCGCCCAGACCCTCGACCTCCTCGGCCACTGGCTCGGCGACCTCACGCCCGTGACCTACCTCGACGACGGGGACGGTGGCGTTGAGGCCGACTGCCTGCTCGACTTCGCGCTGCCCGGCGGCGGGCGCGGCCGGCTGGAGCTGAGCCGCACCCGCGACCTCAGCAACACCGCCCGGATCGAGGGCACGCGCGGCTTCGTCGAGGTGGCGCTCGCCCGCAACGAGGTGCTGGCCGGCTCCGAGGCCGCGCTCGCCTTCACGCACCAGGGCCTGTCGCCCGCCACCATGACGCCGCAGCTCATCCCCGAGCTGTTCGACGCCGAGATGCGCGACTTCCTGCGCAGCGTCACGGGGCCGGAGCGGCCCTCGCTGCCGGCGAGCGCCGGGCTCGCCTCGATCCGGGTGATCGAATCCTGCTACGCGATCCGCCAGCCGCTCGAACGGCCCTGGGACGCCGCGCCGGCTCTGCCCGCCGGTACGATCGGGCCGGGCACGCGGGTGGCGGTGACGGGCGCCAGCGGCTTCGTCGGCGGGCGCCTCGTCGAGCGGCTGGTGCGGGCGGGCGCCGAGGTCACCTGCCTGATCCGCGAGATCGGCAGCGCCGCGCGCCTCGCGCGCCTGCCGGTGCGCCTCGTGAAGACCGACCTCGCGGAGGCCGGGCAGGTCGACGCCGCGGTCAAGGGCGCCGACGTGGTCTTCCACTGCGCCTACGATCCGCGCTCGCGCAGGCAGAACCTCGACGGCACGCGCAACGTCGTGCGGGCCTGCGAGGCGCACGGCGTGCGCCGCCTCGTCTACGTCAGCACCTTCTCGGTCTACGAGCCCTTCCCGGACGGCGTGCTCACCGAGGAGACCCGCGACGGGGACCCGTCCTGGGTCTACGTTCGCGACAAGCTCGCCATGGAGGCCGAGGTGCTCGCGGCCGCGCGCGAGCGCCGCGTCCCGGCCACGATCGTGCAGCCCACCATCGTGTACGGCCCGTTCTGCAAGCCCTGGACGA
Source organism: Methylobacterium oryzisoli (assembly GCF_046557895.1). NCBI lineage: Bacteria > Pseudomonadati > Pseudomonadota > Alphaproteobacteria > Hyphomicrobiales > Methylobacteriaceae > Methylobacterium > Methylobacterium oryzisoli. The sequence continues at coordinate 271,240 of NZ_JBKIBX010000003.1, read as the reverse complement.
ACGCCCCCGCCGAGATGCTGATCACCGGCGAGGTGGTGCTGCCCGAGCAGGGCGAGGGCGTGTGCAGCGCGGTCTACATCGACGACCTCGTCGACGGGATGCTGCTCGCCGCCGCCCGCCCCGAGGCGGTGGGCGAGCGCTTCATCCTCTCGGGGCCCGACCACGTCACCTGGGCGACCTTCTACGGCGAGTTCGCCCGGGCGCTCGGCGTGCGCGCGCCGACCTTCTGGCCCCTCGCCCATGTCGAGCGCGCCAATCACGGCCTGATGCGCGACATCAAGCTCGTGGCGCGCAACCCCAAGCGCGTCATGCAGATCATCGTGCGCTGGCGGCCCGTCCGGCAGGCGCTGCAGGCGGGGCTCGATGCGATGCCCAAGTCCCTGCGCGCGCTGGTGGATCGCTCCTATTTCGGCACCGGCGGGCGCACCTTCGGTGAGGTCTTCGTCCCCGATCGGCAGAAGACGGCCCTCTACCTCACCCGGGGCGTGGCCGATATCGGCAAGGCGCAACACCTGCTCGGCTACGCGCCCCGCCACGGCTTCGCCGCCGGCATGCAGGCGACGCGGCCCTACCTCGAATGGGCCTTCGCGGACCTGCGCCGGGCCGCCCAGCGCGCCGCCGGGACGTCCGCGTCGCCGCCCGCCCCGATCGCCCCCGGGATCGCCGATGCACGCTGAACCGGTTCCCGGGGACAAGGTCCTCGCGCCGCAACCCCAGCCCGCCGCGATCCGGCGGGCCGCCGCGGCGATCCGGCGGTTCACCGCCGCAGCGGGGGCGCAGGCGACGCGGCTCGGCTGGCCGCTCGTCGACCAGGCGATCGTGAGCATCGGCACGTTCGGGCTCACGGTCGCGCTCGCCCGGACGCTCGCGCCGGAGGAGTACGGGACCTTCGCGCTGCTGCTCGGCGGGCTGATGGTCCTGCACATGGTGACGGCGTCGCTGGTGTTCTATCCGCTCTCGATCCGCCACGCCCCCGCGGCGGAGACGGAGGGCGCGGCGCTGCTGCACGCGAGCCTCGCGCTGCTGGCCGCCGTCGCCCTGCCGGCGATGGCCGCCATGGCGGTCGGCCTCGTCCTGGCGGGACGGGCCGACCTCATCCTGCCGGCCTGGGCCTATTTCGCCCTCTGGCAGGCGCAGGAGGTGTTTCGGCGCGCCCTGTTCGCGCGGCTGCGCTTCGCGGCGGCGATCCCGGGCGACAGCGTGAGCTACCTGGGGCAGGTCGCGGTGGTGCTCGCGCTGGCGCAGGCCGGCCGGCTCTCGCTCGCGACCGCGCTTCTGGCGATGGCGGCGACCTCGGGCCTCGCGGCCCTGCATCAGGCGGTGGCGGCCGGCTTCCTCAGGCGCGGCCGAGATCCGAAAAACCCCGGGCACTCCCTCGCGGCGGTGGCCCGGGATTTCTGGGACCTCGGCCGCTGGTCGCTGGCCAACAACGTTCTGGCGATCATGCGGGTGCAGCTGCTGCTGTGGGGTCTCGCCTCCTTCGCGGGCGCGGCGACGGCGGCCTACCTGCAGGCCGGGCTCAACCTCGTGAACCTGATGAACCCGCTGGTGATCGGGCTGTGCAACATCATCCCGCAGACGGCGGCGCTGGCCCATGCGGGCGGCAAGGCGGCGGCGTGGCGGGCGGCCCGGCCCTTCGCGCTGGCGGGCGCCCCGGTGGCGGTGCTCTTCTTCCTCGTCCTCGTGCTGGTGCCGGAGCTGCTGCTGACGCTCGTCTACGGCGCCGATTCGCCCTACCGGGACCTGACCCTGCCGGTGCGCCTGCTCGCGCTGTGGGCGCTCACCAACTACACCACCGACATGATCTGCTCGTACTTCCACGGCGTCGAGGCCGCCCGGCTGGCGCTCGTCGTCAACGCCATGGGCGCGGCCGCGACCCTGGCGGCGGCGGTGCCGCTGGTGGCGGGCTTCGGCCTCGTGGGCGCCTGCCTCGCCCTGTGTCTGGCGGGAATCGCGCGCTTCGCCCTGGCGCAGGGGCTGCTCGGCCGGCTGATCGCGGAGGATGGGGGCGAGAGCCGGCGGGCATGAAGGGTGCGCCCAGCCGCCTCCCGGCCCGTTCGCCGGAGGCCACCGGCGGTCGAATTCGACAGGCAGTTTGAGCATCTTCCCGGACGGAGCGGTCGCCGGTTCGACGCGGAAAATGCGACAGTATCATTGATTCAGAGCAGGCTCTGATTGCAGTGCCACAGGACACGACAGCGTGATGGCAGGGCGGGCGCACGGGCTAAGTCGGGGGTCGCCTCAAGCTACAAGCTCAGTCCAACGGGCTCGCGCGTCCCCCCTTTCCCGGACGACTGAAGCGAAAGCGGAAGGAGATCCGGGAACCAGCAGGAGATGTGCCGCGCAGCGGCTCTGATTTCGCACCGTTGCAGACAGGCGGACGCTTCGCGAAGTCTTCTGCTGGCTCCCGGATCTCCTTCCGCTTCGCTCCACTCGTGCAGGCCCGGAAAGGGGGATTGGAGCGGACCTTTTCGCCATGCGGCATGGCCGTGTGCAGCTGTCGTGGACCGTGTTGCAGTGCGATCGGATCCTGCTCGAGAAGCAGGGGCTTGGCGGCCGGTCCGGGCGCCCCCGACGCCGCTGGCCCCGGCGAATCCGCCGGCACCTCCGCGATCCCCTCGCAAAAAACTCGGTGAAGCCTCTCCTCCCGACGCCGATGCCGCGCGTGGCGGGTCTCGCTGGATGGCACGCTCGCGCTCGGGCCTGAGGACGCGCCCTCCGCGTCGACGGGACGCCTCGGCGGCCGTGATCGATCCCTCATCGGCGTGCCGCCGCGGCGTCGATCGCGTCCGCCTGCGCGAAGCCGATCGGCCGCATTCGAGATGGCGGCCGCGATCCGACCATGCGGGCTGCGGGGGCGAGGGACGCGATGGGCTTCGACTGACCGGGAGGCAAGTGCCGGGGCGCGTCGCGCCTGGGCGGCACCGGTCTTCTCCCTGACCCTGGTTGATCGCTCGGCGATATAGGCTCTGACCGTCCTGAGCGGGCCCAATGCGGATGTCGGCCCCGCACGGGCCTGCGGAGCGCCGCCCCGCGGGTGGGCCAATGCGCCAGCCGAAAGCCGACGGTCCGGACCGCGGATCAGCGGATCTCGCCGCGGAAGGCCGCCGCCCTCTGGGCGCGCCCGCCAGCCGGGCGAGGCGCCCGCGTCACGGCCCCACCCGCCCGTCGAGGACGCTTCCGGGCTGCGGGGCCGGGATGGCGGCGGCGACCCGCTCGGGGACGGGGATCTCGCCCGCCGCCCAGCGCGCCGGGACCGGCAGGACCGCCGGCCGCCGGGCCCGGGACAGCCCGCGCAGGAATCGGTCGATCGGCATCTCCAGCAGCCGGTACGCGACGAGGCCGACCGCCATGGCGAGGAGGATGCCGGTGAGCCGCACGGGGAGCGCCAGCCCGTGCGGCACGCCGGCGGCGGCCACGATCTTGCCGATCCCTGAGAGCACGAACCAATGCGTCAGGTAGAGGCTGAACGAGGCGTCGCCGAGCCGCCAGGCCATCCGGTTCACCGCGCCGTCCGCCGACAGCGGGCCGCGGGCCTGGAGCACGACCGCGCACACCAGGGTGACGACGCTGACCCGCAGGAGCAGGCGGCTGCTCCACTCCTGCCCCACCGCGAACGCCAGGAGGACCGCCCCCACGCAGAAGGCGGCGATCGCGGCGCGCTCGCGCCCGCCCGCCTGCTCGCCGCAGCACAGGAGCCAGCCGAAGCCGAAGGCCAGCATGTAGGGGCTCGCCAGGTGGAAGGTCCAGACCGAGACGTCCGGGTGCGGCCCGAGCCAGCAGCCGAGGCAGCCGAGCGCCACCACGACCGCGCCGAGCGCCAGCTTGCGCAGGTGCGTCAGGGCGCCGAGCAGGAGCGCGCCCGCGACGACGAGATAGAACACCATCTCGTGTTCCAGGGTCCAAGTCGGCCCCAGGATCGGATAGGACCATTGCGGCAGGGTGAGCGCGGAGCGGAGCAGGTATTCCGGCGTGATCGGATAGGGCGCGACGAGGTAGCGGCTGGCCGAGAGGTGGATGACGGCCGCGAGCGAGGTGAAGATCACGCAGAGCGGGATGATCCGGCGGATCCGGCCGAGCATGAAGCTCACGCCGCCCTGCGCCCGCGGCGCGACCAGGCAGATGATGAAGCCCGAGACGACGAAGAACAGCTCGACGCCGATGCCGCCGATGCGGCCGTACCAACCCTGGATCACGGAGCTGTCGGCGAGGTGCTTCGTCGTGAGATCCGAATGAACGATCACGACCTCCAGCGCGGCCACGGCCCGCAGCCACTGGATCTCCCCACGACGCTCGGACATGCGGTCGCTCTCCGGGGCCTGCGCCCAGTCAGGTGTCAGTCGGGTGGCTGATCGCGTCGCCGAGTTGAGCGACAGAATTCCACCAGTATAACCAGTATGTGGGGCCCATTGGCAGCGCTTTCAGCTGATGCGGGCCTTCTCCCCGGCACTAGCCCGAAAGGGCCGGTAGGCCATCGCCGCGGCTCTTCCTATCGTGTGGAACGGGGCCGCGGCGCGACGCGGCCGGCCCCCCTGGCTCGATCATCGGGAGACGTCATGTCCGAGGGAGCATCCCGCGTCGAGGCGGCCGAACGGCCGCGCGCGGCGCCACGCGCCGCCCCCGCGCTCCTGCCCTCGGGGTTCTGAGCCGTGCGCCCGCTCCCCGCCTTCGGACCGGCCTCCCCGAGCGGCGTCGCGCTCGCCGCACCCCGCCGCGCGCCGGTGCGGCTCCTCTCGCACGAGGCCTATTTCCGGCTGCTGTGCTTCGCCCTCGCCGGCTACGCGCTCGCCGGCAAGGGCTTCGCCTATGTGGGCGTCCCGCCCCTGTTCATCGGCGAGATCGTGCTGGTCCTCGGCGTGCTGGTGTTTCTCCGCGCCCGCTGCTGGCTGGCGCTGAGCGGCAACCTGCCCGCCGTGATCCTGTCGATGCTGATCGCCTGGGTCCTCTGCCGCACCGTGGTGTTCGTGCCCGCCTACGGCGTCGAATCCCTGCGCGACAGCGTGGTGGTCGTCTACGGCATCTTCGCGCTCGTCGTGGCGAGCCTCCTGATCGAGAAGCCGGAGCGTATCGGCTGGATCATCGCCGTCTACGCGCCCTTCGCGTGGATCTACGGCATCGTCGCGCCGGTGATCCTGCATTTCGGCACCCTCTTTCCCGGCCTTCCGACCTGGCCGGGCGTGGGCATCCCGACGATCTACGTCCGCCTCGGGGAGGCGGCGATCCATCTCACCGGCGTGTTCGTCTTCGTGGTGCTCGGCTTCCGGCGCGTCAGCTACGTCTGGTGCGGCTTCTTCCTGCTGAGCGTCACCTGCATCATCCCGAGCCGCGGCGCGATGCTGTCCTTCCTGGTGCCCGCCGTGCTGGCGCTGCTCGTCAGCGGCCGGATCCGGCAGGTCATCCTGCCGCTGATGGCGGGTCTCGCGATCTTCGCCGCCGCCTACGGGGCCGGGATCGAACACGAGCTCGAAGGCGGCCGCGTCGTCGGCCCGCAGCAGATCGTGCGGAACTTCGAGAGCCTCGTCGGCCAGAGCGAGGCCTCGAACCTCGACGGCACCAAGCAGTGGCGGCTGCGCTGGTGGGACACCATCCAGAACTACACGATCCGGGGTCCGTATTTCTGGTCCGGCAAGGGATTCGGGGTGAACCTCGCGATGGATGACGGGGTGACGGGCGGCCAGGAGGCGAACGGCCCGCCCCTGCGCTCGCCCCACAACGTCCACTACACGATCCTGGCCCGGTCCGGCGTGCCGGGGCTCGTGCTCTGGCTCGCCGCCGAGAGCGCGTGGTTCCTGATGCTGGCGCGCGCCTTCCTGATCGCGCGCAAGCGCGGCGACACCCGATGGGCCAACATCCTGCTCTGGATCGCCTGCTACGGCCTGTCCATCGTCATCGACGCCACCTTCGACGTGGCGATCGAGGGACCGATGGTGGGGATCTGGCACTGGTGCATCTTCGGCCTGGGGATCGGCGCGGCGATGATCTACCGCGCCCCGCCCCGCGCGGCGCCCCTCTCCCGCGACCCCCTCCGCGACCCCTTCCGCCTTGCCCGGAGCGGCGCCGCCATCCGCCCGCGCTGAGGGAACGGCGCCCCCTTCGGGGGGCGTTGCCGCGCGAGCGGCCGCCCCCACCTCCCTGCCGGTGATCTCCGATTCCCCTCGGCCCGCACGGCTGTCCGGGGACAATCGATGGCGCGGGGAACCCCTCTCCCGAGCGGGGCTTGCGGATTCACACGTCGGGTCGGGCACGTTCTCCTCTCCCCGCGTGCGGCACGGCTGTCCGGGGAAAAATCCTCGACCAGGATGGCG
>NZ_JBKIBX010000003.1:156765-264759 GCF_046557895.1 Methylobacterium oryzisoli | reverse complement strand
GGGCAGCCGTGCTTGGCCCGGGGCGGGGCCGGGCAGCGCGAGGGCCGACCACGGCAGCGGCGAACGGCCGACACCCGGATCCGTGGGGATCCGGGTGTCGGCCGTGTCCGGAAGGGTCTGGGCGGTGCCGGCTCGCGGGCGGCGGCGCGATCAGACGACGCGCGCCAAGCCGCTCCACGGCGTGGCGTAGAGGTCCCGCAGCCGGCGCGCCGAGCGCGTCCAGTCGCCGATCTCGATCGCCATGCCGTGCGCGGCGCGCGACAGCCGCACCCACTCCTCGGGCGTCACCCGCGCGGCGGCCCCCAGCGCCTCGGCGATGCCCGCCGGCGAGAGATCCCCGATCACGAAGCCGGCGCCGAAGCGCTCCACCGCCTCGCCGAGGCCGGTGGCCCGCGACACGATCAGCGGCAGGCCGTTCAGCGCCGCCTCCAGGGCGCCGACCGGCTGGCCGTCGAAGCGCGAGGATTGCACGAAGAAGTCCCAGCCGCGCAGGGTGCGGATCTTGTCCTCCCCGAAGGCCGGACCGCCCACCGTGGCCGTGTCGGCGACCCCCTGGCGGGCCGCGAGCGTGCGCAGCTCGTCCGCCTCCGTGCCGGCCGGCCCGATCCCGGCGAGCGCGAGGCGCCCGGGGCCGCCCGCGCCGCTGTGGCGGGCGAACCCCTCGATGAGGAGGTCGAGCCCCTTGTGCCAGATCGCGTAGCGCCCGCAGAAGCCGAAGGTCGGGTAGGACGCGGAGCCGCGCAGGCGGGCCGGCCAGGCCGGCCGCTCGTCGAAGGCGCTCGAATAGCTCGCATTCTCGACGATCACCACGCGCGCCCGGGGGGCGATCCTGCGGATGGTCGCCGCCTCCTGGGTCGTCAGGGCGTGGACGAAGGCCGCGTTCTCCAGGAAGCGCCGCTCGAACACCGAGAGGTAGAGCGAGACCGTGGGCCGGACCGGCCGCAGGGCCTCGTCGTACACGTGGGCGTAGCGCCCGTGGATGGTCACGACGTAGCGCACGCCGCGGCGCATCAGCTCGCGCCCGATCATCGGCAGCACCGGGCGGCGCCCGCCGTGGACGTGGACGATGGTGTCCGGCCCGGTGCCGTCGAGGAGCGCGTCGCGCACGCCGGGCGCCGCCTGGACCACGTGGCCGAACAGGCGGTGCCCGTCCAGGCGCAGCGGCTGGACCGGGGCGGCCCATTGCTGCGCGAGGTCGAGCCCCGCCCCGGTCCGGTGCAGCAGCACGATCCGGGCCGCGTCGCCCATCCGCACCTGCTCGCGGGCGAGCCGGTTGGCGACGTGGTGGACGCCGTTGGTGCGCGAGTCCTCGGCCTCCTCGAACACGAGGTGGCGGATGTCGAGCGGCATCGCGTCTGCGACCATCGGGCGTCGGGCTCCAGCGGCGGGGGTGGACCGGCGGCGCATCGCTGCGCCGCCGTATCGGCTCATTCGGCGGCGGCGAGCACGCCCTCGTCCTGAGACCGGCCGAGTTCGCCCTCGATCCAGCGGTAGGTCGGCACGAGGCCCTCGCGGATCATGATCCGCGGCTCCCAGCCCAGCACCTGCCGGATCAGCGTGTTGTCGCTGTTGCGCCCGCGCACGCCCTGCGGCTTCGTGGTGTCGTGGCGCTTGGTCACCCGCTTGCCGGAGATCTCGGAGGCGATGTCGACGAGCTCGTTGATGCTGATCATCTCGTCGGTGCCGAGATTGAGCGGCGCGGTGTAGTCGGACTGCATCAGGCGGAAGAGCCCCTCGACGCAATCGTCGATGTACATGAACGAGCGCGTCTGCAGGCCGTCGCCCCAGACCTCGACCTCGCCGCCATTCGGGCACAGCGCCACCTTGCGGCAGATCGCGGCCGGCGCCTTCTCGCGGCCGCCCTTGTAGGTGCCGAGCGGGCCGTAGACGTTGTGGAACCGCACCACGCGGGTCGGGATCTGCCAATCCTCCGTCATGTACTGGCAGAGCTTCTCCATGTAGATTTTCTCCAGCCCGTACCCCTCCTCGGGGAAGGCCGGCCACGCCATGTCCTCGCTGAGCGGGGTCACGTCCGGCGAGGTCTGCAGGTTGGTCGGGTAGATGCAGGCCGAGGACGAGAACAGGAAGCGCCCGACGCGGCAGTCCCGGGCCGCCTTGGCCATGTGCGCGCTGATCAGCGTGTTGTTGAGCGTGATCTCCGCGTGGGAGCCGCTGATGAAGCCGATCCCGCCCATGTCGGCGGCGAGGTGGTAGACCTCCTCCATCCCCTGGGTGACGGCTTGGCAGGTGTCGTGGAGACGCAGGTCGCCCCGGATGAACTCGTGCGCCGCCGTCGCCGCGTATTCGGGATCCTTGAGATCGACGGCCCGAACCCAGTAGCCGCGTCCCACGAGGAAATTGACCAAGTGGTGTCCGATAAATCCGCCGGCACCGGTGACGAGAACAGTCTTCATGACGGTCGGTCCTCTCCTGCATTGCAGCACAGGACGTTCGTGACATAAGCATCGTCGATCGCGCCATTTCGCATGCGGGTTACGACCGAATCGACCGGGTCTCCTCCTCTTGCGGCGGCGCCACGGCGCGAGGCGCGGCGCAGATTGGTCACGCGCGGTGGGGCCTCATCGGCCGGCCCGGTCCAGGCCTGCGCGCGCGTCCGGACCCGCCGGGCGCCACGGAGGTCCCCGGCAGGGCCGCCCCACCGGCCTCTTTCGTCGTAATCCCTTTCCGTCCGCGCCCCCGCGACAGCTTTCTGGAAAGATGGCGCATGATCTCAATGGCCCGCCAAGCCTCCCGGATCGCAGCGGTGACCAGTCCGGCGGCGGCCACGATGCAGGAACAGGAGGCTCGGCACGGCCGCACCGGGCGGGTCTGATCGACGATGTGGCGCCCTATACTTGCCATGCCGGCGAGTCCGGGGCGTCGAGCGTGCGTCGGAGCCCGGCCCTGCCTGTCGGCCCACCGGGCGCCGATGGAGCCTGGCGGCGGGCGCAGCGGCACGCTCCCGCACCGGGCCGGGCAGTCACGTCAGGGACGATCTCTCCGACAGAGGGAAATCGACATGTCGGTATCAGTCATTATGTCGGCCTATAATCGGGAGAGATACGTAGAAGAATCGGTCGAAAGTGTGCTGGCACAGACCTACGACGATTTCGAACTGATCATCATCGACGATGCGTCCCGCGACGGCACGCCCGCCATCCTCGACCGCATCGCCGCCCGGGATGCCCGGGTGCGGGTCGTTCACCAGCCGCAGAACAAGGGCTTGGCGCCCGGGCGGAACCTCGCCCTGTCCCTGGCCCGGTACGACCTCGTCGCCTGCATGGACGACGACGACATCATGCTGCCGACCCGGCTCGCGCGGCAGGTCGGCTTCATGCGCGAGCATCCCGAGGTGAGCGTGATCACCTCCGCGGCCTACCTCATCGACGAGTTCGGCGAGACCATCGGTGTCAGCGTCCCGCGGGTCGACAGCGAGCGGGGCCGCCGGGAGCACGACCCGTCGCTCTTCCTCGAACTGATCCATCCCACCGTCATGTTCCGGAAGCGCGACGTGCTCGCGGTCGGAGGCTACCGGGACGTGCCGCTGGAGGACCGGGACCTCTGGGGCCGGATGGTGACCTCGGGCTACCGGATCTCCGTCCTGCCCGACTTCGTCATGCGTCATCGGCGGCACAGCAGCCTGATGACGAGCAACCTGCGGCGGCTGTTCGAGTTCGGCGAGTACGTCGACTTCAACGTCCTGCGGCGGCTGCGGGGAGAACAGGAAGTCTCCCTGGACGCCTTCCGGGCCATCATGGAGGCCCAGCCCGCGATGCAGCGGCTCGCCCGCAAGAAGAAGAACAAGGCCGGGATCGCCTTCCGGAAATCGACGCTGTACTTCAGCAAGCGCCGATGGGCGCCGTTCCTCTATCATCTCGCCACGGCCCTCGCGCTCGAACCGAGCTATTACACGCGACGAATCCTGCGCAAGCGCGCCGGCGTCTGACGCGGCCGATGCCTGGACCTGGAGCATCGTCCGACGGAGCGGTCACCGGTTCGTCGCAGAAAATGCCAATATATCAAAGGTTTGGAGCAGGATCCGATCGCCGCGCGATCGGATCCTGCTTGAGCGTGGAGAGGGGCGCGATCATGTTGCTGCCGCACCGTTGGGCGCTGACGCTGGCGCTCCTGCTCGCATCGACCGGCGCCCGCGGGTTCGACGGGGGACCCGCCGCGCCCGGACGGCCGGCCTGTCCGGCGGGCGCGATCCGGGTGGCGCCCGGCGCCTCGATCCAGGATGCGGTGACGCGCGCCGGGCACGGCGCGAGCTTCTGCCTCGGCGCCGGCATCCACCGGGCCCAGGTCGTGACGCCCCTCAACGGGCAGTCGTTCTTCGGCGAGACGGGCGCGGTGCTCGACGGGTCGCGCCGCATCACCGAATTCGCCCGCCTCGGCCGCTTCTGGGTCGCGGGCGGCCAGCCCGCGCCGCTCCAAGTGCTGGGCGAGTGCATGGCCGGCCGGCCCTGCACCCACCGGGCGGGGCTTTTTCTGGACGGCGTGCCGCTGCGGCAGGTGGCGAATCCGGCCGAGATGGGACCCGGCACCTTCCTGTTCGATCCGGCGGCCGGCACCCTGTCCCTGGCCGTGGATCCGGCGGGGCGCGTGGTCGAATCGGCGCGCGCCGCCGTCGCCTTCACCGGCCCGGCCGAGGGCGTGCGCATCAGCGGCCTCACCATCGAAAAATACAACAGCCTGCCGCAGCACGGCGTGATCCAGGGTGCGGCGGGACGCGACTGGCAGGTCACGCATTGCGAGGTGCGCTTCAACAGCGGGGCCGGCATCGTCGTCAGCCCGGGCGGAAGCCTCTCGGCGAGCGACATCCACCACAACGGCCAGCTCGGCGTCGGCGGGACCGGGGCGGATTTCCAGATCGTCGGCAACCGGATCTGGGCCAACAACACCCACGGCTACAACCCCGATTGGGAGGCCGGCGGCGTCAAGCTCGCGGTCGCCCGCAACGTCGTGCTGCGCGCCAACCACGTCTACGAGAACGGCGGGTCGGGCCTCTGGTGCGACATCGACTGCAACCGGATCCTGTTCGAGGGCAACGTCGTCGAACGCAACACGCATTCGGGGATCGCCTTCGAGATCTCGCGCGGGGCGACGATCCGCAACAACGTCCTGCGCCGGAACGGCGCCGGCCCCCGCAGCTGGGTCTGGGGCGCCGAGATCACGGTGGCCAGTTCGGCGGAGGTCGAGGTCGTCGGCAACGACATCACGGTGGCGCCCGGCGGCCACGGCGTCATCCTGGTCGACCAGGGCCGCCCGACGGCGCGCGGCGACGGCTACTACGCGACCCGCGCCAACACCGTGCACGACAACAGGACGACGTTCGATGCGGCCGGGCGCGCGGGCGGCACCTCGGATGTCCAGCCGGGCGAGCCGATGGCCGGCATCATCCAGTCGGGCGGCAACCGCTTCGACCGCAACACCTACGTCTACCGGCCGGGTCACGTGCCCCTGTTCCTGTGGGGGCCGGAGATGTCCTTCGAGACCTTCCGGAAGGCGGGCCAGGAGACCGACGGGCGTCTGCAGCAGATCGAGGCCGGTGCGACAACCGGCCAGTGATTCGGCCTCCGGGCGTCCGCCAGCCCGGCAGTCCCGTGCCGCCGCCGCGCCGGCAGCTCCCGATGCTGCGGATGACCCCGCTGCCATAGGTGCCGCTTCGCGTGCCCGCATGCGCTGCCAGCACAGGCAAGTCAACTAAAAGCAATTGTTAGAATGCCTCATTGTCGCCCCATTTGGGCATTTCAGCTTAACCACATGATTTGAACAAAACACCGGCGAATACGCTCGGATGTGTACGAGTTCGTACACATTCTATGAGTTTGTACTAGTAAGTACAGTATCGGCTGCCCCGTCCTGGGTGCCTCGCCCGCCCGCCTCATCGAGTTCGACGCGACGCCTTCTCCCCTGCGGGAGAACGCGTGTCGGAACGCCGTGCGCCGAGCACGGATCAGCGCCCGGCTGCCTGCGGCGGCCGGGACGACCGCCCGCGGCCGGCCGGCCGGGGCTCATCGACATACTCAGGAGATACGATGCGGTTTACGCCTCGCGACAACACGAATGCGCTCGACGGATTCTGGGACGACCTGAGAAGCCGCTGGGACGGCTCCGGCCGCGGCTCTCGGCAGTGGGACGGTGATTCGTCCGACACACCGACCACCGATGAGGACGCCGCTGTGCCGGCGATCGGTTCCGGCACGGCCGCGACCGATCCCGCATCGACGGCAGAGACGGAGATCGAGACGACGGTGTCCGCCGACGCGGTGATCGCAGAGGACCTCATCACCGACGACAGCGCCGACGACCTCAGCGCGGACGCCGCCATCGGCGAGGACACCGCCGCGGAGGATGCCCCGGCGGTGATCGTCGACCCTGAGGCTCAGGAGGCCACCGACCCGCTGCCGGCGGCGCCGCAGGGCGCGGCGGCCTCCTCCGCCTCCCTCACCCGCTACGACGGGACGCTCTACGCCAACAGCGGCNCTGTCCCCTTCATAGCCCGCAGAGGAGCAGATCATGGCTAGTTCTCCGATCCCGCTCACCCGTTACAACGGGACGATCTACGCGAAGAGCGGTGACGTCATCGAGAACCTCGACATCTACACCGATGGCGTGGGCATCGAACTCGAAGACGACGACAACGTCACCATCCGCAACGTCCGCATCCACTACAACGGCGCCAATCAGGGCAGCGCCGGCATCGACGCGGTCGGCGCCGACGGCCTGACGATCCAGGGCGTGGAAGTGATCAATGCCGGCGCACCGGCCTCCGGCCCCAACAGCGATGGCGGCGAGTTCGGCGTCAGCCTGTTCAGCAGTCCGGGTGCCAGCGTCAACGGCGTCACCGTGCGCGACGCCTCGACCGGCGTCTACCTGCAGGAATCGCCCAACGCCACTCTGGAGGGGATCGAGGGCTACAACATGCGCGGGCCCTTCCCGCGCGGCCAGCTGGTGCAGTTCAACCGCTCCGGCGACAGCAGCCTCAACAACTTCTCGGTCTTCAACGACCTCGACACGGCCTGGACCGAGGACAACATCCACATCGGCGAGGGCAGCGACGGGATCACGGTCACCAACGGCCTCATCGACGGCAACAACTCGCCGAGCGGCGTCGGCGTGATGCTGGAGGGCGCCCAGAACACCGTCGTCCGGAACGTCGACGTCGTCCACATGGGCAACGGCGCCTTCACGGATATCGGCAGCAACAACCTCTTCGACGATGTGCGCTCGTTCGACAACTTCGCCGACAGCCAAGCCGGCCGCGGCACGCCGATGTCGGGCTCGTTGATCTTCGGGCTGGCGGACGACACCACCATCACCAACGGCGCCTACCAGAACCCGGCCAACCCTGAGAACGTCGTGTACGGCGGCGGCATTCAGGACGACGCGTTCGGCGGCACCTACCAGGCCACCGAGATCAGCGGCCAGTCGCCGATGGCCGGGTGGCACAACACCTTCTCCTGGTCCTGACCGGGAGCCTCCTGGTCCTGACCGGGAGCCCGCGCGCCTGACGCGCGGCGCTTCAGCGGCCGCCGCCCTGCGGCGGCCGCGCCCGCATCCGAACACCCATGGAGGTAATCCTTCGGCGCCACTGGAAGCTCATCTCCATTGCTGTACTCCTGACGTGCTGGAACGACAGGGCGCGCCCGGCCGCTCGTCATTGCAGCAATCAGGCCGGGATTGGAGGTTTCCTTTGCCGAAAGCGAATCTTCATGAGATCGCGCCTGAGACCGAACTGGCCTGCGACGTCTGCATCGTCGGGAGCGGGCCGGCGGGCGCCACGATCGCGCGGGAATTGTCGCGCAGTGCGCTGAGCGTCATCCTGCTGGAGAGCGGCGGAGACGAGCGGCAGCCCGCCGTCGACGCACTGAACGAGATCGAGAACATCGGCCGGCCTCGCGAGAGCGACCAATGGCTGGTGCGCAACCGGATCCTCGGGGGCAGCTCCCACACCTGGGCGGGCCGTTGCGCGCCGTTCGATCCGATCGACTACGAGGTGCGCGACTGGGTTCCCGATTCGGGCTGGCCCCTCACGCACGATCAGCTGCAGCCCTACCTCGTCAGAACGGCTCCGTATGTCGGCCTCGGCATCGGGGCGGACTATTCGGACGACCGCTTCTGGGCGGCCGCGCGCCGCCCGGTGCCCCAGCCCCCGCTGAACGAGGACCTGCTGACGCCGTTCTTCTGGCAGTACAGCAAGGACGCCATCAACCGGTTCGACCTGATGCGGTGGGGGCCCGACCTGCTGGCCCACCTGCCCGACACCGTCCGGCTGCTCACCAACGCCACGCTCGTCCGGCTCCAGCTCGACCGCTCCGGCCGCAAGGTCCGGTCGGCCGAGGTCGCGGCGCGCGACGGCTCCCGCCGCACGGTCACGGCGCGCTCCTTCGTGCTGTGCGCGGGCGGCATCGAGAACGCCCGGCTGCTGCTCTGCTCGAACGACGTCGAGCCATGCGGGATCGGCAACCGGCGGGACTTGGTCGGCCGCTACCTGATGGATCATCCCCGCGGCATCCTGGCCCATTTCGACCCCGCGGCCTCGACGGAGATCCGGCGGCGATTCGGCCTCCATCACGTGAGCTTCGGGCCGCACAGCTACCGGTTCCGGCACGGGTTCCGGCTGAGCCCGGAGATCCAGCGGCGCGAGCAGCTCCTCAACTGCGCGGCGTGGCTGGACGAGGAGGTGATGCCCGACGATCCCTGGAGAGCCCTGAACGGCCTGCTCCGCGGCGGATCGCGCACCATGAAGGACGTCCGCGCCGTGCTGGCGAACGCCGACGTGCTGATCAAGGGCGCGGCGGATCTCGCCTTTCGCAAGCGCGGGCTGACGCGCCGGCTGCAGGCGCTCCACCTCGTCGGCATGACCGAGCAGGTTCCCGATCGGGAGAGCCGAATCACCCTGTCGGACCGGACCGACCGCCTGGGCCTGCCGCTCTCGCGGATCGACTGGCGGGTCGACGAGAACGAGGAGCGCAGCCTGCGGCGCCTCGCGCGCCTCGTCGCCGCCGAGGTCGCCCGCATGGGCTACCCGGCGCCGCGCCTCGACGCGTGGGTGGAGCGGAACGAGGGCTTCCCGTCCACCTTCCGCGACGTCGCCCATCCGACCGGAACGACGCGCATGGCGGACGACCCCGCCCGGGGCGTCGTCGATGCGCGATGCCAAGTGCACGACGTGGACGGGCTTTTCGTCGCCGGCAGTTCGGTGTTTCCGACCGCCGGTCACGCGAACCCGACGCAGATGATCGTCGCGCTGGCGATCAGGACGGCCGATACCTTGAAGGAGCGGCATCGCGCCGCCGCTCCGGCCGGCCGCCACGACCTTCCGGCCCGCGAGGTGGCTCATGTCTGAACGCGTTGGCGAGGCCGCGCCGGGACCGGTCCTGGTGACCGGAGCCTCCGGCAAGATCGGCCGATTCGTGGTCGAGGAACTCGTGCAGCGGGGCTACCGGGTCCGCGCGCTCACCTCCCGGAACCGCGATCCCGAGGGGGCGCCCGAGGGCGTCGAGTGGCGCACCAAGGACTTCATGCAATCGCTCGATCTCGACGAGGAGGTGGCGGGCTGCGCGGCGGTGATCCACCTCGCCGCCGAGATCGCCGACACGTCCCGGATGCAGCGGGTGAACGTCGAGGCCACGCGGGCGCTGGCCGAGGCGAGCGAGCGGGCGGGCGTCAAGGTGTTCTGCCACACCAGCACCGTCTCCGTGTACGGGAGCAGCGTGTCGCGCCTCGTGACGGAGGACAGCCCGACGCTGACCGCCCACAAGGACGTCAGGCCGGAATACATCGCGCCCGAGTTCCTGCGCACCTACGGCCGCACCAAGCTGCTCGGGGAGGCCGCCTTGCGCGGCGAGGCGCGGTCGGTCCGCTACGTCATCGCCCGCCCGACCGTCGTCATCGACGTCGAGGACATCGTCAGGCTGGGGCAGCTCGGCACGCTCCGCAAATCGCTGATCGCCCGCCGCCACGCCCACCACATCGGCATCAGGGACGTCGCTCACGCCCTCGTCTGGCTGATGGAGCGCGGGCTGAGCGGCAGCGGGGCGCCGGGCGAGGTGGCGGTCTACAACATCGCCGAGGACGAGTTCCCGGACAGCTCCTACGAGATGATCTTCCGGAAGCTCTACGCGAGCACCTCGCAGGGCGCGTTCCAGATGCGGCCGGCGCCGGGCGTCGTGGATCGTCTCACGAACGCGATGCGGCTCGGCGTCCTTCCGGTGCGGTACTCGTTCGGACAGATGCAGTTCTCGGCCGACAAGCTGAAGCGCGAGGGCTACCGCATCCAGTTCGGCCTCGCGAGCGTCTACGGGCAGGCCATCCGCGAGATCATGGCCGGCGCGGCGTCGCGGCACTGAGACGCCTCTCGCCCGGACGAGCGCGGGATCCCCTCTCCCGTGCGGGAGAGGGGTAGGCGATCGAAGATCGCGCGTGAGGGTTCCGGGAGGGTGCCGCAAGGACCCGGAACGCTGCCGCGACCAGCACTGAGGCTGTTTGCTGGTCCTGACCCGTTCCGCTCCCCTCACCACCGTTTCAGTTTCACTGCGGCACCCTCCCGGGACCCTCATGCGGGATCTCTGATCCCGTGCGGGATCTTCGATCCCCATGCCCTTCTCCCGCACGGGAGAAGGGTTCCCCGCGCTTCGTTCGGCGAGGGGGTGTGGTTTGCACGGCGTCCGCGGGAGCCGCGCTCGATGGACGGAGCGCCGTCATCACCGGCCGGCGCGCCAGGCCGAGCCTCGAGCGCATCGCCGCGACGCTGCCGCGCGACCGATTCTCCTGGACCATCCGCGATCCGGGCGTGACGGTCGCCGCACGACGGCATGGCCGTGTTCAACCGTCGTGCACCGCGGGCCGGCAGCCGGGTTCAGGCGAAGGGGCCGATCAGCCGGCGGTACTCGGCCTCGGCGGTGCCGTAGCTCTCGCCCGCCGCCGCCACGATCTTGGCCCGGTCGATCAGCGTGATCCGCCCGCGGCTCGTGGCGATGGCGTCCTCGCGCTCCAAGTTGCGCAGGGCCGCCGTGATGCCGGGCCGGTGCGTGCCGAGGATCAGCGCCAGCGTCTCGTGGGTCATCGCCAGTTCGTTCTCGTCCAGCCGGTCGGTCGCCTGGAGCAGCCAGAGCGCCAAGCGCTCCTCGAGCTTGTTGCGGCGCAGCGCCAGGGCGGCCTGGCCCGTCCAGATCATCGTCACCTGGACGTAGCGCATCAGGATCTCGTGCAGGAGGGGGCTCTGGCCGAGCAGGTGGTGCAGCGCCCCCGCCCCGATGCGGAGCGCGCTGCCCGGCGCGCGCACCCGCACGTCGTGCGGCGTGCTCTCGACCCCGAGCACCAGCGCGGTGCACACCATCCCCTCCCGTCCGACCACGAGCGTGTCGAGCACGCCGCGTCCGCCCACGTTGAGGATGACCGAGATCAGCCCGCTCTCCGGGAAGTAGACGTGGCTGATCGGCTCGTTGGCCGTGACGATCCGCTTGCCCACTTCGAGGTCCACCAGCTCGAAGAGGGATCGCATCCGCTCGAAGCTCTCGACGGGCAGCGCCATCAGCAGCCGGTTCCGCACATCGGGCGCCTGCAGGGGGAGAGACCAGGCCAACATCAGCTCCTCACCGGGCATGCGCCGCAGCGCCGTTCGCGATTCTGCCCGCTGGCGGGCCGGCGGCCCGCTCGGGGCCTGCGGGCCTGCGGCCCGGGGGAGGCCGCCGGTCATCCGGGGATGCGCCCGGCCGTCTGCCCGTCGACGGCGAGGCGGGCGCGACCGGCCGCCCCGTCGCGGGCGCGCTCCGCCCGCGCCGCCAGCACGCGCCCGTAGACGCCGAACGCCGTCTCGGCGGCGCCCGCCCAGGAAAACTCGGCCGCGACGCGCGCGCGGGCGCGCTCGCCCATCCGGCGCAGTGCCGCGGGGTCGGCGGCGAGGTCCGCCACCGCCTCCCGCAGGGCCTCCGGATCGCCCGCCGGCACCAGCCGGCCGCAGCTCGCGTCGATCTGGTGCGGGATGCCGCCGACCGCGGAGGCCAGCACGGGCCGCCCGTGCGCCATCGCCTCGAACACCACCAGCGGCAGCGTGTCCGCCAGCGTCGGGAAGACGAACAGGTCGGAGCGCCGCATCAGGGCGCCGACCTCCGCGTCGGACAGCCGCCCGGTCACCACGATCCGCTGGCCGGGCCCGGCCTCCGCGACCGCCCCGGCATAGTCGATCTCCGGCCGCGTCTCGCCGCCCACCACCAGGGTGAAGGGCCGCGCGAGCCCGAGGAAGGCGCGCAGCAGCACCGGCAGGCCCTTGTTGGGCGTGTGGTTGGCCAGGAACATGCAGGTGATCGGCGCGTCCGGCCCGGGCGCGCCGAGCCCGAACCTCTCCCAGACCGCGCGGTCCGCCTCGGGCGAGGCGGGGGGCGGCGCGTCGACCCCGTTGGGCACGACGTCGATCGTCTCGCCCCGGAAGCCCATGCCCCGGACGATCTCGAAATCCGCCGGCGACAGGGCCATGATCGCGTCGGCGCCCCGCACCGCGTCGGCGACCGGCGCCTGGACGAGGTGCCGCCACGCGGCCCGCCGCAGCGCCCCGAAGCCGTAGATCTCCGTGCCGCGCGCGACCTCGTTGAAGCCGTGCGTCGAGATCACGTACGGGATGCCGGCGGCGCGGCAGGCCCGCGCGATCCGCCCCATCTCAAGCCCCGGCATCGGGTTGTGGAGGTGGACGAGGTCGTAGGCTCCCGGCCGGATCGCCCGCGGGATGTCCGAGCGGTAGAACGGCGTGCGGTGGCGCTGGGAGAGGCGCGACCAGGGCAGCCCCGGGGGCAGCCCGGTGCGCACCGGGAGCCAGCGGCAGCCCGGCGGGGCGGCGCCGCCCATCATGTTGGCCACCGTCATCGTGCAATGCGCCGACAGGGCGGCGCTCAGCGCCATGCCGGCCCGCGCCCCTCCGCTGACCGAGAGGTGGGGCGGCACCACGATGGCGGAGAGGACGCGGGTCATGGGGGTCTCCTCAGGGGCGCGCGGACGGCCGCCGTCGCCGGGCGCGCCGGGAGCCGGGGTGGCACTGCGCCGGGCAGTGCCACCCCGGCGGACGAGGCCCGGGGCTCAGACGCGGGCGTAGATGTCCTCGATGCGGACGATGTCGTCCTCGCCGAGGTAGTCGCCGTGCTGCACCTCGATGATCTCGACCGGGGTGTTGCCGAAATTCTCCAGGCGGTGGACCGCCCCGAGCGGGATGTGGGCGTGCTGGTTCGGCCCGAGCTCGTGGATGTCGTCCCCGATCGTCACGCGCGCGTGCCCGGTCACCACCACCCAGTGCTCCGCCCGGTGGCGGTGCTTCTGGAGCGACAGCCGGCCGCTCGGCCGCACGACGATCCGCTTGACCTGGAAGCCCGTCCCGGCGTCGATCACCTCGTACCAGCCCCAGGGGCGGTGGACGCGCGGATGGGCGTCGGCCTGCGGCCGGCCCTGGCTCTGGAGGCTGGCGACGATCTCCTTGACCTCGCCGGCCCGGCGCCGGTCGGCGACGAGGATCGAGTCGGTGCTCGCCACCACCACGATGTCGGACAGGCCGAGCACGGAGGTGAGCGGGCCGTCGCTTGCCACGTAGCAGCCGCGGGCGTCGCGCATCACGACCTCGCCGTGCACCACGTTGCCGTCGGTGTCGCCCGCCCCCAGGCTCCAGAGCGCGTCCCAGCTGCCGACATCGGACCAGCCGCAGGCCATCGGCACCACGGCCGCCCGCGCGGTGTGCTCGAAGACCGCGTAGTCGATCGACTGGCGCCGCGCCCGCGCGAAGGCGCCGGGCTCCAGGCAGACCACGTCGAGGTCGCGCTGGGCCTGCGTCACCGCGCCGTCCACCGCCGCGACCGTCTCCGGATCGTGGCGCTCGTACTCGGCGATGAGCGCGCCGGCCCGGAAGAGGAAGATGCCGGCGTTCCACAGGTAGCCGTCGAGGACGTAGCCGGCCGCCCGCATCGCGTCCGGCTTCTCGGCGAAGCGCGTGACCGCCCAGGCCCCCTCGTCCAGGGCCGCTCCGGGCTGGATGTAGCCGTAGGCGGTGGCCGGATGGGTCGGGGTCACCCCGAAGGTCACGAGGTGGTCCGACAGGGCGGGCGCGAGGCCGGCCGCCACCGCGTCCCGGAACGCGACCTCGTCCTGGATCACGTGGTCGGAGGCGAGCACCAGCACGAGGGTGTCGGGGTCCTCCCGGGCGATCTCGCGGGCACCCGCCAGGATCGCCGGGCCCGAATCGCGCCGGTCGGGCTCGACCAGCACGTCGGCCTTGATGCCGAGCTCCGCGAGCTGCTCCTCGACGAGGTAGCGGTGGAGCGCGTTGGTGACGATCAGGGGGCGCTGCGTGGTGCCGAGGCGGGCCGCCCGCAGGATCGTCTGCTGGAAGGTCGATCGCTCGCCCATGAGGCTCGCGAACTGCTTGGGGAGCGCGGCGCGCGACACCGGCCACAGCCGCGTCCCGTTGCCTCCGCACATGATGAGCGGCCTGATCTCCGTCATGCTGTCCTCCTGCCCGAAGATCGATACGATATTCGGTCCTGGTGTGCGGATATGCTTATGGATTGCCGGCCGGGTGGAAACCGAGATTTGGTGGTAATTCGGTGGTACTTGGGGCGTCGGCCGGCCCGTTTCGCTCAGCGGAGCTCGCGGCCCGCCGCGGCCGTGCTGGTCCGCACGGACTTCTCCTCGGGGTCGCGGCGCACGTCGACGATGTCGCCCGGCAGAAGGGCAGTGCGCTCGTCGGCCTCGATGATCTCGCTGCGGCCGTCTTGGACGCGGGTGACGAAGACCCGGCGGGCCGGTTCGCCCGCCTTGGAGACCACGATGCCGCTGGCCTGCAGCCGCGCCGCCCGGATCTCGCGGGCGCTCGTCAGCTGCGTCTCCGTCTCGGTCAGCCGCGTGGTCGTGTCCTGCAGCTCCGTCAGGATGCGGCGCTGGTAGGCGTCCTTCATCTCCTGCAGCCGCAGGGCGAGGTCGCCGAGGGAGAGGTCGAGCCGCGCGAGATCGGAGGTCAGGCGGGCGATCGAGCCCTTGTTGCGGGCCTCCTCGCGCTGGAACTCGATGCCCTGGTAGCGCCGGGCGAGCCCGCTCGCCATCAGCTTCTCGTAATCCTCCATGTGGGCCTGGATCAGGCGCAGCTGCGTCTCCTCGGCGGTGCGCTGGGCCTGCACGCCGACCATCTCGGCTTCGATGCGGGGCTTCTGCGCCTGGAGCAGCTGGACGGACTGGAGCAGGGCGCCGCGCTGCGCGGTGAGGATCTGGCGCTCCTCCGCGACGAGCGCCTCGGTGCCGGCATCGGCGCCGAGGTCGGCGGGCGGGGTGAAGTTGTCGTCGTTGCGCCGCTGCGCGTCGAGCCGTGCGCGCCGGATGCGGTAGAGCCGCCGGTTGGCTTCGAGCACCCGGACGCGCTCGTCCGCCTGCAGGAAGTCGGTCTGCTGCGCGATCTGCTGCGTCTCCGGCCTGGCGTAGCCGCCCGCCAGCGCCACGCCGCTCAGCACCGTCAGGCCGGGCCGGAAGCCGTAGCTGCCCGGGTTGCGCACGTCGCCGAGGACGAAGATCGGCCGCATCTCGGTGACGCGCAGGCTCACCACCGGCTGCTGCAGGTAGCCCTCGGAGAGCCGGGCGACCACCTGCTTCTGCGCCTCCGGCAGCGTGGAGCCCGAGACCGGGACCTCGCCGATCAGCGGCAGGAAGAGGGCGCCATCGCTGCCGACCGTGAACTCGCCCGACAGTTCCGTCTGGCCGTAGACCGAAAGGGCGACCCGGTCGCCCGGCGCGAGGCGGTAGCCCGCCTCCTGGGCGCTGGGGCGGCCGGTGAGCGCGAGGAGTGCGGCCAGCACCAGCACCGGACGCGCGCGGCGGGAGGTAGGAGGCGGGAGGAGGGCCATGGGACGATCGCTCGCGGTCGACGGCGGGGAGGCCCGATCGGGATCCCTCGGATGGCTGGAATCCTAGCCGCGCCCCGCGGCGGGACGGCAGCGCCCTTCGGACGAGCCGCCCTGCCCCTTCGGACTAGTCGGGTGCTCCGGACGGATCGTCCGGCCCTCCCGGCCCCTCCGGCCGCGAGCGCGCGAAGATCTGTGTACGCTCCCGGACCGTGGCTCGGCCGGTCAGCGCCGACGCCCGCGGATGAGGCCAAGATCTTGACTCGTCCCGATAGGATGACCTCCGGGGCATTTCTTTCGGATTGTCGCTCCACCCGATGCGCCAGTTGTCCGGCGGTGCAGTGCAACGTCATTCTCGGTCTGTGACGGAGGCCTGAACCGTGGGGTGGCTGTTGTCCGGCCTCGGGCCGGGACTTCCGCCCGGCCCCGGTGGGCCACCACAGCATCGTTTCCGGCAGCGGAGATCGTGGACATGAAGCGCATTCTCGTGACCGGCGGTGCCGGCTTCATCGGCTCGCACCTGTGCGAGAGGCTGCTGCGGCAGGGCAACGAGGTCCTGTGCGTCGACAACTTCTTCACGGGCACCCGCGCCAATTGTGAGAGCCTGCTCGCCGACCCGTCGTTCGAGCTCCTGCGCCACGACGTGACCTTCCCGCTCTACGTCGAGGTGGACGAGATCTACAACCTCGCCTGCCCGGCCTCGCCGATCCACTACCAGCGCGATCCGGTCCAGACGACCAAGACCAGCGTGATGGGCGCCATCAACATGCTCGGCCTCGCCAAGCGGCTGCGCGTGCGGATCCTCCAGGCCTCGACGAGCGAGGTCTACGGCGATCCCGACGTCCACCCGCAGGCGGAGGGCTATTGCGGCCACGTCAACATCGCCGGGCCGCGCGCCTGCTACGACGAGGGCAAGCGCTGCGCCGAGACCCTTTTCTACGATTACGAGCGCCAGCACCGGATGTCGGTGCGGGTGGCGCGGATCTTCAACACCTACGGCCCGCACATGCACCCGCAGGACGGGCGCGTCGTCTCGAACTTCATCATCCAGGCGCTGACCAACCAGCCGATCACCATCTACGGCGACGGCTCGCAGACCCGCTCCTTCTGCTACGTCGAGGACCTCGTCGAGGGGCTGATGCGCCTGATGGCCGTCGACGGCGGCCCGATCGGCGCGGTCAACCTCGGCAACCCGGTCGAGACCACGGTCCTGGCGCTGGCCGAACGCATCGTCGCGCTGTGCAACTCGCGCTCCACGATCACGCTGCACCCGCTGCCGCAGGACGATCCGCGGCGGCGCTGCCCCGACATCTCGCGCGCCCGCGACCTGCTGCACTGGTCGCCGCGGGTCGATCTCGATACCGGCCTCACCCGCACCATCGCGTATTTCGAGGCGCAGCTCGCCCGCAGCGCCGCTCCGGTGCGCCCCCTGCGCCACGCCGCGCCGCAGAAGAGCGCGTGATGGGAACCGCCGTGAGAGCCGCCGCGGGCGAGGCGCCTCGCCCGTGGGAGCAGGAGCGGGCGCCGGTGCTCGGCGTCGGCGTCAGCGTCATCACGCTCAGCGACGCGGTCGCGGCCGTCGAGGCCTTCGTGGGGACGCGCCGCCCCCACTACATCTGCATCACCGGGGCGCACGGCGTGATCGAGTGCCGCAAGGATCACGACCTGCGCCGGATCCACGCCGCGGCGGATCTCGTCACCCCGGACGGGATGCCGCTCGTCTGGATGTCGCGCCTGCTCGGCTACGGCCCGATCGGGCGGGTCTACGGGCCGGACCTGATGCGCGAGGTGACGCGCCGCTCGCCGGAGCGGCGCCTGCGCCACTTCTACTACGGCGGCGCGCCCGGGGTGGCCGAGCAGCTCCGGGAGCGGCTCTGCGCCGAACATCCGGGCCTCGACGTGGTGGGCGTGTACTGCCCGCCGTTCCGGCCCCTGACCCCGGAGGAGGACGCGGCGATCGTGGCCGAGATCAACGCCGCGAAGCCCGACATCGTCTGGGTGGGCCTGAGCACGCCCAAGCAGGAGCGCTGGATGTCGGCCCATCGCGGGCGCATCGAGGCGCCCGTGATGGTGGGGGTCGGAGCGGCCTTCGACTTCCTGGCCGGGACGAAGCAGCAGGCGCCCCGCTGGATGCAGCGCTCGGGCCTCGAATGGTTCTACCGCCTCTGCACCGAGCCGCGGCGCCTCGTCGGGCGCTACGCGCGGATCGTGCCGCACTTCCTCGTCCTGGCGGCCGGCCAGCTCCTCGCGCGCCACGGCGCGCCGGGGCCGGCGCGCCGCGTGGCCGACAGCGGCTGAGCCGATGCGGCGCGGCCGCGAGGCCGTGCCGCCGGCAGGCATTCCTTGGTCGGGCGTGGCCGCCCGACGCTCACGCGAGGGTGGGTCCATGTCGAACGGCAACACGGTGATTCCCTCCGTCGCGACCATCGGGCCGCGCTCCCGCGCCGATCGGTTCCCGGCGCGCCGCCTGCGGCAGGGATTCGTCGTCGCGACGCTGATGCTCGGCGACCTCGCGGCCGCGCTCGCGGCCGGGTGCCTCGCCACCCTCGCGCTCCGCGGCCTGCCGGCGACGCCGGGCGCGCTCCTGACCGGGCCGCTGCCGTTCCCGGTCGTCTCCGTGCTCGCGGCCTTCGCGGCGCTCGGCCTCTACGCGGGCGACGGGCCGAGCCCCCCCGAGCGGCTGCGGCTGCGGGCGCTGGGCCTCGCGCTCTACGCCGCCGGCTGCCTGCTGGTGGGCGGAGCCGTCACGGCCGGCCTCGTCGGCACGGTCGGGCTCGTCACCGCGCTCCTGCTCGTCCTCGGCTTCTACGGCGAATGGGCGGCGCAGCGGATCCTGATCCGGGCCGGCGCCTGGGGGGCGCCGACCGTGATCGTCGGGGCGGATCCTGCCGGGCGCGCCCTCGCGGACGCGCTCCTGGCCCAGCCCGAACTGGGGCTCAGGCCGATCGGCTTCGTCCTCGACCGCTCGCAGGAGCCGGGGTTGCGCACCGAGCGGCTGCCGGTGCTCGACTCGCTCGACGGCCTGTCCGCCGCGGAGGTGGCGGTCTTCTCCTCCTGCGCCGACCTCGTGCGGCACGACGGGCTGCGGGTCGGCACCCTGCCCGACATGCGCATCGTGCTCGCCCAGCAGATCCAGGACCTCCAGGCCATGTGGCTGCAGGTGCGCCCACTCGGCGGCGCGGTCGGGATCGAGATCCGGCGCGAACTCTACCGGCGGCGCAACCTGATGCTGAAGCGGGTGCTCGACGGCACGGTGGCGGGCCTCGGCCTCATCCTCGTCGCGCCGCTGATCCTGCTGCTCGCCGGGCTGATCTGGCTCGCCGATCCGGGCAGCCCGTTCTACGCACAGGTCCGGGTCGGCCGGAACGGGCGCCCGATCCGCGTGCTCAAGCTGCGCACGATGTACCGCGACTCCGAGCAGAAGCTGCGCGACCACCTCGACGCCAGCCCTGAGGCGCGCGCCGAGTGGCAGCGCTACTTCAAGCTCGCGCAGGATCCGCGCATCCTGCCCCGGGTCGGCCACTTCATCCGGCGCAGCAGCCTGGACGAGCTGCCCCAGCTCTGGAACGTCCTGCGCGGCGACATGAGCCTCGTGGGCCCGCGCCCCTTCCCGTCCTACCACCTCGACAGCTTCGGCCCCGCCTTCCGGCGCCTGCGCACCAGCGTGCCGCCGGGGCTCACCGGGCTGTGGCAGGTCTCGGCCCGCAGCGACGGCGACCTCGCCGTCCAGGAGAGCCAGGACACCTACTACATCCGCAACTGGTCGCTCTGGCTCGACCTCTACATCCTGCTCGCCACCGTCCCGGCGGTCCTGGGAGCCAAGGGCGCCCGCTGAGGCCGCGCGCCGCTTGACCCGGCGAGTCGTCCCGCCGGCCTCGGTCCGACCGAGGCCGGCCTTGGCGCGACTTCCGCCTGCGGCGCGCTCGCACCCTCGGCCAGCCGTCCACCGCCTGTCCTGCAGAATCGCCATCCCGTCAGCCGCGCGGATCCGGTCGGGTCCGTCGTGGCGATCGCCATCCGCCGCCCGTAGCGGCATCCCGATTGCGGGGATGCGTGATCGTCGCGCCGCCGTTGCGGTGGGAGGCACGGCTCCGAACCCGCTCCTGCCCGACTCTTCAGGCGGGACACGTGGTGCTCGGCCTGTCGGGTGAGGCGAAGTCCGTCGGGAGCCGGGCCTGTCCCGCGAGAGCCGGTCCGAGGCCTGCCGGCGGGCGGGCGTCCGGCGTCGGGAGCGTCCGCTCCTCAAGGCCGCGGAGGGCCGGGACGGGTCGGTCGGAGCGCGGTCAAGCCCACGGCATAGGCGGGGCCGGCAGCACGGCGCGTCCGTCCGGACAGCAGAAAGGGCGGGCCTTGGTCGGACGCCGCTCGTCCGGTCCAAGGTCCGCCCTTACGGTGGGGGCTTGCGGGGGCTGCGATGCGGGGAGATCACTCCCGCGCCGCACAGGGAACCGCCGGCGTGATGCCGTGCTGGTGCGTCCAGATCGCCGCCTGGGTGCGGTTCTGCAGCCCGGTCTTGCGCAGGATGCTCTTGACGTGGATCTTGACCGTGGCCTCCGCGATGGCGAGGCGGCGGGCGATCAGCTTGTTCGACAGGCCGCCGGCGAGGCAGGACAGGATCTCGACCTCCCGTCCGGTCAGCGTCTCGCTGGTGCCGGGCGCCGGCGCCGCGGCGGTGGGCGGCGGCAGGAGACGGGGTGCGGGCGCCCGCGGCACGGCCCGGCCGAGATACGGCACCACCTCCATCGGCATCACGATGTTGCCGCTCATGATCACGTTCAGCGACTTGATCAGCGCCTCCGGCTGGGTGAGGTAGCCGAGACAGGCCTGCACGCCCAGATCGAGCACCGAGCGCAGCATCGTCCCGTCCGACGGCTCCGCCAGGATCGCGATGCGCGCCTTCGGCGCCATGCGCCGCAGGAACGGGATCGCCTCCCGCATCTCCTCGCTCCACGCGAACTCCGTCAGCAGGATGAGTTCCGGCTGCGAATCCGGATCGAACTCCTCGACGCTGCCGAGCGTGTCCACCGCGAGATAGCCGTTCTCTTCGAGGATGCTGACCAGTCCGTCTTGGTACAGGCCGCTCGGCCCGATCAGGATGGTGGCGACGCGCGGAAGCGCCGCGGGTCTGAACCGGATCCGCATCCCCGGATTCGCAGCACCGGCCGCATTCAACCCGAACTGGGGTTCGATCACACTCGACATTCACCCAACTCCCTGTGCGAGGACATTTGTTGTCGTCGTGCCGGTGGTCCGCCGTCGGCGCAGGCCGAACGGTCGAGGGCGCCGACAACGCCCACCACCGAAATGATTGCCCTCAAGTCGAGCTGATCCTATCCGCCCGATTCACCCTCGCGAGTTCGAGGGTGCAAGACATCGGCTTGCCAAGCCGCGGGCGAAAGTCCCCCAGGACTGTTCTCATTGCTGGCAAGGATTGTGCCTGTGACCGTGTTTGTCAAGCAACAGAGGATCAGGGCTGTGCACATCGCCGGGGGAATGATCTTGGAATGTATTCCGACGACTAGATCGACATTGCTCCGGCGGCGGTATGACGGACTCAAGACTGTGACACAGCCCGCACTCGATCAGGGTGGGTGTCCGTCATGACGATCGGCCTGACTGCACGCAGAATCCTGTCTGTTTTGCTCAATATTTAGCTGAAATATATCAGTTCAATTCGGTTAAGGATGTATTAACCGTAAGCTTTATGCCAATAGAAGGCGCGCTCCACGCGTGTCGTGAGGCGTTCTCTCGGCGGGCACGCGCCGTCCTCACGCGAACGTGCGGATCATGTCCGGAGCAAGGCGCCGGACGGGCCGTCCATCGTACAGGAGTGCGATGGACGGGCCTCCGCAGACCCGTCTCCGCGCATCTGCCGCTGCGGCCACGAGGCGCAATGGCGCCGCGACGCGGGCGAATCCACCGGATCGCGCGCCGGATGCGAAAGGCGTACCCCTTTTGCGCCGTGCCCTCCGCCGCCGCCGCGCCATCCTGCAGCGCCGGGGTCCCGCGTCACGGCCCAGGTCCTCACGGCCCAGGTCCTCACGGCCCAGGTCTTTCCGGCTCAAGTATTCCCGGTCCAGGTCTTCCCGGTCCAGGTCTTCCCGGCCTCTCGCGCGGTCAATCCGACCCGCCGCGCGAGGCCTCAGGCCAGGGGAAGCGGATGGTGTCGTCGCGCAGGCCAGCCAGCACCACCGCGACGCCCCCGGACTTGATCATCCATTCCAGCCGGTGGTCGCGATATTCCCGGCGGCGTCCGCCCGTGGTGTAGAGGTCGGCGGACTCGGCCATGCGGGCCGCCGCCGCGTCGAACTCGGCGAAGGTCGCGGCCACGGAGGGCCGCTCGCGCACCCGTGCGTGCCAGCGGGCGAGCGCGCCGTCCGCGGTCGGTCCCAGGCCGTAATGCACCGAGCGGTTGAGCATCGGGGCGACCGCCGCGTCCGCCCGGCCGAAGCGGTCGCCGCCGAACCACGCCGCGGTGCCGAGCCTGTCGGCGAGCCACGCCTGCAGGGCCTGCGTCTGCGCCGCCGCCTGCGCCCGCAGGTGATCGGTCAGCGCCCCGGTCGCGCGGCGGAACCAGAGCACCTCGCCGAAACCCCAGTTCACCGCCTCGTACTGCGTGTCGCAGACCTCCTCGGTCAGGCGCGCGAAGGCGCGGGCGGCGGGGTCGCGCGGCAGGAGCGGCGGCTCGGGCCAGCGCTCCTCGACGTAGTCCACGATCACCGTGGAGTCGAAGATCGCCACGTCGCCGTCGACGAGGACCGGGACCTCGGTGCGCGGATTGGCGGCCGCGAAGGGCCCGTCGCCGCGGCCGGTCCCGAAGGTCTCCGGCACCTCGGGCGTGAAGGCGACGCCCTTCTCGCGCAGGGCGATCTTGACCTTCTGCGCGTAGGACGAGAGGGGGTGCTCGTAGAGCAGCAAGGGACCTCCTCCTGGCTCGGCTCGCGGTCTCTGCCCCGCCGTGTGCCGAGGTTCCCACGGTTCGGCCGCGGGCACGATGCGGCATCGAGGAAGCGGAACGCGGACGGGGCCGATCTCGCGGGGTGCGATCTCAGAAGTTCTTGGAGCAGGCGCTGCCGCCCGGGAGCACGATCTCGGGGCTGCCGGTGCTGCTGTTGACGGCCGTGCCGCCGCGGACCGGCCAGGTGATCCGCTCGTGAAGGGCGTTGAGGGGCACCGGGGCGAAGAACGGCCCCAGCATCTTGGTGTAGGTCATCTCCATCTCGACGACGATGTAGCGGGCGCCGTCGGCCTTGTAGGCGTCCGGCACCTTCGGCACGGTCTGCGACGGGGAGGGCGAACGGTAGAGCGGCGTGACGTCGGTGCCCTTGCTCTCGATGCTGGAGCAGATCTTGGCCTTCGATCCGTCCGCGCTGTAGACGCCCACGGTCTTGATCACGAAGGTCGCGGTCGAGGGATTGAAGGGCGCCAGCACCGCCCTGCTCGCCCGGATGATCGTCTCCAGGGTTCCGGCCGTCATGGTGCCCGTGTCGCGCGCCACGAGATCGGCCATGGTGCGGGCCGCGAGCGTCACCTTGCGGCTGTTGTTGATGTACTGGGCGAGTTCGCTCGCCCCGAAATACAGCCACAGCAGCACCGGCAGCACGATGGCGAACTCCACCGCCGCGACGCCGTCGGAGGCGAGGAGGAACGACCGCCGCGCGCCCGCCATGCCCCTCCTGCGGGGTCGGCTCATCCGCCCGAGGATCACTGGTAGGGCTCCGTTCTGAACGCGACCGTCGTCTGCAGCACCCGCATGCCGTTGGTGAGGGTCATCGGGTTCATGGCGCCGAAGAACACCGGGAACTCCACCGCCGCCTGCACGAGCACGATCTGGCTCGGATCGGGCTTCTTGTAGTTGGTGCCGAAGCCCTCCCGCCACGTCTTCTTCTGCGCGTCGATCGGGCTCTTCGGTGTGAAGCTGTCGTTATCCGTCACCGGCAGGATGTCGATCTTCAGTTTGCTGCAGTCGAAGATCGTCACCCGGTTGGTGCAGACGATGTCACGGAATTTTTCCAGCGTCTTCTCGGCGGTCAAGGTGCCGGATTGGAGGGAGTTCTGGAACTGCCCGGTATAGATCTGGCGGGCGGCATCCGCGACGGTGGCGTCGAGCATCTGCGCGGCGAAGAAGGCGAGCGCCGTCTCGGTGATGGCCGCGAGCAGCCCCACGAAGGGAAGCGCGATGAGCCCGAACTCCACCGCCACGGCGCCGCGCCGGGCGGGACCGAAGCGCCGCGCCCGGCGGAGCGCGAGGGCGGGCAGGCGATGCACGAAGGGCGGGATCATGCGGGGCACTCGCGCGGCAGACCCATCGGCGCCGCTGAGCCCGAGGCTAGGTGCAAAGCCTTGCGGAAGGGTTGCGCCGATCGCGTAGCGAGGCCTCCGGCGGAACCGGGATGGCGCCGAGCCGTGCCCGAGGCGGGCGGCTCAGCGCTGCTGCGCCATGGTGTTGCGCTGGCCGGCCTGGCCGCTGACCTCGTTGAAGTAGCGCTGGGCGTCGCCCAGCTGGACCGCCGGCTGGCAGGCCGGGGTGCAGGAATAGGATTCGCGCTCCAGCCCGCGCTGCACCGTCACCACCGAGGAGCCCGCCGCCTGCACGGTGATGAAGGATTCGGCGAGCATCGTCCCGGACCCGTCGAGAGCGATCAGGTTGGTGCTGCCGAAGCTCTTGCCGGTGAGCACGACGATGCCGTTCCGCTGCAGCGAGACGTCGGCGATGATCGGGTTGCCCACCACCACGGTGGCGGTCCGCTCGGGCAGGCGGATGATCTTGGCATTGTCGACCGACACGGAGACGACCGCTCCGGCGGTGCCCGCCTCATCGCGCGCGGCCGCGACCGTCGGCGCCCAGACGGCGAGGAGCAGGGCGAGGCCGCGCACGGTGCGGCGGCGGGGGCGGCGGGGCTGCGGGCGCATCGTCTCGGGTCCCGGGCGACGAAGGAACGGTCGGATCCCATCAAGACGGCAGGATGGTTGAGGAACCCCTAATCCGCTCCCGTCCCGCCCGCCGCGGGTGAGCATGGCGGCCTCGTCCGGGCGGCTGCGGATCGTTAACCACGCGCTGCTTTCCCTGGTGCCGCCCGATGTTCGAGAGTCGCTTTAACCCAACCTCAACGCGCGCGGCCTAGTCTGACAACAGTTCCGGACGACGCCGAAGCGAGTGTCGGCGGAATTGCACAGAGGCCAATCAGTCGAGGATCGAGTTCCATGAAGACTCTGATGAAGCGCTTCGTCTCGGACGAGAGCGGCGCCACTGCGATCGAGTACGGGCTCCTCGCCACCCTGATCGCCGTCGCGCTGATCGCCGCGGCCACGACCGTCGGCGGCAACATCGGCAACATGTTCAACAAGGTGGCTGGCGAGATCGGCAACAAGGCGAACTGATCGCGCTGACCAGGGGTCGGATCGGTCCGGGGCGGCCCGGGCCAGTCCGCCCCTGCGCGCGTTCCGCGCCCCTGCCCGGCGGTGCCGGCGAGCGGCCGGTCCGTGCCGCCCCTGCCCCGGAGCCCGTCATGGCCAGCATCGCGCTGCTCGTCGTCTTCCCGTTCCTCATGGCCTACGCGGCCGCGAGCGACCTCCTGACGATGACGATCCCCAACCGCCTGTCGCTCGCGCTCGTCGCCACCTTCCCGGTCGCCGCGCTGACGCTCGGGCTGGGCTGGGCCGAGGCGGGCAGCCATGGCGCGGCCGGCGCCCTGACGCTCCTCGTCACCTTCACGATGTTCTCCTTCGGCTGGATCGGCGGAGGCGACGCCAAGCTCGCCGCCGCCACGGCCCTCTGGCTCGGCTTCGAGGTCCTGGCCGATTACGTCCTGCTCGCCTCGCTGGCGGGCGGGGTGCTCACCCTGCTTCTGATGCAGGCCCGGACCTACCCGCTGCCCGGCTTCGCGGTCGGCTGGCCCTGGGCACGGCGCCTCCACGACCGGCGCACGGGCGTTCCCTACGGCATCGCGCTCGCCGCATCGGCGCTCGTCATCTGCCCCATGGCCCCTCTCTGGCGCGCGGCCCTGCCGGCTTGATCAATCCCCTCGGTCAGGTCGTCGGTGCCCGGCCCGGCATCGGACAGACCATCCAAGTCGCAGGCAGGAAACGGTTAACCCTAATTTGAGGAATGCATGGTGATCTCGGCGGGTCGGCGGCGCGATGCCGTCATGCCCGGACCGGTTCGTCCATGAAGTCCTCCCGCGCCCTGCTGTTCGGCGTCGCCGGCGTCACCGGCCTCCTGGCCTTCTACATGATGAGCGGTTCGCCCCCGCCGCCGCCGGCCCAGCCCGTTCCGGCGGCGCCGGTCGCGGCCGACACGGTGGACGTCCTCGTGGCCGCCGCCGACCTGCCGATGGGCCAGACGCTCCAGGCCGCGGACATGCGCTGGCTCGCCTGGCCGAAGGGGGCGCTCAACGAGGGCTTCCTGCAGCGCGCCCAGGCGCCCAACGCCCTGGAGGACACGGTCGGATCCTTCGTGCGCGCGCCCTTCCTCGGCGGCGAGCCGATCCGGCGCGAGAAGCTGATCCGCGCCAACGGGTCGGGCTTCCTGTCGGCGATCCTGCCCAGCGGCATGCGCGCGGTGGCGATCTCGATCGACGCCCGCGGCAGCAACACCGCCGGCGGCTTCATCCTGCCCAACGACCGCGTGGACGTGCTGCGCACCTATCGCGACGAGGAGGCGTCCCGCGCCACCGGCACGGACGTGCAGGTCTCCGAGACCATCCTGACGAACGTGCGGGTGCTGGCGGTGGGCCAGACGGTGCAGGAGCGCAACGGCGAGCGCGTCGTCACGGGCGACACCGCCACCCTCGAACTCACCCCCACCCAGACCGAGCAGATCACCCTGGCCCAGAAGGTCGGGCAGCTCTCGCTCGCCTTGCGCAGCCTCTCGGATGCCGGACGCGCCCAGCCCGAGGTGGCCGAGCCGCAGACCGAATCCGCGGTCACGGTCGTGCGCTACGGCGTCGCCCGCCAGGCACCCCGCCGCTGATGCCGACCGCCTTCCAGACGCCCGCGTCCAGGACAACCGCGTTCATGACCCTCGCTCCCGCCCCCCGGCCGCTACTCTCCGGTCTCGCCGCCGGCCTTCTGGCGGCGGCCTCCCTCCTCGGCGCCGATCCGGTCGGCGCCCGACCGGGGGCGGCGGTGACCCCGGCCCCGATCCTCGCCGTCGGCCCCGACGAGGCCGAGGTCTCGCGCCGCATCGACCTGACGCAGGGGCGCTCCCTGGTCATCGACCTGCCGCGGGACGCCAAGGAGGTGTTCGTCGCCAACCCCAAGGTGGCCAACGCCGTGGTGCGCTCCACCCGCAAGGTGTTCGTCATCGGGGTGGAGAACGGCGCCACCTCGATCTTCGTGATGGATGCGGAGGGCCGGCAGATCGCCGCCCTCGACGTCACGGTGGGGCGCGACCTGAACGTCCTGCGCCAGACGCTCGCCTCGAGCCTGCCCGGCGCGCGCTTCGACGTGCGCCCGGCGGGCGAGTCGGTGCTGCTCACCGGCACGGTGAACTCCTCCTCGGAGGCCCAGCAGGCGATCGATATCGCCAACGCCTTCGTGGGCATCGGCGCCGCCGGCGGCGGCGCCGGCGGCCTCACCCGCGGCGCGGTGATCAACAACATCACGATCCGCGGCAAGGATCAGGTGATGCTGCGCGTCACCGTGGTCGAGGTGTCGCGCAACATCCTCAAGCAGTTCGGCATCAACGTCAGCGGCACGTGGTCGGGCCTCAACTTCAACAACGCCGCGCCGCTCGGCCTCAACGCCGGCCGCTTCCCGGCCGGCAACGAGATCGCGGGGGTGATCGGGGCGCTCAATCCCGATGGCAGCTTCACGGGCAACGGCCTCAAGGCGACGCTCAAGGCGTTCGAGCAGGCGGGCGTCTCGCGCATCCTGGCCGAGCCGACCCTGACGGCGATCTCCGGCGAGGCCGCGAAGTTCACGGCGGGCGGCGAGATCGCGGTGCCGGGGGGCCTGAGCTGCACCGCCTCCGCGGTGGGCGCGACGACCAACTGCGTGCCCGGCATCGTCTTCAAGCCCTACGGCGTCAGCCTGAGCTTCACGCCGGTGGTGCTGAGCGAGAACCGCATCTCGATCCGGGTCGGCACCGACGTCACCGAGATCGACCAGCAGAACTCGTTCTCCTACGTGGTGGGCCGTGAGGCGACGGCGGTCCCGGGCTTCACCGTCCGCAAGTCGGAGACGACCGTGGAACTCGCCTCCGGCGCCACGATCATGACGGCCGGCCTGATCCAGCAGAAGAACCGCCAGGCGATCACCGGCCTGCCCGGCCTGATCAACCTGCCGGTCCTCGGCGCCCTCTTCCGCTCGCGCGACTACCAGCGCGACGAGACCGAGCTGATGATCATGGTCACCCCCTACATCGCCAAGGCGATGGAGACCGCGCAGGCCAAGCGGCCGGACGACGGCTTCGTCGAGGCGACCGACGGGCAGGCGGTGCTGCTCGGCCGCTTCAACCGCCTTTACGGCGTGGTCGGCGCCGCCCCGCTCGCCTCCAAGTCCTATCGCGGCCGCTTCGGCTTCATCACCGACTGATCCGGCTCCCCCCTGCTCCCGCGTACACGGATTCCCGCGATGATCGGCCCTTTCCGCCGGCCCGGCCACGCCGCCGCCCTGGCCCTGCTGTCCCTCACGCTCGGCGCCTGCGTGTCGAACCGGGTCTCGACGACCGGCTCGACGCTGCCCACCACCGTGGAGGGGCGCCACCCGATCGTCCTGGCCGACACGCCGCGCAACCTCGACGTCTTCGTCACCGGGCTCGGCCACGTCGATCCCCGCCAGGCCGACGACGTGGACGCCTTCCTGCTGGAATACCGCCGCTACGGCCGCGGCGTGCTGGTGCTGGAGGTGCCGCGCGGCTCGCAGGTGGCAGGTCCCGCGGTCGCCCGCACGGCCTCGCTCCTGCGCGAGCGCGCCGTCTCCCGCGGCATCGCGGCGCGCGAGATCGTGGTCGCCCCCTACCCGGTCGCCAACCCGTCCGTGGCCGCGCCCGTGCGCATGAGCTTCCAGCGCATGCAGGCCAAGGTCGCCGGGGCCTGCGGGCTGTGGCCGCACGATCTCGGCGTCAGCGACCCGGGCGTCAATTTCCGCAACGCGCCGCACTGGAATCTCGGCTGCGCCATGCAGTCGAACGTCGCGAGCCAAGTCGCCGATCCGGTCGACCTCGTGCGCGGCCGCCAGGAGGGCCGGATCGACACCGTCACGCGCACCCGCGACCTGCAGGACCTGCGCACCAACAAGGATCCGTCAACCACTTGGAAGCAGGATGGCACGGCCAGCGTGAAGGAACAGGTCGGCCAGTGACCCGCGCGAGCGTCGCCCTGCGCCGTCGCCCCTCTCTCGTGTCCCCTTCCCCGAGCCGGATTTCCCGAGCCAGCCATGCCTGACAGGACCGACACGGCCGAGCGGGTGATCGCCCCGGTCCCGCGCATCACCATCCAGGCCTTCTGCGAGACGCCGGACGTCGCGGCGGTGATCGAGGCCGCGGCGGAGGACCGCCGCATGCTGAAGGCGCACCTCAAGGTGCAGATGGGCGGCGCGCCCGCCGCCGCGGAGGCGTTCCGCACCGCGCCGACCCCGAACGTGCTGGTGCTCGAACTGCATGGCGGGCGCGGGAACCCCCTCTCCCAGCTCGACGCCCTCGCGGAGGTCTGCGACCCGGGCACCAAGGTCGTCGTCGTCGGGCACGTCAACGACGTGCTGCTCTACCGCGACTTCATTCGCCGCGGCGTCAGCGAGTACCTGATCGCCCCGATCGATCCCGTGGCGATGATCACGGCGGTGTCGGACCTCTACGCCGAGCCGGGGGCCGAGCCGGTCGGGCGGACCGTCGCGGTGGTCGGGGTCAAGGGCGGCGTGGGCGCCTCGACGCTCGCCCACAACCTCGCCTGGTCGGTGGCCCGCGACCACGCGACCTCCACGGTGATCGCCGACCTCGACATCGCCTTCGGCACGGCGGGACTGAACTTCAACCAGGACCCGCCGCAGGGCGTGGCGGAGGCGGTGTTCGCTCCCGAGCGCATCGACGCGAACTTCGTCGACCGCCTGCTCTCGAAGTGCACCGACAACCTCAGCCTGCTCGCGGCCCCCGCCACCCTCGACCGCACCGCCGATTTCGGCGAGAGCGCCTTCGACGGGGTGATCGACATCCTGCGTGCGACGGTGCCCTGCATCGTCCTCGACGTGCCGCACGTCTGGACGGCCTGGAACCGGCGGCTGCTGATCGGCGCCGACGAGATCGTGGTGGTGGCGGTCCCCGAACTCGCCTCGCTGCGCAACGCCCGCAACCTGTTCGACCTGCTGCGGCAGACCCGCCCGAACGACCGCGCCCCACGCCTCGTGCTCAACCAGGTCGGGATGCCCAAGCGGCCCGAGATCGCGGTCGCCGAGTTCTGCAAGGCGCTCGACGTCACCGCCGCCTCCGTGCCGTTCGAGCCCCAGCTCTTCGGCGCCGCCGCCAACAACGGCCAGATGCTCTCCGAGGTGCAGGCCGGCAACAAGATCAACGAGATCCTCTCCGACCTCGCGGCCGCAATCCTGGGACGCACGGAGGTGAAGCGGTCGAGGGGCGGCATGCTGGAGCCCCTCCTCGCCAAGCTCACCCGCCGCAAGGCGTCCTGAGCGCGGGACGCCGCGGCTGATCCCTCTCGCCGGTTCGGCGGGAGGGATGAGCGACGAGCGCCCGAGCGCAGCCCCCCGGGCCGGTGCGCTCGGGCCCCTCCCCGGCCGCGATCCGGACGCGCCGCGAGCGCGGCGCCGGACCAAGGCCGGGCCGCGATCCCGCGCCGGTCGTGGCGGGACGCGGTCCACCGCCACGCGCGGCCCACCCACGACCGCAGAAGGCCCGGCAGCACCCATGTTCGGCAGGAGACCCGGAGCGAGCGTCCAGAGCGTCGCGGCAGCGCGGCCGGCGGCGCCCCCGCCGCAGGCGGAGGCCACCGCCCCGGTGTTCCAGGACACGGTCCCCCACCGGGAGGTGCCCCGCGCGCGCGAGGCGCCGGTGGCGGTGGAGACCGGGCGCTCGGAAGAGTATTACCGCACCAAGAGCATGATCTTCGGTGCGCTGATCGAGGCGATCGACCTCGCGCAGCTCGCGCGCCTGGAGGCGGATGCCGCGCGCGAGGAGATCCGCGACATCGTCACGGAGATCATCGGCCTCAAGAGCGTGGTGATGTCGATCGCCGAGCAGGAGGACCTGCTCGACGACATCTGCAACGACGTGCTCGGCTACGGCCCCCTGGAGCCGCTGCTCGCCCGCGACGACATCGCGGACGTGATGGTGAACGGCGCCAACCGCACCTACATCGAGGTCTCGGGCAAGATCCAGCTGACCAGCGTCCGCTTCCGCGACAACCAGCAGCTGATGAACATCTGCCAGCGCATCGTCAGCCAGGTCGGTCGCCGGGTCGACGAATCCTCGCCGATCTGCGACGCGCGCCTGCCGGACGGCTCGCGCGTCAACGTCATCGCCCCCCCGCTCGCCATCGACGGGCCCGCGCTCACCATCCGCAAGTTCCGCAAGGACAAGCTCACCCTCGACCAGCTGGTGCGCTTCGGCTCGATCTCGCCGGAGGGCGCCCGGATCCTGCAGATCATCGGGCGGGTGCGTTGCAACGTGGTGGTGTCGGGCGGCACCGGCTCGGGCAAGACCACGCTGCTGAACTGCCTCACCCGCTACATCGAGGACGACGAGCGCATCATCACCTGCGAGGACGCGGCCGAGCTGCAGCTGCAGCAGCCCCACGTGGTGCGCCTGGAGACTCGCCCGCCCAACCTCGAGGGCCAGGGCCAGATCACCATGCGCGACCTGATCAAGAACTGCCTGCGCATGCGGCCCGAGCGGATCATCGTCGGCGAGGTGCGCGGCCCGGAGGCGTTCGACCTCCTGCAGGCCATGAACACCGGCCACGACGGCTCCATGGGCACGCTCCACGCCAACTCGCCCCGCGAGTGCCTGTCGCGCATCGAGTCGATGATCTCGATGGGCGGCTACTCCCTGCCCTCCAAGACCATCCGCGAGATGATCGCCGGCTCGATCGACGTGATCGTCCAGGCCGCCCGCCTGCGCGACGGCTCGCGCCGCATCACCCACATCAGCGAGGTGATGGGGATGGAGGGCGACGTCATCATCACCCAGGACCTGTTCGTCTACGAGGTGCAGGGCGAGGACGCGAACGGCCGGCTGATCGGCCGCCACCGCTCGACCGGGATCGGGCGCCCGCGCTTCTGGGACCGGGCCCGCTACTACGGCGAGGAGCGGGCGCTCGCCGCCGCCCTCGACGCGGCCGAGGCCAGCGAGCCGGCGGAGGCGCCGTGATGGCGCGGCCCTGCAGCGGGAGACGGGCGTGAGCGACCCCAAGACCCTCATGGTGGCCGGGCTGTGCGCGGTGGCGGCGGCGTGCGTGGCCTACGCGGTCGTCGTGCCCCTGCTGCCGAGCGAGGCGCGGCCGGCCAAGCGCCAGCAGGCGGTGATCGGCCGCCGCAACGCGGGCGAGCGCATCCAGGCGGTGAACCGACGCGAACAGGTCGCCAAGAGCCTGAAGGACCTCGACGACAAGGAGAAGAAGTCCCGTCCCAGCCTCGAACTGCGCCTCGCGCAGGCCGGCCTCGGGCTCTCCAGGAAGACGTTCATCATCTACAGCGCGGTCGGCGCGGGCCTCTGCGCGCTCGCGGCGCTGATCCTGTCCGGCAACCTCCTCCTCACGCTGGCGGTGGCGTTCGCGACCGGGCTCGGCGTGCCGCAATGGCTGCTCGGCTACCTGCGCAAGCGCCGGGTGATGCGCTTCGTCCGCGAATTGCCCAACGCCATGGACGTGATCGTGCGCGGCATCCGCTCCGGCCTGCCGATCGGCGACTGCCTGCGCATCATCGGCCGGGAGGCGCCCGAGCCGCTCAAGAGCGAATTTCGGCTGATCGTGGAGGCGCAGGCGCTCGGGCTCTCGCTGCCCGAATCGGTCGCCAAGCTGCACGAGCGGATGCCGGTGCCGGAGGTCAACTTCTTCGCCATCGTCATCGGCATCCAGTCGAAGGCGGGCGGCAACCTCTCGGAGGCGCTCGGCAACCTGTCGCGGGTGCTGCGCGAGCGCCACAAGATGTCCGAGAAGGTCTCGGCGATGAGCATGGAGGCGCGCGCCTCGGCGGGGATCATCGCCTCGCTGCCCTTCGTGGTGGCGGTGCTGTGCTGGCTGTCGAGCCCGGCCTACATCGCGCTGCTGTGGACCACGCAAGTGGGCCAGATCGCCCTCGTCCTGTCCGGCCTGTGGATGCTCGTCGGCATCGTCGTCATGCGCCGGATGATCACCTTCGACATCTGAGCGGAACCCCGAGCCGGCCCGCTCCGGCTCGGGGTTCTCGCTTCCTTCCCGCTGCCGGGCCGGTGACCGCCGCGGCGGCAACGCTTCAGAGGGGCGCCCCGCAACGGACCGCCCCGGAGACGGCCGATGCTGGCGCTTCTGAACAACCTCAACGACCCGCGCTTCCTCGCCTCGGCGCTGGCCGGCATCGCCGCGGCGGCGACCGCCTACACGCTGGTCCAGCCCTTCCTGGAGCCCGACCGGCTCGCCAAGCGCATGAAGAACGTCGGCGAGGAGCGCGACCGCATCCGGCTGCGCGAGCGCGAGCGGCTGAACCAGCGCGGCAGCCTGCGCCACCAGCCCAAGGCCTACATGAAACGCGTGGTCGAGCGCTTCAAGCTCGACAACTGGCTGGCCACCGATGACGCCAAGCGGCGCCTGATGACGGCGGGCTACCGCGGCCCGCAGGCCGAGACGGCGTTCCTGTTCTTCCGGCTGGTGATGCCGATCGGCTTCTTCCTATTCGCGGTCTTCTACCTGTTCGTGTTCAAGGCGCTCAATCAGCCGCTGAGCATCCGCTGCCTGATCGTGGTGGCGGCGGTCTATGTCGGCATCAAGATGCCGGAGGTCTTTCTCAAGAACCAGACCGACAAGCGCCAGGCCGTGATCAAGCGCAACTGGCCGGACTCGCTCGACCTGCTGCTGATCTGCGTCGAATCCGGCATGTCGATCGAGCAGTCGTTCAAGCGGGTGAGCGTCGAGATCGCCAACCAGTGCATCGTGCTGGCCGAGGAACTGGCGCTGACGACGGCGGAGCTCTCCTACCTGAGCGAGCGGCGCCTCGCCTACGAGAACCTCGCCCTGCGCACCGGCCTCGACACCGTGAAGGCGGTGAGCACCGCCCTGATCCAGGCCGAGCGCTACGGCACGCCGATCGGCCAGGCGCTGCGGGTGCTGGCGCAGGAGAGCCGCGACCAGCGCATGACCGAGGCGGAGAAGAAGGCCGCGGCCCTGCCGCCCAAGCTCACTGTGCCGATGATCCTGTTCTTCCTGCCGGTGCTGTTCGTGGTGATCCTCACCCCGGCCCTGGTGCAGGTCTTCGGTGCGAAGTGACCAGGACGTCACTTCGTGAAGTGACCAGGACGTCACTTCGCGAGGTGACGCAGGACGTCACTTGATGACCGCGCAGGCGATGCGTGCGCCCGCGTTGCCGATCGGCTGGGTCGCGTGGTCGTCCTCGCCGGCATGGATCACCAGGGCCGAGCCGTCCGCGTCCTTCAGGCCGCCCTCCCCGGTGAGCGGCGTCTCGCTCGACACCTCGGCATTCACCGAGCCGTCCGGGTTGGCGTAGACGTTGGGCAGGTCGCCCTCGTCCGGCCCCTCCGGGTTGAGCAGGCCGTGCTTGCTCCCGTCGTGGTTCACGTGCGCCTTGGATTGCTCGAAGCGCGCGGTGTCCGAGCAGTTGGCCACCGCGTGGAAATGGATCCCGTGCCAGCCCGGCGGCAGGCCGCCCGGCCCGATCAGCACCCGCATCACCAGGGTGTTGGCGCCGTCGCGGAGCTGGATCCGGCCGATCGGCTCGCCCTTGGCGTTGATGACCGGGGCGTCGTAGGTCTGGAGGCCGGCAGGCTCCGCAGGCGGCTGGGCCGCGGGCTGCTGGGCTGCGGCCGGAAGCGCGGCGCAGAGCGCGGCGCCCGCGAGCAGGTGGATCCTCATTCGGTCGCCTCTCCTCTCCTGGCTCCCGTGAGCTAGCGCGCTCCGCGCCGAAGGGGATGCCGGATCGGCGCGAGCGCGTCGACGACGCGGGCTCATGCGCCGCGTCGGATTGCAAGGCGATCGGACGCGGCTCTAAGGGAGGGCGCCGGCCACGGAGCGAGAGGGCGGCGGGCGAGAGAAGGACGGCATGACGGACGGGGAGCGGCTGCGGGCCGACCGCCTGCTGGTGGAGGCGGGCCACTTCGAGAGCCGCGCGCGGGCGCAGGCGGCGATCGCGGCCGGGCTGGTGCGGGCGGACGGCGCGCCGGTGCGCCGCCCCTCCGACCTCCTCGCCCGCTCCGCCCGGATCGAGGCCGCCCCGCCGCACCCTTACGTCTCGCGCGGGGGGCTGAAGCTCGCGGCCGCCCTCGACGCCTTCGGCTTCGATCCCGCGGGGCTGACCTGCCTCGACATCGGCGCCTCGACCGGTGGCTTCACCGACGTGCTGCTGCGCCGGGGCGCGGCGCGGGTCCACGCGGTCGATGTGGGGCGCGGGCAGCTCCACCCCACGCTCGCGGACGATCCCCGGGTCGCCCTGCACGAGGCCACCGACGTGCGCGCCCTCTCGCCGGGCCTCTTCCCCGTCCCGCCCGCCCTCGCGGTGGTCGACGTGAGTTTCATCTCCCTCGCCCACGTCCTGCCGGTGCTGCCCGCCCTCACGGCGCCCGATGCCCGCTTCGTCGCGCTGATCAAGCCGCAATTCGAGGCCGGGCGGGCGCGGGTCGGCCGCG
The DNA here is from genome assembly GCF_046557895.1 of Methylobacterium oryzisoli. NCBI lineage: Bacteria > Pseudomonadati > Pseudomonadota > Alphaproteobacteria > Hyphomicrobiales > Methylobacteriaceae > Methylobacterium > Methylobacterium oryzisoli. The sequence continues at coordinate 229,110 of NZ_JBKIBX010000003.1, read as the reverse complement.
GCGGCATCGTGCGCGACGAGGCCGTTCGGGCCGAGGTGTGCGAGGCGGTGCGGACGCTCAGCCTCGACCTCGGCTTCGCTCCCGTGGGGCTGATCCCCTCGCCCGTGGAGGGCGGGGACGGCAACCAGGAATTCTTGCTCGGCGCCGTGCGGGGGGACGCGCGATGAGCGGCAACGACGTCGAGATCCGGCGCCTCGGCGCCCGCGGCGACGGGGTGACGGCGGACGGCCTGCACGTGCCCGGGGCGCTCCCGGGGGAGCGAGTGCGGGTGGGGCCGGCGGAGGAGCGCCGCGGCGCGCGGCGCGCCGCGCTCGACGCGGTGCTGGTGCCCTCCCCCGACCGGATCGCGCCCTTCTGCCCCTATTTCGGCACCTGCGGCGGCTGCGCGGTCCAGCACCTCGCGCCGGAGCCCTACGCGGCCTGGAAGCACGGCCTCGTCGCCGCGGCGCTCGCCCGCGCCGGCATCGACGCGCCGGTGGCCCCCTTGCGCGACGCGCACGGGGCGGGCCGGCGGCGGGCGGTCTTTCACGTGCGGCGCCTCGACGGGCGGCCCGAGGCCGGGTTCATGGCGGCGCGCAGCCACGCGCTGGTCGCCATCGACCATTGCCCGATCACCGACAATCCCCTGCACCGCGCCCCGGAGGTCGCCCGGGCGCTCGCCCGACCGCTGGGCGGCGGGGGCAAGCCCCTCGACGTGCAGGTGACCGCGACCGAAGGCGGCCTCGACGTGGACGTGCGCGGCCACGGCCCGGCCGACGCGCGCGCCCGGCAGGCGCTGGTGGCGCTCGCGGGCGAGCTCGATCTCGCGCGCCTGTCCCTGCACGGCGAGGTGCTGGTGGAGCGCCGCCCGCCCGTCGTGCCGGCCGGCCGGGCGCCCCTGGTGCCGCCGCCCGGCGGCTTCCTGCAGGCGACGCGGCTCGGCGAGGCGATGCTCGCCGACCTCGTCGCCGCGGCGGTCGGCGAGGCCAAGCGCGTCGCCGACCTCTTCTCCGGCGCGGGCGCCTTCAGCCTGCGGCTCGCCGAGACCCGGGCGGTGCACGCGGTCGAGGGCGACGCCGGGGCGCTCAAGGCCCTCGACCGGGCGGCCCGGGCGACGCCCGGCCTGCGGGCGGTGACGCACGAGCGCCGCGACCTCTTCCGCCGCCCGCTGCTCGCGCCCGAACTCGACCGCTTCGACGCCGTGGTGTTCGACCCGCCCCGGGCCGGCGCGGAGGCGCAGGCGGCGCGGCTGGCCGAGGCGACGGTGCCGGTGGTGGTCGGCGTCTCCTGCGATGCGGGCACCTTCGCGCGCGACGCGGGCCTGCTCCTCGCGGGGGGCTACCGGCTCGCCGAGGTGGTGCCCCTCGATCAGTTCCGGCACTCGCCGCACGTCGAACTCGTGGGCGTCTTCCGGCGGGACGCGCGCCGTCGGCGCTGAGCCGTCTCGTCCCGGGCGGGATCAGCCTCCGAGCGGGGCCAGATCGAGCCGCACGGCCTCGACGCCCGGCACCGCCGCCGCGGGATAGCGCCGCATCACCAGGGGGTCATGGCCCGGGACCACGTGGTCCGGCCCGTCCGCGAGGGCCGCGAGGCGGTTCCAGCTCTCCATCGTCGCCGCGACGTCGACCGTGATGGAATAGGGATTCCGGGTCTCGATCGTGGCGTAGTAATGCGCGGCGTCCGAGGCGAGCACCACGGCGCCCCGGCCCGTCGCCACCCGCACGCATTGCAGGCCCTGCGTGTGGCCGGGCACGCGGTGCACCGAGAGGCCGGGAAACAGCACGGCGTCGCCGTCCGTGAAGCGCACGCGGCCCGCGTAGACGTGGCGCACCATCGCCACCACGTCCTCCACCGCGAAGGCGCCGCGCAGCCGGGCGTGACACATGCAGCGCCCGGTCGCGAAGGCCATCTCGGAATCCTGGAGATGGAAGGTGGCGTTCGGGAAGGCCGCGAGGTTGCCCGCGTGGTCGTAGTGCAGGTGCGTGATGATCACGTCCCGCACCGCCTCCGGGTCGACGCCGAGCGCCCGCAGGCCCTCGGCCGGGTGGACCAGCAGGGTGCGGCCGCGCTCCGCCGCCGCCTCGGGGCCGAAGCCGGTATCGACCAGCACCGTGCGGGCGGCGTTGCGCAAAACCCACACGAAGTAGTCGAGCGGCATCGAGGCGTGCGGGTCGCCCTCGGGCCAGAACAGGAAATTGTCCCGCGCCGGGCGGTCGTGCACCGCGTAGCGCAGGGCCAGGATCTCGTAGGTCTCCACGGACCCGGTCTCCACGGCCCTGGTCTCCATGGCCCCCTGCCGCCGTCAGCGCGCGGGGCCGGCGGGCTCGCCGGTCACCGCGCCCTCGGCCTTCAGCACCTCGTGGGCGGCCTTGAAGGCGTCGAGCCCCGCCGGGATGCCGCAATAGACGGTGGCGTGCAGCAGGATCTCCCGGATCTCTTCCACGGTGACGCCGTTCGTGAGCGCGCCCTTCACGTGCAGCTTGAGTTCGGCCGGCCGGCCCAGCGCCGTCAGCATGGCGAGGTTCAGCATGCTGCGGGTGCGCCGGTCGAGGCCCTCGCGGGTCCAGGCATAGCCCCAGCACCACTCTGTGGTGATGCGCTGGAACGCCATCATGAACTCGTCGGCCCGGGCGAGGCTGCCGTCGACGTAATCCGCGCCGAGCACCGCGCGCCGCACCTCCAGGCCCTTCTCGAACTGCTCGCTCTCGGCCATCGCGTTCCCTCCCTCGGGGCTGCCCCGTTGTCCGGCGGTCAGCCTCGGCCGTCCCTCACTTGTCTGTCAATCGCGCGGGGCGTTCTATGGGGCGAGAGACGATCATCCGGGAGGACGCCCGTGGCCGCAGCCGATTCACGCCCGATCGCCCCGCCGGCCCGGATCGGCCTGATCGGCCTCGGCCGGATGGGCCTGCCGATGGGCCGGCGCCTCATCGCGGCGGGCTTCGCGGTCCGCGGCCACGATCCGGCCGAGCGGGCGCTCGCGGCCTTCGCGGAGGCCGGCGGCACCCCCTGCGCGGCCGCCGCCGAGACCGCCGCGGAGGCGGACGCCGTGATCACCATGCTGCCGGACGGGGCCGCGGTGGCGCGCGTCGCCCTGGAGCAGGAGGCGCCGCTGATCCGCGCGATGCGGCCGGGCGCGGTCCTGATCGACATGAGCTCGTCGGCCCCCCTCTCCACCCGCCGCCTCGGGGAGCGGTTCGCGGAGGCCGGCCTCGCGCTCGCCGACGCGCCGGTCTCGGGCGGGGTGAAGAAGGCGGAGGCCGGCACGCTCTCGATCATGGTGGGCGGGCCGCTGCTGGAGCGGATCCGGCCGCTGCTGGAGGCGATGGGGAGCGCGATCTTCGAGACCGGCCCCCTCGGCTCGGCCCACGCCATGAAGGCGCTCAACAACTACGTCTCGGCCGCCGGGCTCATCGCCACCTGCGAGGCGCTGCAGGTCGGGGCCGCCTTCGGCCTCGACCCCGCGGTGATGACCGACATCCTGAACGTCTCGACCGGGCGCAACAACACCACCGAGAACAAGCTCAAGCCCTTCATCCTGCCGGAGACCTACGATTCCGGCTTCGGCCTCGCCCTGATGACGAAGGACATCGGCATCGCGGTGGACCTCGCCGACGCGCTGGAGCGGCCGGCCCCCTTCTCGCACGCGGTGGTGGGCTTCGCCCGCGAGGCCCTGGCGCGGCTCGGCCAGGAGGCCGACCACACCGAGGTCGACCGCTACCTCAAGCTCCTGGCGGCGCAGGATCGCTGAGGGGAGGATCGCTGAGGGCGCGCGGTCCCGCCCGCCGCTCCTCGGCCGAGCGCCGCCACGCGGGCGCGCCCTGCGAGAAGGAGCGGTCGAGGAAGTCGAGGAAGACCCGGATGCGCTGGCTCAGGTGCCGGCGGCGCCCGTAGAGGGCGTAGATCGGGTCCTCGGCCTCGCTCTGCTGGTCCGGAAACAGGTCGATCAGCCGGCCCGCCCGCAGGTCCGCGACGATGTGAAACTCGGCGAGCCGCACGATGCCGGCGCCCGCGCGGGCCATCGCCAGCAGCATCTGCCCGGTATTGGCCGCCACGCTGCCGGCGGGCTTGAGCCGGGCGGGCGCACCCGTGGATCCGCGCACGCCCCAGGTGCTCCACGGCACGGTGGTGGGGAAGTTCAGGCACTCGTGCCCGGCGAGATCCGCCGGGCCGGCCGGCATGCCGCGCTCGGCGAGGTAGGCGGGCGCCGCGCAGATGATCCAGCGGGTCGAGGTGAAGCGGTGGGCGACGAGGGAGGAATCGGCGAGTTCGCCGACGTGGATCGCCACGTCGACGCCCCCGTCGAGCAGGTTGCCCGGCTCCATGCTGAGCACGAAGTCGAGGCGCAGGGCCGGGTGCAGGCGGCGGAAGGCCGGCACCAGCGGGGCGAGCTGGTGCGTGGCGAAGGTCGGCATCGAGCGGACGCGCAGCGTCCCCTTGGCGGCGCTGCCGCCGAACACCGAGGCCTCCGCCTCCTCCACCGCCTCGATCGCCCGCAGCGCCGAGGCGTAGAAGGCCTCGCCCTCCGCGGTGAGCGCCGGGATGCGCGGCCCGCGCTGGAAGAGCGCCACGCCGAGCCGGTTCTCCAGGCGCCCGATCAGCTTGCTCACCGCCGAGGGCGTCAGGGTCAGGCTGCGCCCGGCCGCCGAGAAGCCCCCGTCCTCCACCGCCCGCACGAAGACGAGCATCTCCCCGAAGCGATCCACGGCTGAGACCTGTGAATTCCAGTCACATGTTGTGCGCAGTGTCGGATATGGATGCGGCCGGAGCAACGGGTTAGCGTCGGGTCGTTCCCCCATGCCGGGTCCGCACGCGGGTCCCCGGCGCCGGGCGGGACACAAGGAAGAACGCCGACAGCGCGATGCGGCACGCCGGGCCGAGGCCCGGGCGAGGCCGCGCAGGGAGACGAGACGCCATGGCGCAGACGCAGGCGCAGCAGCCGATCCTCGACGCCCGTCCGGCCCGGGCCTACGACGCGATCATCGTCGGGGCGGGTTTTTCGGGCCTCTACCAGCTCCATCAGCTGCGCGACCGGCTCGGCCTCTCGGTGCGGGTGCTGGAGGCCGCCGACGGGGTCGGGGGCACGTGGTACTGGAACCGCTACCCGGGCGCGCGCTGCGATTCCGAGAGCTACTACTATTCCTACTCGTTCTCGCCCGAACTGGAGCAGGACTGGGAGTGGACCGAGCGCTACCCCGAGCATTCGGAGATCCTGCGCTACCTCAACCACGTGGCGGACCGCTTCGACCTTCGCCGCGACATCCAGTTCGAGACCCGGGTGACCGGGGCGGCGTTCGATGACGCGCGCAACCGCTGGACCGTGACCACGGCGGCGGGCGAGCGGTTCGAGGCCGCCTTCCTGATCACCGCGGTGGGCTGCCTCTCGGCCGCGAACGTGCCGGCGATCCCGGGCCTCGAGACCTTCGCGGGCGCGTGGTACCACACCGGCCGCTGGCCCCACGAGGGCGTGGACTTCACGGGCAAGCGCGTCGGCCTGATCGGCACCGGCTCCACCGGCATTCAGGCGACCCCGGTGATCGCCGCGCAGGCGGCGCACCTCACGGTCTTCCAGCGCACCGCCAATTACAGCGTGCCGGCCCGCAACGGCCCGATGGGGCCCGAGGTCCAGCGCGAGATCAAGGCGAACTACGCCGCCATCCGCGAGAAAGCCCGCGCCTCCACCAACGGCCACCCGTTCGACGTCTCGGACCAATCGGCCCTCGACGTGGCCGAGGAGGAGCGCCTCGCCCGCTACGAGGCGGCCTGGGAGCGGGGAGGCCTGCGCTTCCGCGCCGTCTTCCGCGACCTCCTCCTCGACAAGGCCGCCAACGACACCGCCTCGGAGTTCATCCGCGCCAAGATCCGCAGCATCGTGAAGGACCCGGAGGTCGCCGCCAGGCTGACCCCCACCGACCACCCGTTCGCCTCCAAGCGCCCGCCGATCGACACGGACTATTTCGAGACCTTCAACCGCGACAACGTCGGGCTGGTCGACCTGAAGGCGACGCCGATCGAGGCGATCGTGCCCGAGGGCGTGCGCACCCGCGACGCCACCTACCCGCTCGACGTCATCGTCTTCGCCACCGGCTTCGACGCGCTCACCGGCCCGCTGCTCGCCCTCGACATCCGCGGCAGCGGCGGCCGGCCGCTCCGGGAGGCCTGGGCCGCGGGGCCGCGCACCTATCTGGGCCTCCAGACCCCGGGCTTCCCGAACCTGTTCACCATCACCGGCCCCGGCAGTCCCTCGGTCCTCACCAACATGCCGATCGCCATCGAGCAGCACGTGGAATGGATCACGCGCTGCATCGCGCACCTGCGCGAGCAGGGCCTGGAGCGCATCGAGGCGACGCCCGAGGCCACCGAATCCTGGGTCGCCCACGTCAACGAGGCGGCGCACGCCACCCTGCTGCCGATGGCCAACTCGTCCTGGTACCTGGGCGCCAACGTGCCGGGCAAGCCGCGGGTGTTCATGCCCTACGCGGGCGGCATGGCGCGCTACCGCGCCCATTGCGAGACGGTGGCGCGGAAGGGCTACGAGGGGTTCGCGCTGCGATAGGGCGGAAGCGGATGGCCGGACCGCGTGGCAGGCGCCCGTCCCGTGGGCCGCGCAGCGGCGGCTCCGGCGGTTCTCGCGCCGACGCCGCGGCACGGACCCGCATCGCTCACGTCCTCGCGCCGAAACGACCCTCGCGTGCACGGCGAAGACTGGCGGCTCCGCTCGCATCGGATGCGGACTGCTGCAGGCGAATGGAGTTCCCGAGCCGCGATGATGCCTCCATCCTCCCGATTTCGCCCAGAAAGACCAAGATCATCGTCGCAGGACTGCCTGAGTGGTCGCTGCGGCAGGGCGGCCGGAGGTCGCGGTAACTCAAGGAGATGCGGAGGCGATCAGCACAGTGTGGAACTGAATTTTAAGCATGCAACGTCAAGCTCTGCTCGTGTCCGCTAGGAACTCGGCCATGAGCCTCAAAGTCAAGCACACCCTGATCGGCCTCGTCATCGTGCTGTCCCTCGCCATCCTGCTGCAGGGCGCCTCGGGCATCGTCCAGCTGCGATCGGTCAACGCCAACGCGCTCGACCTCTCCGGGAACTGGATGCCGAGCGTCGCCGCACTCGGCGAGACCAAGTACAGGGTCACCCGCCTGCGCCTGGTGGACGCGCGCTACATCAGCGCGCGCGAGCCCGTCCACGAGCTGGAGCAGACCTTCGAGCGCCGCCTCGCGGAGGTCGAGGCCGAGGCCGGCCGCTACGAACCCCTGATCAGCAGCCCGGAGGAGCGCCGCCTCTGGGACGGGTTCCGCCGCCGCTGGGCCGATTACCTCGCCGTGCGGGCCAAGCTCGTGACGGCCGCGAAGGCCGGCGACCAGGCGCTGATGCAGGAACACTTCGCGGCCTCGCGGGCGCCCTTCGACGATAGCCTCAACTTCCTCAACCAGGGCGCGACGCTCAACGTGCAGGGCGGCAAGGACGCCACCGAGAAGGCGGCCGGCACCTACCGGCAGGCCTTGTGGCTGACGGGCGCGCTCTGCGTCATCGCGCTCCTCGTCGGACTGGCCGGCCTCGTGTTCGTCGTCGCCCGGCTCACGCGTCCCCTCGACCGGCTGATCCGGCGCATGCGCGATCTCGCGGCCGGGGATGTGACGGCCGACGTGCCCTTCCTCGCCCACACCAACGAGATCGGGGCGATCGCGGCGGCCGTCGAGGCGTCGCGGGATGCGAGCGTTCGGACGCGCCAGCTCGAACAGGAGACCGCCTTCGCGCGCGCTTCGGCCGAGGAGCAGCGCAAGGCCGGGATGCGCCAGATGGCCGACAGCTTCGAGGCCACGGTGGGGAGCATCGTCGGTCAGGTCTCGGCGGCGGCGACCGAGCTGCAGGCCACCGCCCAGCAGATGACCGCCACCGCCGGGCAGACGGCGTCGCGATCCAGCGCCGCCGCCGCCGCCGCCGGACAGGCCGCCGCCAATGTCGGCACGGTGGCCGCCGCCGCGGAGGAACTCGGCGCCAGCGTGCAGGAGATCGCGCGCCAGGTGCAGGGCTCCGCCTCGCTCTCGCGCAGCGCGGTCGCCGAGGCGGGCCAGACGGTGCATCTCGTCCAAGTGCTGAAGGAGACCTCGGCGAAGATCGGCGACATGGTCGGTCTGATCGCCGACATCGCCAGCCAGACGAACCTCCTGGCGCTGAATGCCACGATCGAGGCCGCACGGGCCGGCGAGGCGGGCCGCGGCTTCGCCGTGGTGGCGGCCGAGGTGAAGGGCCTCGCCACCCAGACGGCCCGCGCCACGGACGAGATCACCGGTCAGATCAAGGAGATCCAGACCGTGACCGATCAGGCGGTCGCGGCCATCGGCGCGATCACGGGCCGGATCGACGAGATCAGCACGGTCGCGACCTCGATCGCCTCGGCGGTCGAGCAGCAGGGGGCGGCGACGCAGGAGATCGTGCGCAACGTCGCGCAGGCCGCCAGCGGCACCGGGGAGGTGACGAGCAACATCGCGGGCGTCGCGCACGCATCGGAGGAGACCGGCACGGCGGCGCATCACGTGCTGGTCTCCTCCTCCGACCTGTCGCGGCAATCCGAGCATCTGTCGGCGGAGGTCCACCGCTTCCTGGCCACCGTGCGCGCCGCGTGATCCTGCCGGTGCCCCGTCCGACGACGGGGCTGCCGGTTCGCCGCGGGAGAGCGCGGCGGAGCAAGACCTGAGGGCGGCATCCGAGGAGGCCGCTCCGGGCGTCCGAACGGAGCCGCCGGCGCGTGGATGCCGGGGGATAAGGACCGTCGTCCGACGGTCGAGAGGGAGGGACGTGCGATGCCGGCGCTGCATCCGGATGGTCAGGCCCTGCTGCGATCGATCCGGGAATCCGGCCGGCCGCCCTTCGAGGCGCTGTCGCCCACCGCCGCGCGGGAGGCCTACAGCGCGAGCCGGGCCGCGCTGCAGCCGCCCCTCGATCCGGTGGCGCTCGCGCGCGACCTGTCCGCGCCGGGGCCGGGCGGCCCGGTGGGCCTGCGGCTCTACCGCGGCCTCGGCACCGGGCCGGAGCCCCTGCCCTGCCTCCTCTACCTGCATGGCGGCGGCTGGATGCTCGGAGACCTCGCCTCGCACGACTGGGTCTGCCGGCGGCTCGCCAACGCCGCGCAGGCCTGCGTGGTCGCGGTGGAGTACCGGCTCGCGCCCGAGCATCCCTTTCCGGCGGCCGTCGAGGATGCGGTGGCGGCCCTCGCCTTCGTGGCGGCCGAGGCCGGGGCGCTCGGGATCGACCCGTCGCGTCTGGCGGTCGGGGGCGACAGCGCGGGCGGCAATCTCGCGGCGGTGCTCGCCCTGATGGGACGCGACGGGACCCTGCCCGCGACCGCGTTCCAGGTCCTGCTCTATCCGGCGGTCGATCTCGGCATGGCGACCGAGAGCTACGCGCGCGTCACCCGCGATGTGCCGATCACCGCCGCCACCATGCGCTACTTCATCGACCATTACGCCCCCGACCCGGCCGCCCGGGGCGACTGGCGCGCCTCGCCGGCGCGCGCCGGGAGCCTCGCGGGCCTGCCGCCCGCCCTGGTGCTCACCTGCGGCCACGACCCGCTCTGCGACGAGGGCCGGGCCTACGCGGCGCGGCTGGAGCGCGAGGGGGTGCCGGTCACGGCCCTCCACCTCGGCGACCAGATGCACGGCATCCTGACCATGGGCCGGGCGATCGGGGCCGCCGCCCCCACCCTCGCCTACGTGGGGCAGGCCCTGCGCGAGGCGTGGCGAACCGCGTCCGGCGCGCCGGTCTCCGTTGACTCGCCCACGACCTTGCCGGAGGATCACGGTCAAACGACCAATCCACGCCAGTAGAACCACCGTAAAACCCCAGGTGGCAAGAATTGGGGTTCATAAAACGAGGGACGGAAACCAGATGGACACGACGAGGACGGGCGCGCGCGCCATATCGCGCCGGCAGGTGCTGGGCGGGCTGGCGGCGGGCGCCGCGATCACCGGGTTCCCGCACATCGCGGGGGCGCAGGCCAAGGCGATCCGGATCGGCATGCCGACCATCCTGTCGGGCCGCGTCGCGATCCTCGGCACGTCGGGCCGGGCGGCGGTGCAGCTCGCCTTCCGGCAGATCAACGAGGCCGGCGGCATCGGCGGGCGCACCCTCGAACTCGTCGACCGCGACTCCAAGGGCCGGCCGGACGAGGCCGCCAAGGTCACGCGCGACCTCATCAACAACGACGGCTGCGAGATCATCATCGACGGCGAGGCCTCCTCGGGCGCCTTCGCGGTGCACGAGGTGATCCGCGACCTGCCGGTGCTGTGCCTGCACACCTGCTCGGAGACGTCCTCCCTCTCCGCCGACCCGAAGCTGCACGTCAAGACCGCGTTCCGCTGCGCCCGCCAGGGCATCCACGACGCGGTGGCGGGGGGCACCTACGCGGCGCGGATCGCCAAGGAGAAGGGCCTCAAGCGCTGGATGACCTGCTCGCCCGACTACGCCTACGGCCGCGACAACACCGCCGAGTTCCTGGAATTCGCGCGTATCTTCGAGCCCTCGGTCGAGGTGGTGGATCAGGTCTGGCCGAAGCTCTTCGCGCCGGACTACACCGAGAGCATCACCAAGATCCTGCAGGTGAAGCCGCAGGCGATCTACTCGGCGCTGTGGGGCGGCGACCTCGTGGCCTTCATCGAGCAGAGCAACCTCTACCGGCTGTTTGCCAATATCGGCTTCTTCTCGGGCGGCCTCGGCGACCCGCCGGTGCTCACCGCGATCAAGCAGCTGCCGCCGGGCCTCAACACGGCCTACCGCTACAACCGCAACTATCCGGCCAAGCCCGCCAACGTCGCCTTCGCGGACGGGTTCGCCGGCATCGCCAAGCACGAGCCGACCAACTGGGCGTGGCAGTGCTACACCGCCTGCCTGTTCATCGCCGAGGCGCTCAAGCGCACGAACGGCAGCACCGAGGGCGCCAAGCTCGCCGCGGAGCTGAAGGGCATGAAGCTCGCCGCCCCCTTCGCGGTGGACGACGCCATCACCATGCGGGACACCGACCACACCATCATCGGCTATCCGGTCGCCTGGGGCCGCACGGTGCCGAAGGCCCCCTACGTCGAGGATTTCTCCGGCGTCGACTGGGGCAAGATCGTCGAACTCGAGACGCAGTGGAAGAAGGGCAAGGGCTACGCGTGACGCGCAGGGATCCCCTCTCCCGTGCGGGAGAGGGGATCCCGCGCCCGTATTCGAACCGCCGCGTCAGCTCACCAGGAGTTCCGCCTTGAACCTCGAGGCCCTCGCCGCCTGCCTGTCGTCGGCATCCTGTGCCGTCACGCAGGTCTCGACCGCGCTGATCGTCGGGATGCTGCTGTTTCTCGTCACCTCCGGCCTGTCGCTGATCTTCGGAGTGCTGGGGATCGTCAACTTCGCCCACGGCGCCTTCTACATGCTGGGCGCCTACCTCGCCTTCACGGCCTACGCGCTCTCGGGCAGCTTCCTGCTCGCGATGGCGGCGGGCGCGCTCGGCGTGGCGGTGTTCGGGGTGGTGTTCGAGCGCCTGATCATGAGCCGCGTCTACGGGCGGGACATCCTGATGCAGCTCCTCGTCTGCTACGCGATGATCCTGATCCTCGACGACGGGGTGAAGCTCCTCTACGGCGGCGAGTACCGGATGATGGGCATGCCCGACGCCTTCGCGCTGCCGCCCGTCGAGATCGCCGGCGGGTTCGTCCCGGGCTACTACCTGTTCATGGTGGCGGTGGCGCTCGCGGCGGGCCTCGCCCTCTGGCTCGGCATCAACCGCACCCGGCTCGGCAAGATCATCCGGGCGCTCGCCATTAACCCGCAGATGGTGGGCGCGCTCGGTATCAACACCACGCTCCTCTACGCGGGCGTGTTCGGCCTCGGCAGCCTGCTCGCCGGCATGGCCGGGGCGCTGGCGGCCCCGATCCGCACCCTCACCCCCGGCATGGGCGTGTCGATCCTGATCGAGAGCTTCATCGTCACGGTGATCGGCGGCATGGGCTCGATCGCCGGGGCCTTCATCGCGGCCCTGCTGATCGGCTTCACCCGGGCCTTCGGGGCGATCGGCTTCCCGCTCTTCGTGGACGGGATGATGTTCGCCATCATGGCCCTCGTCCTCATCGTCAAGCCGAGCGGCCTGCTCGGGCGGGAGGCGGCCTGACATGCGCTCCGATCACTTGCGCTCCGATCTCTTGCGCCCCGGACTCCTCCGCGACCTCGCGTTCGCCCTCGCCGCCCTCCTCGTGCTCCTGGCGGTGCCCGTCGTCTTTCCGCAGCCGGCCCTGCGCGACTTCCTGATCTACTTCTTCGCCTACGGGCTGCTCGCGATGTCGCTCAACCTGCTGGTCGGGCTCACCGGGCTCGTGTCCTTCGGGCACGCCGCCTACTTCGCCTCGGGCGCCTACGTGTTCGGGCTCCTGATGCAGTCCGGCCAGGTCTCGATCCCGGTCGCCGCGCTGGCGGCGGTCGGCGGCACCGCGCTGCTCGCCTTCGTCATCGGGGCGATCTGCGTGCGGCTGAAGGAGATCTACTTCTCCTTCATCACGCTGGCGTTCCAGATGTTCATCCACAGCATCATCGTGACCTGGGTGAGCCTGACCGGCGGCGACCAGGGCCTGCGCGGGGGCATCCCGCGCCCGCCCATCCTCGGCCTCGACCTCAACGACGCGCGCACGCTCTACGGCGCCTGCGTGGTGGTGTTCGTCCTGTGCATCGTCGCCATGCGGCAGGTGTCGCAATCGCCCTTCGGCTACACGCTGCGGATGATCCGGGACAATCCGGCCCGGGCCAACTTTCTCGGCGTCAACGTCGTCCTGATGAAGCTCGGCATCTTCGTCTTCGCGGGGGCGATGGCGAGCGTCGGCGGGGTGCTGCTGGCGCTGTTCGTCTCGGGCGCCTACCCGGAATTCGCCTTCTGGACCACCTCGGGCGAGGCGATCTTCATGATCATGCTCGGGGGCATGAAGCTCTTCCTCGGGCCGCTCGTCGGCACGCTGCTGCTCCAGACCCTCAACCACTACGTGACGATCTACACCGAGTACCACGGCCTCGTGCTCGGCTCGGTGATCCTGCTGATCGTGCTGGGGCTGCGCCGCGGCCTCGCCGACTACCTGCACGACTGGCGGCAGGACCGCCGCGCCCGCCGCCTGCCCGCCGCGGCCCAGGGGCACGAGACCCAGGGACGCGAGAGCCAGGTGCCCGAGGCCCTCGTCAAGAGCAGGACCGTGTGATGCTGCGCGTCGAGCACCTCTCGAAGTCCTTCGGCGGCGTGCGCGCCACCCGCGACGTCTCGATCGACTTTCCCGACGGCTCGCTCACCGCGATCATCGGGCCGAACGGGGCGGGCAAGACCACGTTCTTCAACCTGATCTCCGGCCATATCCGGCCCGACGAGGGCCGGGTGCTGTTCGACGGGGCCGACATCGTCGGCCTGTCGAGCCTGGAGGTGGTCCGCCGCGGCATGGCCCGCGCCTTCCAGGTCGCTTCGCTCTTCCCGAGCCTGACGGTGCGCGAGGCGCTCACCGCCGCGGTGATCTCCCACCAGCACCGCTCCTGGCGGGTGCTGGCGCGCTTTCCGCTGGCGGAGGCCCGCGCGCGGGCGGACGAGATCATGGACCTGCTCGGGCTCGGCCCCAAGGCGGAGGTGCTCTCGGCCAACCTCTCGCACGGCGACCAGAAGCTCCTCGACATCGGGCTCGCGCTGGCGATGGACCCGAAGGTGCTGCTCCTCGACGAGCCCACCGCCGGCATGGGGACCGAGGAGCGCTGGCGGATGATCGGCAAGGTTCAGGCGCTCTGGGAGGCCAAGCGGATGACGGTGGTGTTCATCGAGCACGACATGGACATCGTCTTCAAGATCGCCCAGACGATCCACGTCCTGAAGTACGGCGCCGTGCTGGCGCAGGGCACGCCCGACGAGATCCGGCGCAACCCGGACGTGATCGACGCCTATCTCGGCACCGATCACGGTCTCTCCGAGACGGTCGGGGAGGCCTGAGATGGCGGCGATGCTCGAAGTGCGCGGCGCCGACGTCTATTACGGCGCGAGCCAGATCCTGTTCGGCCTCGACCTCAGCGTCGAGAAGGGCCAGACGATGGCGCTGCTCGGCCGCAACGGCGCGGGCAAGAGCACCACCTTCAAGGCGATCGCCGGCATCGCGCCGCCCAAGCGCGGCGAGGTCGTGCTCTCGGGCGAGACCGTCTCGGGGCGCGCGCCCTACCGCATCGCGCGCGCCGGCATCGGCTACGTGCCGGAGGACCGGCAGGTCTTTCCCGAGCACACCGTCGAGGACAACCTGATCGTCGGCGCCAAGCGCGGCCCGCGGGGCGATGCGCACTGGACCCTGACGCGGATCTACGAGGTCTTTCCGCTGCTCGCCGGCATGCGCACCCGCATGGCCGGGCGCCTCTCGGGGGGCGAGCAGCAGATGCTCACCATCGCCCGCACCCTGATGGGCAACCCCGACATCCTGCTCCTCGACGAGCCCTCCGAGGGGCTGGCGCCGATCATCGTCCAGGCGATCGGCCGGCTCATCCGCTCCTTGCGCGACATGGGCGTCACCATCCTGCTCGCCGAGCAGAACATGCATTTCTGCCTCGACATCGCGACCCACGCCACCGTCGTGGACAAGGGGCAGGTGGTCTACCGCGCACCGATCGCGGATCTGCGCGGCAACACCGCGATCACGCAGCGCTACCTCGCGGTCTGAGCATCCATCGCATCGGGAGACGACCATGGAACGGGACGAGGGACGTGGCCGGGTCGCCCTGGTGACGGGCGGCGCGAGCGGGATCGGACTCGCCACCGCGGGCGTGCTGGCCGGGCGCGGCTGGCGGGTGGTGATCTCGGACATCGACGCCGCGCGGGCCAGGGCGGCGGCCGGCCCGATCGAGGCCGAGGCGGTGCCCTTCGACGTGGTGGACGAGGCGGCGACGCAGGCCGCCTTCGCGGAGATCGAGGGGCGGCTCGGCCCGGTCGAGGCCCTCGTCGCCAATGCCGGGCTGATCCAGCCGGGCGGCCGGCCCGAGGACCTGCCGCTGGCCGAGTTCGACCGCATCATCGCGGTCAACCTGCGGGGCGTCTACGTCTCGTGCCTCGCGGCCGGCACCCGGATGGCGGGGCGCGGCCGGGGCGGCATCGTCATCACCGGCTCCGTCACCGCGTGGCGCACCGCGCCGCTGCACGCCTACGCGCCCTCGAAGGCGGCGGTGGTGCACATGGCGGCCTGCCTCGCGGCCGAATGGGGCCGCTCGGGCGTGCGGGTCAACGCCGTCTCGCCCGGCTACGTCGCCACCCCGCCCCTCCAGGCCGCCATCGACCGCGGCCAGCGCGACCCGAGCCTCCTCACCGAGGCGGCGGCGCTGGGGCGCCTCGTCGCGCCCGAGGAGGTCGGCCGCGGGGTCGCGTTCCTGCTCTCGGACGACGCGGCGGCGGTGACGGGCATCAACCTGCCAGTCGATGCCGGCTGGCTCGCGGGGGCGCATCTCTCGACCTATGGCGGGATGCGCCCGGCGCGCTGAGCCCGCACTCGCGACCCTGGAAGGACGGCCATGACCGCACCGGACGCCTCGCCCTTCGACCTGACCGGACGGCGCATCCTGATCTCCGGCGCCGCCGGCGGCATCGGCAGCGCGACGGCGCGGCTCTGCGCCCGGCAGGGAGCGCGGCTCGTCCTGGTCGACGTGGTGGCGGAGGAGGAGACGGCGCGCCGCCTCGGTCCCGCTCTCGCTGGAGCCGCCGAGATCCACAGCCTCGACACCGGCTGCCGGCAGGCGGTGACGCGCATGGCCGAGGCGGTCGGCCCGGTCTACGGCCTGATCGACGCCGCCGCCATCGCGCCCTTCGACGACTGGATGGCGGAGGAGTGGGACGAGGCGCTCGACCGGGTCATCCGCGCCAACGTCAAGGGGCCGATCAACCTCACCCGCGCCTTCCTGCCCGGGATGATCGCAAGGGCCGAGGGCCGCATCGTGCTGTGCGGCTCGGTGGCCGGCTGGATGGGCGGCATCCGCTCGGGGCCGCACTACGCCTTCTCGAAGGGCGGGCTCCACGCCTTCGTGCGCTGGCTCTCGCGGCAGGGCGCCCCCCACAACGTGCTGGTCAACGGCATCGCGCCCGGCCCCGTCGAGACGGGCATGACCGCCGGCAAGGGCTACGACCCGCAGCTCTACCCGCTCAAGCGCATGGCCAAGCCCGAGGAGATCGCCGCGACCGCCGTCTTCCTCTGCGGCGCGGGCGGCGGCTACGCCTCGGGCGCCATCTTCGACATCAACGGCGGCACACACTTCCACTGAGGGCATCGGCCCGGCGGCCCACCGGAGACGCGGCGTGGCCCGGGAACAGGCAGCCGGGACCGGCCTCACCCCGCCGTCGGCTCGGGCAGGGCGAAGGTCTCGCGCATGGAGCGTCCGCCCCCGAGGCTCGCCTCCCACTCGGCCTCGCGGGCGAGCTTGGCCTCGGCGTCGCCGATGCGGGCACGCACGGCCGCCGGCGTCAGCACCGCGAGCCCGTCGTCGTCGCCGAGGATCAGGTCGCCCGGCGAGACGAGGCAGCCGCCGACCACCACCGGGCGGTTCACCGCGCCGCGCTCGGCCGCGGCCGGGCCGCGCGGGGTGATCCAGCGGGTGAAGGCCGGCAGGTCGTCCCAGGCGGCGAGCGTCGCGACGTCCCGGATCGCGCCGTCGCAGACGAGGCCGGTCCCGCCGCGCCGCCGCAGGTGACCGCCCACGATCTCGCCGATCATCGCGGTCTCCGGCCGGCCGCCGGCCGCGATCACCAGCACGTCGCCGGGGCCGATCCGGTCGAGGGCGTACAGCACCGCCCCGAAATCCGGCGGCTCGCACCACGCCGTCACCGCGTGCCCGAACAGGCGCGGCTGCTGCCCGGCCGGCCGCAGCGGCCGGATCGCCGGGTCGATCTGCCCGATCTCTCCGCCGAGATCGACCGCCACCGCGACGGGCACCGCGCGCCAGCGCGCGATCTCCGCCTCCGTGAGGTCGCTCGGCTTCGGCGTGTGGAGGGTGACGGGCATGGGGCGCTCCTTCCTGCGATGGCGTGGGGACGGCCTGGTGTCAGCCGGACCGGGCCTCCAGCAGGGCCACCGCCACGGCCGGCCCGCAGACGGAGGTCCAGTCCGGGCCGGCGCCGGCGAGGTGCGGCGCGAGGACCTGCGCGAGATCGTGGGCCGGACGGCCGAGCCGCCCGGCCAGCCGCGCGGCGAGGAACCGGCCGGCGCCGCAGACGACCACGGGCGCGTCGTCGGGCAGGTCGCCGCGCGAGAGGATGACGGCGGCCGCGTCGTGCAGGAGGCGCAGCTGCGCCTCCGCGAAGTGGCCGGCGAGGCGGCGCCAGTCCGCCAGCCCGCCCTCGTGGCGGTCGCGGCCGATCATCCGGGCGAGGCGGGTCTCGGTCTCCGGGACCGACTTGCCCTTGAGGTCCGGCGTGTCCTGCTGGTCCTCCTCGGGGGGCAGGTCGCCGAGCAGCCGGTAGGAATCTCCCGTGGTCGCGAAGGTCTCGGCCATCAGCGCCGTGCGCCGGCCGCGGAAGGGCACGACGGCGCCGAGCGCGAGGAGCGGCGTGCGCACGACGCCCGTATAGACGAGTTCCCCGGTCTCCAGCCGCTCGGCGTCGCTGTAGCCCTGCGCCGCGGGCCGCCCGTCGCGGATCGGGATCAGGTCGGCGGTGGTCGAGCCGATATCGGCCAGCAGCGCCGCCGGCAGGGCGCGGCCGACGAGCGCGGCGGTGGCGTGCCAGTTGGCGCTGGCGATGTCCGCGGCGGCCCCGGGCGCGCCGTCGGGTGGCACGAACCCGGCGCGCCCGGCATAGAAAGCCACCGGGCCGGGCAGGCACCGCGCCGCCCAGGCGGCGATCTGCGCCACGCCGTCCGCCCGGTCGGCGAAGCAGTCGGTGAGTTCGCCCGTCATGGTCACGGCGTGGCGGGCGGGGGTGCGCGCCCAGTCCGGCAGGCCGGCGAGGGTCTCGTCCAGGGCCGGCAGGCCGCGCCAGAGCGGACAGGGCGCCTGCACCACGGCGCGCACCCGGCCGTCCTCGACCAGCGCCGCCTTGACATGCACCCCGCCGAGGTCCCAGCCGATGACGCGATGGATGGAGGCCGGGAAATGCGGAGCGGGCACGGCGGGGTTCCGGTGGGGCGTGGATCGAGGGCCGGGGTGGCATGAGCGCGGGGCCCGACGCAAGCCCGTTCGCGGTGGTGCCGGTGCTCGACCTGCGGCACGGGCGGGTGGTGCGCGCCAAGGCCGGCGAGCGCCACGCCTACGCCCCCATCGTCACCCCGCTGAGCCCGGGAGCGGCGCCCGCGGACGTCGCCCGGGGGCTCTTGGCCGCGTGGCCGGCGCGGCGCCTCTACGTGGCCGATCTCGACGCGATCATGGACGGGGCGGCGCCGGATCGCGGCGCGCTCGCCGCCATCGCGGCCGCCTGTCCGGGCGTGGAGCTGTGGGTCGATGCGGGCTTCGCCACCCATGAGGGCGTCGCGGGTTTCCTCGCCACCGGGCTCGGCCGGCCGGTGCTCGGCAGCGAGAGCCAGACCGGTCCGGACCTCGTGCGCGATCTCGGCGAGCGGGCCGTGCTCTCCCTCGACAGCCGGGCGGGCCTGCCCCTCGGCCCGGCGATCCTGCACGAGGACCCGGCGCTCTGGCCTCCCGACGTCATCGCGATGAACCTCGCGCGGGTCGGCGGCGGGAGCGGGCCGGACCTCGCGGGCGTCGCGGCGCTGCGGGCGCGGGCGCCGGGCCTGCGGGTCTACGCGGCGGGGGGCCTGCGGGGGCCCGACGACCTGCGGGCGCTGCGGGCGGCGGGCGCCGCCGGGGTGCTAGTGGCGAGCGCGCTCCACGACGGGCATCTGCGGCCGGAGCACGCGGCGCTCCTGGAGGAGTGAGGCGGCAGCGTCGCCCTCTCAGCTCCGGTCCGGTTCGACGGCGAAGCGCTTGCGCAGCGCCATGCTCACGTGCTCGCGAAACACCCGGACCCGTGCCGGCAATTCCCGGCCCGCCAGGCTCAGCGCCCGCAGCGACCCGGTCCGGGCGGCCCAGGGCGAGAGCACGCGCGCGAGGGCGCCGGTCTCGACCGCGCGCGCGGCCACGAGGCTCGGGATGTAGCCGATGCCGGCCCCGGCGAGCGTCAGGCGCAGGACCGTGGCGTAGTCGCCCGCCCGGATGACGGGGTCGATCGGGACGCTCTCGGTCCCGCCCGTGCCGTCCGAGAGGGTGAGCGGGCCGCCGCTCGGCTGCCCGCGCGCGACGATCAGGTCGTGCTGCGCGAGGTCGGCGAAGCCCGCCGGGGCCGGGCGGCGGGCGAGATAGGCCGGCGCCGCGTAGAGGCCGATCTGCAGGTTCATGATCAGGGCGGCCCGGTAGCCCGTCTCCTCGGCCCGCCCGAGCCGCAGCGCGAGGTCGATCCGGTTGGCCGCGAGGTCGAGCCGCGCGTCCGTGTTGAACATCTCGACGGTGATCTGCGGATAGGCCTCCCGGAAGCTCGCGATGATCTCGGGCATGACCTCGATGCCGAAATCGACCGAGGTCGTCACCCGCAGGTGGCCCGCCGGCACCGTGCGGGCGTCGCGCGCGGTCTCGACCGCCTCGTCGAGGAGGGCGAGGCATTCCTGGGCGCGCGCATGGAAGGCGAGCCCTTCGGCCGTGGGTGAGATCGCGCGCGGGGTGCGTGCCATCAGCGTCGCGCCGAGCGCCCGCTCCAGCCGGGTGATGCGGCGGCTGACGCTGCCCTTGGTCTCGCGCAGGCTCGCGGCGGCCGCCGTGACCGTGCCCAGATCGACCACGGCGCAGAAGGCGCGCACATCGTCGAGGCTCCCGCCGAAGGTTTCCGATCTCGCAACCATGTGGTGCCTATTGGCGGGCTCAAGCTTCGTCCGAAAGCAGGCTATCACCCCGGCCTATGCCACGCGGTCCCGCGTCGCGCACCCGACGCCGCATTCCGCCTGTCGTGGTTCCGGAGACATTTCGTGAAGTCCCTGTTCGCCTCTTCCCTCGTCCTGTCCCTCCTCGTCGGCGGGCCGGCCCTCGCCCAGATGGCCACCCGCGATCCGGCCCAGATCCAGGCCGGCACCTACGCGGTCGATCCCGGCCACACCCAGGTCGGCTGGCGGGTCTCGCATTTCGGCTTCTCGCATTACGCCGGAGGATTCTCGGGCGTGACCGGCACCCTGGAACTCGACCCGAAGAACCCGGCCGCCGCGACGCTGTCGATCAGGATCCCGGTCGAGTCGGTGAGCACCACGAGCGCCAAGCTGACGGGCGAGCTCAAGGGCGAGCAGTGGCTCGACGCGGCGAAGTACCCGGAGATGACCTTCGTCTCGACCAAGGTCGCGCCCGTGGGCAAGGACAAGGCCAAGGTGACCGGCGACCTGACCCTGCACGGCGTGACCAAGCCCGTCACCCTCGACGTCACGCTGGTCGGCGCGGGCGTGAACCCGCTCAACAAGAAGGTCACGGTCGGCTTCGAGGCCACGGGCGTCCTGAAGCGCTCCGAGTACGGGGTGAAGACCTACCTGCCGATGATCGGGGACGACCTGCAACTGACGATCGACGGCGCGTTCGAGCGCCGCGACTGACCGGATCTGCGATCATGGCCGCCACCGCGCGCGGCAGGCGCTACTCGATCGTGGCGATCCTGCTCCACTGGGCCAGCGCCCTGTGCGTGCTCGTCCTGATCGGGATGGGCCTCGTCATGACGCACGCGGCCCTGGCGCCGATGCGGCAGTTCGAGCTCTACCAGTGGCACAAGTCCCTCGGGATCACGGCCCTGGCCCTGACCGCGCTGCGGCTCGCGTGGCGCGCGGCCCATCCGGCACCCCCGCTCCCGGCCGCGATGCCGCGGCCGGAGCGCTGGGCGGCCTCGTCGACCCACGTCCTGCTCTACCTCCTGCTGGTCGGCCTGCCGCTGACCGGCTGGGCCGTCGTCTCGCTCTCGCCGTTCAACATCCCGACGGTGCTGTTCGGCGCCCTCCCCTGGCCGCACCTGCCGCTGGCGGAGGTTTTTTCCGATCCGGCCTGGGCCGAGGGCGTGGTGAAGCGGGTGCATGCCTACGGCGCGTGGCTGCTGACGGCCTTCCTAGTCCTCCACGTGGCCGCGGCTTTGCGCCATCACCTCATCCTGCGCGACGACACCCTGCGCCGGATGCTGCCTCTTCCGGCGGCTCCATCGCGCTCCGAACCCATGGGTACGACCCGATGATGTCTCTTGGTCTCCGGCTCGGCATGGCCGTCGCGCTGCACAGCGCCGTGCTGCTCGGCGCCGCGCTGCCGGCGCTCGCTGCCGATTGGGCGGTCGACCCGGCCCGCAGCTCGATCCGGTTCTCCGGCGTTCAGGTCGGGACGGCCTTCAGCGGCCGCTTCGAGCGCTTCGAGGCCCGGATCGCCTTCGATGCGGAGAAGCCCGAGGCGGGCCGCGCCACGGTCCTGATCGACCTCGCCAGCGCGCGGACGGGCGATGCGCAGCGGGATCAGGCCCTGCCCCAGAAGGACTGGTTCGACGTCAGGTCCGTTCCGCAGGCCCGGTTCGAGGCGACGCGGTTCGTCGCCAGGGGCGGCGGGGACTACGATGCGGTGGGCACGCTCACGATCCGCGGGGCGAGCCGCCCTCTGACGCTGCCGTTCCACCTGGATCTGGACGGCGGGCAGGCGCGGGCCACCGGCCGCGTCACCCTGGTGCGGACCGATTTCGGCGTCGGTCAGGGGGCCTGGGCCTCGGGTCAATGGGTCGGCCTCGATGTCGGCGTCGACATCGATCTCGTCGCCCGTATCCAGGCTCCTGCCGGGCAGTAGCGGGCTCGGACCGGCGCGCACGGTCGCTGACGGTGTGGCGGCCGGCAATGGTCTGCGCGTGGCGTTCACCAGCTTGCCGAAGCCGACACCGACGACAGGGTCTTGCCACGACGTTGCGTGCCGGAACTCCCACTGTCCCGGACGACTGCAGCATCAGCGGAAGGAGATCCGGGAGCCAGCACAAGACGTCGCGAAGCATCTGCCTTGGCAACGGTGCTGAGAGTCGGAGCCGCTTCGCGGCACATCTTTCCTGGGTCCCGGATCTCCTTCCACTTCGTTTCAGTCGTCCGGGAAAAGGGAAGGGTATGACGGCCGTGGGCGCTTCCGTGCCGCCTGCGTCGCGATCCCCCAAACGGAACGGGAGGGCCGAAGCCCTCCCGCAAGATCGCGTCAACGTCCGAGGAAGATGGAGGCCAGTCGCTGGAACAGCCCCTTCGGTGGAGGCGGTGGGGGCGGCGGTGGGGCCGCGTGCTGCTCCGGACGGTTTCCTGTCTAGGAAACGTTGGCGGCGAAGGGGTGCTGCGCGGTCTTGTACTGCTGCGTGACCTCGGCGGCGGTCGGCGAGCCCTTCACGGCGCGCTCGATCGACAGCTTCGTGGCCTCGTAGTTGTACTTCTCGATCTTCGCGTCGTCGGCGGCTTCCCAGTGGATGAACACGCCGACCAGGATGTAGAGATCGTCCGCCTCGCTCGCCGGGATGGTGCCCTCCGACACGCAATCCTGCACGGCCTTGGCGACGGCGTGCTGGGCCGGGCCGAACATCTGGACGGCCTGACGGGCGTCGTTGATGGTGACCTTGTTGAACAGCAGCGTGTTGGGCTTGCACGGCAGGTTCGGCGCCACCACCGCGAGCAGGCTGGTGAAGCCGTGCTTGTTGTTGGTGAGGCTGTTGCAGAAGGCGGTCTCGGCGGCGCTGCCGCGCGGGCCGATGATGAGGTCGATGTGGGCGACCTCGTTGCCGTCGCCGACGAGGGCCTCGCCCACCATCACCTTGTTGATCGTCGCCATGCGGGGTTTCTCCCAGGAGTCGATGAAATCAGCCGCTCCCCAAACGGGCGCAGCTCTGAACCCGCCATCCTTGTTGCGGCGTCCGGCTGGCGCCGAACCGGTTACCCGGACAGCGCGCGGACCCTACAGCGGTGCCGGACATCGAACAAGCCGCCAAGTCCGCGGAGCATCACGATTTTCGCCAATATTGGCGGCACCAGCCGAGGGTCCGATTAGGACTTATTGGCAGGTTGCCTTTCGGTCGGTTCAACCTTCGGAACTTCGCCGGCTTTGCTGCGCAGCAGCATGTCGAGGAAGAGCGTCGCGACGGTCAGATCGGCGCTGGTTCCGGGATTGAGACCGGCCTGTTTGAGGTGCCGGTCGTGGGCCATCAGGGCCTCCACCGCCCCCTCCCCCAGCGCGAGACCGGCCAGCGCCGCCTGCGCCTCCGCCCGGACCGCCTCCGCCCGCGCGGGGCCGTACTTCCGGGCGATGTGGCTGTCGGGAAAGGCCGTGAGGTAGGCGAGGTGGACGGCCGTGGTGGTCCAGGGCTCGGCGAGGCCCTGCGCCCGCGCGCGGGCGAGGGCCGGCAGACCCGTTTCGAACAGGTCGGCGAAGTCGTTCACGTAGGCCTGCGCGATGCGGTCGCGGGGCGCCGCCTCCGCCATCGCTTCGCCCAAGGGCGGCGGCGGGCCGCCCGCGGCGACGTCGTGGCGTGCCGCGCGCCCGAGCCCCCCGGGATTGGCCAGCCGGATCGCCGCGAACACGCCCGCCGCATCCTCAGCGTCGAGCCCGCCGAGGATGGCGCGCAGGCCCTCCCGCAGGGGGCCGGGCCGCTCGGCCGCGGCGGCGAGCGGCGCGCAGAGCAGCACGATGCCGAGGTTGGTGTTCTGGCCCACCCGCGCGAGGGTGGCGGCGACCGCCCCCTCGACCCGCGCCCCGACCCGGGCGCCCGCCCGCGCGAGCGGGCCCGCCGAGACCGCGGCGCTCGCCTCGAAATCGGCGAGCGTCATGCGGTGGCCCGCGGCGTAGACGTGGACGTTGCCGACCTTGAGCGCCGCCAGTTCGGCCCGGCAGGCCGCCCGGTAGGCCTCCGCCACCGCCACCGGCGCGAGGGCGGGCGCCCCGTCCGTCATGGCCGTCATCGGGCCGGTCACCCCTGCGCGACGAGGCGGGGGCCGGGCGCCCGCGCCCGCACCGCCGCCAGGAAGCCCCGCGCCACGGTCTCGGCGATGTCGACCGCCGTCACCTGCTGCAGGCCCGACCATGCCGGCATGCTGTTGACCTCCAGCACGAGGAAGCCGCCCTCCCCGTCCTCCACGAGGTCGATCCCCGTGTAGTCGACCCCGACCGCGCGGGCGGCGGCCTCGGCGAGGTCGGCGGCGCGGCCAGGGATCGCCCAGGGCAGCGGCCGCCCGCCCCGGTGCACGTTGGTGATCCAGCCGTCGCCCTCGCGGATCATGCCCGCCACCGCGCGCCCGCCGCAGACGAAGACCCGGTAATCCTGCCACGCCCCGTCGCGCCGGGCGATGTAGCGCTGCAGGTAGTAGACGCGGCCGACGAGTTCCTCGGGCGGCAGCTCCTCGGGCCGCTCCACGAGCTGGAGCCCTTCCCCTTGCGAGCCGAACAGGGGCTTGAGCACCAGCGGCCGGCCGGGGCCGGCCTCCCGCGCCACCAGGGCGGCGGCGGCCTCGCGGCGCGAGAGCACGAAGGTCTCGGGGGTCGGGATGCCGTGGCGCGCGAGCAGCAGGCTCGTCATCGCCTTGTCGACGGAGCGCTCGATGGCGGTCGGACTGTTCCACACCACGGTGCCGGCGGCCACCAGCGCGTGCAGCACGCCGAGCCGCAGCGTCGTCGCCTCGAAGGTGCCCCCCGCGATGGTGCGCAGCAGGACCCCGTCCGGCAGGCCGTCGAAAAAGCCCAGCACCCGCAGCGGCTCGCCCGCCCCCGTCGCGATGGTCACGTCGGCGAGCGAGACCAGCACCGGCTCGGCCCCGAGCCGGGCCAGCGCCGCGCCCAGGCGCGCCTTGTGCCAGGCGCCGTTGTCGGCCGCGAGGGCGATCCGCATCCGAGAAAGTCTCCTGATCGGGACGGCGCAGCCTCCCTGCGGGCGGCTCAGCCGAAGGACCGCGCCACCATCTCGGGCATCAGCCGGCCGGCGCGGTGGCTCGTCCCGGTGCGCACCGAGGTCACCACCACCTCGGCCGGGCTGAAGAGGTGGGAATCGATGGCGTAGAAGTCGCCGTTGAAGCGCGCGAAGATCTCCGCGAAGGGCGCGCCGTGGTCGCGCGAGGTCGTGCTCGGCAGCGCCTCGGCGAGGCCCCGGGCGGCGGCATCGTCCGCATCCACGTAGAGCTGCACCCGTCCGCCGTAGATGATGGCGTCGTTGGTGCGGCCCATCGCCTGGATGAAGTCCGGATGGGGCGGGCTCAACGGGGCGGCGCCGATCCCGTCGACGATGGCCGTGAGGTCGAAGCCCACGGAGTGCGCCTTGTGCAGGGCCACCTCCAGCACGCGGGCCACCACCTGGGTCGAGCCCGCGAGGCTCTGGGTCGGCGCGTAGATGAAGGTCACGTCCTCCGGCTTGACGCTGGCGGCCTCCGCCACGCGGGCGACGACGGCGGCCGGCGGCGGGCTGGCGGATTCGAGCACCAGCGCGATCTGCGCGGCGTTGTCCCGGTAACGAAGTTCCTCGAACAGGTGCTCCACCGCGGCGGCGGCGCGGCCGGGGCCGGAGCCGAGGGCGAAGAAGCCGGACGAGCCGCCCTCGTCCTGGAGGCTCCAGCCGGCGTACTGGCTGCCTAAGCAGGCGAGCACCGGATCGGCCGCGTGCACGGTCACCGTGAAGGGCCACGCGGCCACCGGGCCGGCGGGCGCCACCGTGACGGTGCCGAGGCCGCCGAGGCAGATCTCGGCGATGCGCCGGCCGGCCTCGATCGAACCGAGGGCGCCCGCGCCCGCATCGACGAGGCGGGCCTCGCCGCGGTTCGCCGTCACGGCGAGGCGCAGCCGCGGGGCGTCGGTGACCAGGGCCTCGACGAGGGGCGTCGCCAGCGCGTTGACGCTCGGGCGGACGGTGGTGGAACTCATGACGGGATCTCCCTCGGGGCGTCGTCCGGTGAGGTGCCGCCGCAGGCGCTGCGGGCGGACGGTGACCTAATCAGGTTTGGGAACGAGGTCCCAGGATTTTTCCGCGGGATCGTCCGTCACCACCCCGCGGCCCAGCCCGTCTCCGCGGCGGAGGACGCCTCGTCCCTCCCCGCACGCCCCGCCGGGTGCGCCCGGTCCACCGCCAGGAAGGCACCGGGCAGGAGGGCGCGCACGGCCGCGAGACGAGGGGCGAGGGCGTGACGGGCCGCGGCGGCGTCGCGCCCGGCGGCCCGCACCGTGCAGACCGGGGCGCCGGCGGCGATGCGGCTGCCGGGCCGCGGCCGGTCCATCACGAAGTCCGGCCACGCCAGCGGCGGCACGCCCTCGAGGGTCCGGTCGGCGTAGCAGATCCGGGTCGCCGCCGCATCCGCCGGCGGGACGAGGTCCGGCCCGAGCCGCCCGCAGGCGGCCTCGATGTGGCGGGCGAGCAGCGGCGCGGCGCGGCGGTCGAGCACGTCGAGGGTGGCGCCGGGACGCGGATTGATCTCGAGCAGCCACCACGTCTCGCCGTCCACCGCGAGGTCGGCGCTCGCGAGGCCGCACAGCCCGGTCTCCGCCACCAGCGCCGCGACGGCAGCGGTCGCCGCGGCGCGCACGGGGGCCGGCATGTCGCCCGGATCGACCGCGCCGGCGTAGCGGAAGGGGCGCGCCCGCGTCGGCGCCGCCCATTGCGCGGTCGCGGCGAGCACCCGCAGGGCGCGCCCGTCCGCCAGGATGTTGAGCGAGAGCGCCCGCCCCGGCACGCGGCGCTGCAGGTAGGCGCCGGGCGGCGGCGGCCCGGCGGGGGCCGGCCGGATGTGTCCGCCCCCCGAGCCGCCCCGCCGCTTGAGCAGCCAGGATTCCGGATCCGGGACGGCCGCGAGGGAGACCGGCGGGTGGGGGATGCCGAGCCGGGCGCAGAGGCCGGCGAGGTGCAGCGGGTCCTTGAGGCGGCGCACGCAATCCGGCGCGGCGCCGAGCAGCCGGTGGCGGGCGGCGATGGCGGCCATCAGGGCGGGCGCGCCCTCGAAGCCGCTGCCGAGCACCACGCCGAGCGGCGTGCCGGCCGCACCGGCGAGATCGTCGAGGGCCGCGAGCAGGCTGCGGGCGCCCGGCCCGGCGCCGAAGCGGCCCGTCACGAGGCGGTGGGCGGCGGCGAGCGCGAGCGTGTCCGCGTCGCCGAACAGGTCTGCCACGAAGGGGCGCAGGCCCGCCCGCCGCGCCGCCGCGGCGAGCGCCCGCCCGGACTGGGCCGCGATCAGGACCGCATCGCCCTGCCGTGCCATCCCCTGCCCCGCCATCCCCTGGCCTGCCATGCCCCGGCCCGCCGATCCCGCCGTCAGCCGGCGATCTCGACGGCGAGCCGAAAGGCGTCGCGGAAGTCGAGGCAGAGGGGCTCGGACGAGTCCAGCATGCGCCGGAACAGGCCGGCCTGGGTCCGGTACTTCACGTCGCCCACCGCGAGCGCGCCGATGCCGACCCCGCGCCCGCCCGGCAGCGGCGCGCAGGCGGCGTTGACGTCGATCCCGGCGATGCCGGCCGGCGGCACGGCGTTCACGTCGGAGGCGACCTTGAGCCTCGGCGCGTGGTCCAGATCCTCCGCCGACAGGATCGCCACCCCGGCGGGGCCGGCCGACAGGATCACGTCGGCCTCCGCGATGGCCGCGCGGCGCGCCTCGGCGCTGGAGCCGTCCACGGCCTCGACCGCGATGTCGAAGCGCCACATCATGGTGGCGGCGATCTTGCCCACGCGCTCCTGCCCGTCATGCCCGACCAGCACCGGGCGGGCGCCCTCCAGCGCCCCGATCACCGCCGCCACGTAGGCCACCACCCCGGCGCCGCCGAAGATCACGATGCGCTGCTGCGCCAGCCCGGCGGAAAAACGCTCGCGCAGCGCCTTGTGGACGAGGGCCACCATGGCGGCCCCGGTGGTGAAGGAGCCGGCCGGGTCGGCGAAGATGTGGTTGGCGAAGGGCGGCACGAACGCCTTGCGCGCCCGGTCCATCATGTCGAGGGCTTCCTCGGCGTTCTTGCCCGCGATGAACACGCCGGTGCGCACCCCGTCCTGCGGGCTGCGTGAAAAGATCGAGTCCTGCACGAGCGGCCCGACCTCCGCCAGCGCGACGCCCGTGTAGGCGGTGAGCACCTCGAACCCCGCATCCGCCGCCATGTTCACGTCGAACGGGCTCATGTGCTTGAGGGGGGTGAGCATGTGCAGGATCGAGCGGGCCATGACGGGACTCTCCTGATCGGGGCGACGGAAGCGCAGCCGTCCGGCCGGAACAACCACGCTCTCGCCCCGCCTTCGATCCGTACTTTCGGGCAGACGGCGGGTTCCGGGCGGCCCTCAGGCCGCCGTGACGGAGGCGCCGTGGTTGCGCCCGCGCGCCACCAGCACGGTGAGGGCCGGGTGGTTCGCCCGCAGGCGGGCCGCCAGCGCCTCCGCCTCCGCGGGCGAGGCGGCGAGCGCGAAGCCGGTCGGCCCCCACGAGGACTGGCCGAAACCCGCGACCCCGAGCGCCTCCACCTCGGCCAGAGCCGCCGCCACGGCCCGGCTGGCGAAGCGCCCGCCCTGGTGGGGGGCGAAGTAGTCGCCGATGCGCCGCTGGATCTCGGTGACGCCGCGCCCGAACGGCTCGGCCGCGCCCGCCACGGCGGCCGGCAGCACCTGCATCAGCACGATGCGGCAGATCTCGGCCGCCTCGTCCGCGGGAAAGCGCGGCAGGGCCTGGAAGGCGTGGCGCTCCTCCGCGCCGTGCACGCCGGTCGCTCCGGGATCGAGCAGCAGCACCACGCGCCACACCTCCGGATAGGCGAGGCGCGACACGACCGGCGGCGGCGCCCCGCTGGCGTCGCGCCCGCCGTCCACGATCAGCCCGCCGGTCACGAAGGCGGCGAGCCCTACCCCTGAGCGGTTGCCCCGGTCGAGGATTGCCGCGAAGGCCTCGGGCGAGAAGGGCGCCCCGTGCAGCCGCGCGAGCCCGGCCGCGACGCTGAGCGCGAGCTGCGTGCCCGAGCCGAAGCCCGCATGGGCCGGGATCACGTCGTGCAGGGCGAAGGCTCCGGCGGCCGGCACGCCGAGCTGCCGGGCGGCCGCCTCCGCGGCGGCGCGCACGCGGCCGTGCTCCGCCTCGGCCGCTCCGTCCCCCGTGACGACGAGGCGGTCGGAGGGCGCCACCGTCAGGTCGATGCCGGGCGCGTCGAGGGCGAGGCCGATGCTGCCGAAGCGCCGGCCGAGGCCGCCGTGGAGATCGAGGAAGCCGAAATGCAGCCGGGCCGGCGCGCGAACCCGCACGATCCCCTGCGGTGTGCCTGCCGCGTCCGCCAACCCCTACCCCTGCCCGCGCCCGAGGAACCCGCCCGCACGGTCTCCGGCGCGCTCACGCGCCTCGGGCAGGACGGCCACCGACTGTCCCACATCGCCCGCCGCCAGGGCAACGCGGCCGGTGCCGAGAAATTCTGAAGCCGCCGGCCCCGACTTTCAGGGGGACTTGCCTGCCCGGACACCCGGATGCAAACGTGCCGGACCGCCCGGGCGATGCTCGGCCGCGGTCTCCGCGCGACAGGACGGCGAGCAACGCCGCGGCGGATCAGGAAGCCGGTCCGGTGCCGGCGAGGGTTGCGAGGGCGGATGACAGCCTGGGTCAAGGGCCAAGCGGCGGATCCCGACGCGGCGATCACGGCGGCCGCCGGTCTGCTGCAGGGCGCCCGGGCGCCGGTGATCGCCGGTCTCAGCGCCGAGGTCGCGGCCTTGAGCGCCGCCTTCCGGCTCGCCCGCGCGCTCGGCGCCTCCCTCGATCCCGCCGCCTCGCCCGGCCTCTACGCCGATCTCGGTGCGCTCGCGGCCGGCGGAGCCATGACCACCACCCCGGCCGAGGCAGTCGGGCGCGCCGACCTCGTGCTGGTCCTGGGCGAGGGCGCCGCCGGCGCACCGATCCTGGCCGACCTCGCGGCGTCCGGCCCGACCCGCGGGCGGGCCGCGGGGGCGCCCCGCACGATCCTCTCCCTCGCCGCCGGCCAGGGCGCCGATTACGCGGCGGGCGAGGCGGGCCTGCCGGCCGCGATCGGACTCCTGCGGGCGCACGCGGCGGGGCGGATGGCCGGCGAGGCGCCGCTCGCCGACCTCGCGGCGCGGCTGCGCGCCGCCCATTACGCGGTGCTGCTCTACGACCCGGCCGAGACCGGCGCGCTCGGCGCCGAGATGCTGAACGGCCTCATGCGGGACCTCAACGAGACCACGCGGGCCTTCGCCCTGCCCCTCTCCGACCCCCATCAGGGCCGCGCCATCGCGCAGGTCGCCGCCTGGACCACCGCGCAGGGGCCGCGGGTGGGGTTCGGCCGCGGTTTCCCGGAGCACGATCCCTGGCGCTTCGACGCCGCCCGGCAGGCGGCGGCGGGCGAGGCCGACGCGGCGCTCTGGCTCGCCTCCCTGCCCTGCCCCCGCCCCGACTGGGTGCGGGCGCTGCCCGGCGTCGCGCTCCTCGGCGCAACGCCGGCCGAGCCGGTCACCGGCGGCGAGGCCGAGGTGGTGATCGCGGTCGGCGTGCCGGGCGAGAGCCACGGCGGCGCCCTCTGGCATCCGCGCCGGGCCGCCATCGCGTGGCAGCCGGCGGCCCAGGATACTGCCCTGCCCGCCGCCCTGCCCTCCGCCGCGGCGGTGCTCGGCGCCCTTCACGCCCGCCTCGCGCCTGCCCAGAATCCACCTACGGGTCACCCCGTCCAGGAGCGCTCCGCCCCATGCTGACCCGTATCCGAGGCGGCCGGGTGGTCGATCCGACCGCCGGGCGCGACGCCGTCGGCGACGTCTGGATCGAGGACGGCCGCATCGTCGCGGCCTCCGACCGCACGCCCGACCACACCCTCGACGCGCAGGGCTGCGTCGTGATGGCCGGCGGCGTCGAGGTTCACTCGCACATCGCGGGCGGCAACGTGGTGCTCTCGCGCCTGCTCCTGCCGGAACTCGGACTCGCCGAATCCGCCGACGCCCTCAACCCGCACGGGTCGGGGTCCGAGATCGGCGCGCTCTACGCCCGCATGGGCTACACCACCGCGGTCGAGCCGGCGATGCCGCCCGCGAACGCGCTGGCGACCCAGCTCGAACTCGCCGACATCCCGCTCCTCGACCGGGCCGGCCTGTGCGTGATGGGCAACGACGACCACCTGCTCCAGCTCCTGCGCGACCGGGCCGGGGCGAACGCCGTGCGCGACCTCGTGGCGCTCAACCTCGCCACCACCCGGGCGCTCGGGGTCAAGGTCATCAACGCGGGCGGCGCCGAGGCCTTCAAGGACGGGGCGGTGCGCTTCGCCCTCGACGACGAGGTGCCGGCCTACGGCCTCACCTCGCGACACATCCTCGACGGGCTGCTCACCGCCGTCGAGAGCCTGGGGGTGCCCCATCCGCTGCACGTCCATTGCAGCAATCTCGGCCTGCCGGGCGCCGACGACAGCTTCATCGAGACGCTGGAGGCGGCGGAGGGCCGGCGCATCCACTTCGCGCACGCGCAGTTCTACGCCTACGCGGCGGTCGATCCGCAGAACCCGCTGGGCGGCGGCTTCACCTCGGCGGCGCCCCGCCTCGCCGAGGCGCTGGCCCGCCATCCCCACGCCACCCTCGATGTCGGCCAGGTGGTGTTCGGGCAGACCTGCACCATCTCGCTCGACGTCCTGCGCCAGTTCGCCGGCCGGAAGGGGGCGAGCCCGAAGAAGTGGATCGTGAACGCCGGGGACGCGGAGGGCGGCGGCATCGTCCCGTTCCGCTACCGCGACCGCGGCCCGACCTCCTCGCTGCAATTCGCCATCGGGCTCGAACTGATGCTGCTCTCGCCCGATCCGGAGCGCACGATCCTGACCACCGACCACCCGAACGGCGGCCCCTTCACGGCCTATCCGCGCATCCTCCACCTCCTCATGGACAAGGAGACCCGCGACCGCGAGCTGGCGAGCCACCCGAAGGTCGCGGCCGAGCGCTCGGGGCTGCACGCGCTCACCCGCGAGTACAGCCTCAGCGAGGTGGCGCAGCTCACCCGCTCGGGGCCGGCCAAGCTCCTGGGGCTGTCAGACCGCGGGCACCTGCGCCCCGGCGCGCGGGCGGATATCGCGGTCTACCGCGACCAGCCCGACCGCACCGCGATGTTCTCCGCCGCCCACCGGGTGTTCAAGGACGGGATCGTGATCGTGGAGGACGGCGCGGTGACCGCGCAGCGCGACGGGCGGACGCTGAGTCTTTCGGTCGAGGCCGATCCCGGCATGGCCCGGCGCACCGACGCCTACCTGCAGGGCCGGTTCGGGGCCGGACTCGACGCCTTCGCGGTGCCCGACGCGGCCTTCGCGGAGGACCACGCCTTCGAGCCCGTGGGCCTGCGGGGCTGACGATGGCGGACCTCACTCTCAACGGCATCCGGGTCGAGGATACCTTCGCGGAGGCCTTCGACATGGCGGGCACGGCCCTCGTGCTCACCGCCGAGACGCCCGACTGGGCGATGATCGCCGCCACCACCATGACGGGCTTCGCCACCTCGGTGATCGGCTGCGGGGCGGAGGCCGGCATCGACGCGGTGCTGGCGCCGGAGGAGACGCCGGACGGGCGCCCCGGCGTGCGCGTGCTGCTGTTCGGCTTCGATGCCGGGGGGCTGAAGGCGCAGCTCCTCAAGCGCGTCGGGCAATGCGTGCTCACCTCGCCGGGCAGCGCGGCCTATGCGGGCATCGCCTGGGACGACCCCCACCGCGGCAAGGCGATCACGCTCGGCGGCGCGATCCGGATGTTCGGCGACGGCTTCGCGGTGGCCAAGCGCATCGGGGGCCGGCGCTTCTGGCGCACGCCCGTCATGGACGGCGAGTTCCTGTGCGAGCATTCCGTGCCGACCATCGAGGGGGCGGTGGGCGGCGGCAACCTGCTGTTTCTCGGCCGGGCCTTCGCCGACACCCTGACGGTGGCCGAGATCGCGGTGGCGGCGGCGCGCGCCGTGCCGGACGTGATCCTGCCCTTCCCGGGCGGCATCGTGCGCTCGGGCTCGAAGGTCGGGGCGCGCACCAAGGGCATGATGGCCTCCACCAACGACGCCTATTGCCCGACCCTGAAGGGCCGGGCGGGCTCGGCCCTGCCCCCGGAGGTCAACGTGGTGCTGGAGATCGTCATCGACGGGCTCTCGGCGGCGGCGATCTCGCGCTCCATGCGGGCGGCGCTCCACGCCGCCACCGCGGCCGGGGGTGATCTCGGCCTCGTGGCGGTCACGGCCGGCAACTACGGCGGCAATCTCGGGCGCCACCACTTCCACCTGCGCGACCTCGTCGACGGGGCGGCGGCATGAGCGTCCCCCCATGAGTGTCCTCGCATGAGTGTCCTCACCCTGCGCCACGCGCCGCCGGAGCGGCTCGACCTTTCCGGCATCAATCCGGCCCGGCTCGCCGGCCTGTCGGAGGCCGAGGCCGCGCGGCTGCCGGTCGGCACGAGCCGCCTCGGCCTCGTCCTCGGCGACTGCTTCGCGCTGGCGCTCGACGGCGGCGAGGAGCTGCGCCTCGCGGGCGGCTCGGACCGGCTCGACCGGATCGGGGCGGGGCTCGCGGGAGGCACCATCACGGTCGAGGGCGATGTCGGCCAGCGCCTCGGGGCGGGCCTGCGTGCGGGCGCGATCCGCGTCGCGGGATCCGCCGGCCCCTTCGCGGGCACCGGGGCCACGGGCGGCCTCATCACGATCGATGGCGATGCCGGCGAGGGTGCGGGCGGCGCCGTGCACGGGGCCATGGGCGGCCTCGACGGCGCGACCCTCGTCATCGGCGGCCGGGCGGGCGACCGGCTCGGCGACCGCATGCGCGGCGGCCTGATCGTCGCGGAGCGCGCGGGCGACCTCGCGGGCGCCCGCATGGTCGCCGGCACGCTGGTGGCCGGCACGATCGGCGACCATCCGGGCTACGGCATGCGCCGCGGCACGCTCCTCGTGGAGCGCCACGGCGCCCTGCTGCCGACCTTCGTGGAGACCGGCACGCAGGACCTCGTCGTCCTGCGCCTGCTCGCCAAGGCTCTCGACGCGCTGTCGCTCGACCCGCGCTTCGCCGCCCTGGCCCGCGCCCCGCTCGCCCGCCGCGCCGGCGATCTCGCGACCCTCGGCAAGGGGGAGCTGTTCACGCCGCTGGGGTGATCTCGGCCCGAGGCGGTCGGCGTCACCTTGAGGCGTATTGCGGCGTCATCATCCCGTTCGCCTTGCAGACCGTGCATCAGCCCTTGTGTCGAGGGACGGCTGGGCCGTGTCGGTCGCGAAGGCGAGCCGCTTGTGCCCGCTTATTCCTGTAGCTACGGTATTGCAATGCGGATCGTGTGGGATGAGGCCAAGCGGGCGGCGAATCTCGTCAAGCACGGTTACGACTTCGCGGAGTTCGCGCGGGCGTTCGATCGTGACACCGCCCTGACGCTTCCGACGGCGGCGAGCCGCCTGGGGCGGGTCCGATACCTCCTTCTGGGGACGTGGAACGAGACGCGGGTCGTTGCGGTGATCACGTCTCCGCTCGGACGCGAAGCCTTGTCCCTGGTGAGCGTCCGCACGGCCAGTCCGCAGGAAAGGGAAGCTTATGAGCGCCACGCCCAAGGGTGAATTGCCGCCTTCCGGCTACACGCAGGCCGATTGGGATGAGGTGTCCGACACGCCCGAACTGACGCCGGAGCAGTTGGCCGGCCTGCGTCCGGCCAGGGAGGTTCTGCCCCCGGAGGTGTTCGACGCGCTGCCTCGCCGTGCGGGACGGCCCCGATCCGGATCCGCCAAGGTGCTGCTCAGCCTGCGCCTCGACCGAGATATCGTCGAGGCGTTCAAGGCGACCGGTCCGGGATGGCAGACCCGGATGAACGACGCGCTGGCGCGCGCCGCGCGCGACCTCGACGCGGCCTGACGAACCCGGCCGATCACGCGCGCCCGCCGCCGTGCCAGAATGCGGCGAGAGGGAGGGCCGGATGGGGTCCCTGCGGGTTCGGTTCGGGTTGTTGGTCGGGAGCGCGGCCGCGCTCGTGGTGCTGACCGCGGGGGCGCTGGTCTGGTCGCTCTACGCGGCGGAACGCACGCTCGACGCCACGCTGGCCGCGCAGGTGCGCCTCGAACTCCTCGCCGAACTCTCCGGGCGCCTGACCGAGTTCGGGCTCGCGGCCGTGGAGGCGGTGGGGGACAACCCGAGCCGGCCGGAGCGCCTCACCAACGCCCGCAACGACGTCGACCGGGCGCTCAACGCCGTGGACGAGGGCCTGAGCCGCGCCATAGCCGGGAGCGGCGCCTTGCTCGACCGCATGCAGTACGCCACCCGCTCGCGCCCGCTCTCGCGCCTGCGCGCCGCCCGCGCCATGCTCGACCGGCAGGTGGCGCAGATCCAGCGCGAGCCCGACCCGGCCAAGCGCTCGGACGGGATCCGCGGCGCGCTCAACGCCTTCGGGGCGGTGACGGGCCAGCCCCTCACCTTCCTGGTCGAGGCCGAGCGCCGGGCCGTCGAGGCCTCCGCCGCCGAGGTACGGGCGCTGACCCTGCGCCTGCGGGCGATCGCGCTCGCCATGGCGGGGCTCGCCGTCATCGTGCTGGTCCTCGTCCACCGCACCCTGACCCGGCCGCTCCTCAAGCGCATCGAGGACATCCGGGCCGGCGCGAGCGCGATCGGGCGGGGTGAGCTCGACACGCGGCTCCCGGTGCGGACCCGCGACGAGCTCGGCCTGCTCGTGGCGAGCTTCAACCGCATGGCGGCGCGGCTCAAGCGTCGCGAGACGCGCGTGGCCGCCGACCGGGCCGTGCTGGAGGAGACGGTGGCGCGGGCGACCGCCGACCTGCGTGCCGCCAACACCCGGCTGGAGGAGATCGATCGCTCCCGCCGCCGCTTCTTCGCCGATGTCAGCCACGAGCTGCGCACGCCGCTCACCGTCATCCTCGGCGAGTGCGATCTCGCGGCGCGCTCCCCCGAGACGCCCGATTCCTTCCGGCCCGTCATCGCCACCATCCGCAAGCGGGCGCTGCGCCTGCACCGCCGGGTGGGCGACATGCTGCGCATCGCCCGCTCGGAATCCGGCCAGATCGAGCTGGAGCGCCGCCCGGTCGGCCTCGCCTCCGTCCTCGCCGAGGCGGTGGAAAACTGCGCCTCGGAGGCGCAGCGCCGCCGCATCGCCCTCGCCTTCCACCCGAGCGAGTCGGATGTCGAGATCCGGGCCGATCCCGAGTGGCTGCGCCAGGTCGTCGAGGGGCTGATCGACAACGCGCTGCGCCACGCCGCCGGGGCGACGCGGGTCTGGGTCACCCTCGCGGCGCGGCCCGGCGGCGCCGCGGTGACGGTGGCGGATGACGGCGCGGGCTTCCCGCCCGACGCCGAGAGCCTGTTCGAGCGCTTCCGCCGCGGCGGCAATTCTTCCCCGGCGCAGGGGTTCGGCATCGGATTGGCACTGGCGCGCTGGGTCGTCGAACGCCATGATGGCGTCATTCGCCTCGGGTCGGGCGGTCCGGGCGAGTGCGGTGCCCGGGTCAGCCTGGAACTGCCCGCATGACGGCCGGAGACCGGCGAGCACGGGAGGACGCGGCGTGAGCGAACCCGCATGACGAGCGTGCTGATCGTCGAGGATGACGGCGACATCCGCGCCATGCTGGCACGGGGCCTGAGCGCCGAGGGGTTCTCGGTCAATCTCGCGGGGGGCGTCGACGAGGCGCTGGCGGCGGCGCGCGAGCGCGTGCCGGAGGCCGTGCTCCTCGACATCATGCTGCCGGACGGCTCGGGCCACGACGTCTGCCGCTCCCTGCGCGAGGGCGGCTATCCGGGGACGATCCTCTTCCTGAGCGCCAAGGACGAGGTCAGCGACCGGGTCGACGGCCTCGCCCTCGGGGCCGACGACTACATCGTCAAGCCGTTCTCGTTCGACGAATTGCTGGCGCGCCTGCGCACCCACCTGCAGCGCCGCCGCGCGGCCGGCGAGCCGCGCACCCTCGTCACGGCCGGGCGCCTCTCCCTCGACTTCGCGACCCGGCAGGTGCGCTTCGGCGACACCACCGCCCGGCTCACGCAGCGCGAGGCGGAGCTGCTCAGCATCCTGATGGAGCAGGCCAACCGCCCGGTGAACCGCGGCGACATCTTCGACCGGCTGTGGGCGAGCCAGGGCGGCCTGTCGCTCAACGTGGTCGACGTCTATGTCGGCTACCTGCGCACCAAGCTCGGCGACATCGCCCGGCTCGGCGGCCCGACCATCGTCACGGTGCGGGGCAAGGGCTTCCTGCTCGACCTGCGCGAGCCCGGCTTCCGGCACTGACGCTAAAGCGCCATCCCTCACGAAATTGTTTGGGGCACGATCCTTCACGGCTAACCCCGCGCCGATCCGGCACAATAAGACCACTCTATGAGGGGACGGCCACGCTGCGCGCCTCGGTCCGGAAAAATACCTCTTGCACTTCGGATCGGGATTGCCGATATATCCCTGGTGACAGAAAACACTGTCATCTCAACATCTTAGGATCCTCTTAAGGAGGATCCCCCCAAGCCAAGGAGACGCATCATGAAGTGGGCTCTGCCGGTTGTCGCCGAAGTCTGCGTCGGCATGGAAGTCACCAGCTACGAGTCGGCCGAGATCGATCCCTTCAACTAAGGGATTCGCTCCGGTCCCTCCGGCGGCCACGCTGCCGGGGGATCCTTTTCGCAAGCCTCAAGGAGATACGCCATGAAGTGGGCTCTGCCGGTTGTCGCCGAAGTCTGCGTCGGCATGGAAGTCACCAGCTACGAGTCGGCCGAGATCGATCCCTTCAACTAAGGGATTCGCTCCGGTCCCTCCGGCGGCCACGCTGCCGGGGGATCCTTTTCGCAAGCCTCAAGGAGATACGCCATGAAGTGGGCTCTGCCGGTCGTCGCCGAAGTCTGCGTCGGCATGGAAGTCACCAGCTACGAGTCGGCCGAGATCGATCCCTTCAACTAAGGGATTCGCTCCGGTCCCTCCGGCGGCCACGCTGCCGGGGGATCCTTTTCGCAAGCCTCAAGGAGATACGCCATGAAGTGGGCTCTGCCGGTCGTCGCCGAAGTCTGCGTCGGCATGGAAGTCACCAGCTACGAGTCGGCCGAGATCGATCCCTTCAACTAAGGGATCTCCGGCCTGAGGATGCTGGCGCCGACGCGAGACGGTCATGCAGGCGATCATCCTCGGCTCCGCGGCGGGTGGCGGGGTTCCGCAATGGAACTGCCGCTGCCCGATCTGTGCGATGGCCTGGGCGGGCGACCGCCGGGTCCTCCCCCGTACCCAGTCGAGCCTCGCGGTCTCGCCCGACGGTGAGCGCTGGCTCCTGGTGAACGCCTCGCCGGACATCCGGCAGCAATTCTTCGCGACCCCCGCCCTGCATCCGCGCCACGGTCTGCGCCACTCGCCCGTCGAGGCGGTGCTGCTCACGAACGGCGACGTCGACCACGTGGCGGGCCTCCTGACCTTGCGCGAGGGGCAGCCCTTCCGGCTCCACGCCACCCGCAGCATCCTCGATTCCATCTCCGCCAACCGCGTCTTCGACGTGATGGCGGCCGGCATCGTGACCCGCAGCGAGGTCGCGCTGGACGAACCCTTCTGGCCGGTGCCGGGCCTCTCCGTCACCCTGTTCGCGGTGCCCGGCAAGGTGCCGCTGTGGCTGGAGGACGGAACCCCCGAGATCGGCGCCGAGACCGAGACCACGGTCGGCGCGATGATCGCCGCCAACGGGCGCCGCCTCGCCTATGTGCCGGGCTGCGCCCGGGTGACGGACGGCCTCAAGCGGCGCCTGTCCGGGGTCGACGCGCTCCTGTTCGACGGGACCGTGCTGGCCGATGACGACCTGATCCGGGCCGGCGTCGGCACCAAGACCGGCTGGCGCATGGGCCACGTGCCGATGACCGGCGAAGGCGGCGCCATCGCGGCGCTCGCCGACACCGACCTCGGCCGGCGCATCTTCGTGCACATCAACAACACCAATCCGGTGCTGGTCGAGGAGTCGCCGGCCCGCCGGGAGGTCGAGGCGGCGGGCTGGACCGTGGCCCATGACGGGCTGACGCTGAGCCTGTGAGGCACGGGTTCCCCGTTGCCTTGTGACCGAAGTCGCCCTTGACCGCCGCGGCCCACGCCGCCACCTCGGGCACGGGGAGGATCGGAGCCGCGAAGCGCTCCGACCACGACAACGAAAGCCGACGATCACGCCATGACCGCAGCCATGACCGCAGCTCTGTCCATCTCCCTTCCGGTCGCTCCCGCGGGCAGCGAGGACCGCCTGCTCGGCCCCGCCGAGCTGGAGGCGGCCCTGCGCGACATCGGCGCGCGGCGCTACCACAACCTGCACCCGTTCCACCGCCTGCTCCACGACGGCAAGCTGAACAAGGATCAGGTCCGGGCCTGGGCGCTCAACCGCTACTACTACCAGGCGATGATCCCGGTGAAGGACGCGGCGGTGCTCGCCCGGATGCCGGACGCGGCCCTGCGCCGGGTCTGGCGCCAGCGC
The DNA here is from genome assembly GCF_046557895.1 of Methylobacterium oryzisoli. Taxonomy (NCBI): domain Bacteria; kingdom Pseudomonadati; phylum Pseudomonadota; class Alphaproteobacteria; order Hyphomicrobiales; family Methylobacteriaceae; genus Methylobacterium; species Methylobacterium oryzisoli. The sequence continues at coordinate 189,790 of NZ_JBKIBX010000003.1, read as the reverse complement.
ATCGTCGACCATGACGGCGACCACGAGGGCGACGGCGGCATCGAGCGCTGGCTCAAGCTCGCCGAGGGCGTCGGCTTCGACCGCGCCTACGTGCTCTCGACGAAGGGCATCCTCTCGGCGACCCGCTTCTCGGTCGAGGCCTACGTGCATTTCGTGGCCGAGCGCTCGCTGCTCGAAGCCATCGCCTCCTCGCTCACCGAGATGTTCTCGCCGACCATCATCTCCGAGCGCGTCGCCGGGATGCTGAAGAACTACGACTTCATCACCAAGGAGACGCTGGCCTATTTCGACAAGCGCCTCACCCAGGCGCCCCGCGACGCCGATTTCGCCCTCGACTACGTGAAGCAGCACGCAACCACGCCGGCCCTGCAGCGGCAGGCGATGGAGGCGCTGACCTTCAAGTGCAACGTGCTCTGGACGCAGCTCGACGCCCTCTACTTCGCCTACGTGGCCCCGGGGATGATCCCGCCGGACGCGTGGCGGCCGGGCGAGGGGCTGGTGGAGGGCCGCGCGTGAGCCTGACCCCCGACGACGTGCCGCGCCTGCCGCGCGGGGTGCGGATGCGCTTCGACGGCGTGCGCGGCGCCCACGTGCTGCTCGCCCCCGAGCGCACCTTCGACCTCGACCAGAACGCCGTGGCGGTTCTTTCGCTCGTCGACGGCGCGCGCAGCATCCGGGCGATCGCGGAGGCGCTGGCCGCGCAGTACGACGCGCCGCGCAGCGTCATCGAGCCCGACGTGATCACCATGCTGAACGGCCTCGCGGAGCGGCGCGTGCTCGACACGGCGCCCGCCGCGCCGCCGGCGTGAGGACACCGCCATGAACGCCGTCACCCCCTCCCTTCCTGCGCCGATCGGGCTCCTCGCGGAACTCACGCATCGCTGCCCGCTGCGCTGCCCCTACTGCTCCAACCCGCTCGAACTCGACAAGCGCTCGGGCGAACTCGACCTCGCCACGTGGCAGCGGGTGCTGACGGAGGCGGCGGGCTTAGGCGTGCTGCACGTCCATCTCTCGGGCGGCGAGCCGACGGCGCGCCAGGACATCGTCGAGATCACCAAGACCTGCGCGGATCTCGGCCTCTACTCGAACCTGATCACCTCCGGGGTCGCCGGGGCGATGGGGAAGCTCGACGCGCTCTACGACGCGGGGCTCGACCACGTGCAGCTCTCGATCCAGGCGGCCGAGGCGGCGAACGCGGAAAAAATCGGCGGCCTCAAGAACGCGCAGCCCCAAAAATTCGCCTTCGCCGAGCGGGTCGTGGCGCTCGGCCTGCCGCTCACCCTCAACGCGGTGATCCATCGCGGCAACATCCACGAGGTGCCCACCATCATCGACCTCGCGGTGAGCCTCGGCGCGAAGCGCCTGGAGGTGGCCCACACCCAGTATTACGGCTGGGCCTACGTCAACCGCGCCGCCCTGATGCCCGCCAAACCCGACGTCGACCGCTCGATCCGCGTGGTCGAGGAGGCGCGCGAGCGCCTGAAGGGCCGCCTCGTCATCGATCTCGTGGTGCCGGATTATTACGCCAAGTACCCCAAGGCCTGCGCGGGCGGCTGGGGCCGGCGGCTGATGAACGTCACGCCCGCCGGCAAGGTGCTGCCCTGCCACGCCGCCGAGACGATTCCCGGCCTCGAATTCTGGAACGTCCGCGACCGCTCGCTCGGCGACATCTGGGCCCATTCGCCGGCCTTCCAGGCCTATCGCGGCACCGCCTGGATGAAGGAGCCCTGCCGCTCCTGCGACCGGCGCGAGAAGGATTGGGGCGGCTGCCGCTGCCAGGCGCTGGCGCTGGCGGGCGACGCCGCGGCCACCGACCCGGCCTGCTCGCTCTCGCCGCTCCACGCCAAGGTGCAGGCGCTGGCGATCGCCGAATCCGCGCTGGAGACCGCGCCCGACTACCAGTACCGCACGATCGGCGGGGCGCCGGTCGTGGCCCAACCCGAGGGAGTGACCGCGTGAGACCTCTCCGTCTCGCCCTGCTGGCCGCGCTGCTCGCCGGCCCGGCCGCCGCGCAGGCCGAGCCGCCGCAGCCGGCCGCGCCCGGCACCGCCGCCCCGAGCGCCGTCGACCTGCTGTTCGACGACAACCACTTCGAGAAGGCGGGCCCCGGCAGCACGATCCTCTACCGCTACAACCGCTTCAGCGGCATCAAGGACGGGCCGTTCGGCCCGCCGGTCGAGGACACAGTGCGCGAGATCGTGGCGGCGGGGCCGAGCCCGGAGACGCGCAACCTCACGGTCGAGGCCTATACGGGCGAGCGCCGCCTGCCGACCGCCCACTACGAGAACATGTCCGGCAACCCGCTGCTGGCGCAGTTCCTCGAATATCACACCCTCGACATGGGCAAGGCGCTGAAGGGCAACCCGCGCTACCTGAAGAACGCCATCCGCAAGGCCCTGCGCGACTCCGCCAGCGTGAGCCCCGCCGAGGTCGAGGTGCAGGGCGTGAAGCAGAAGGGCTGGCGGGTCGAGATCCGCCCCTTCCAGAACGATCCGGTGAAGGACAGGCTGCGCGGCTTCGACACCCTCACCTACACCTTCGTGGTCTCCCCTGCCGTTCCGGGTGAGATCGTCTCGATCGACGTCCGGGCGACGGCGCCCGACGGGGGCATGCTGTACCGGGAGACCCTGACCTATGAGCCGAGCGTTGGGTAAGGGCCTGCTCGTCGCGGCCTGTCTCCTCGCGGGGGCGGCCGCCGCGCGGGCCGAGGACAACGACTACCCGACCGAGGCACGGGCCGACTACGTCTTCGGCTGCATGGCGGCCAACGGCCAGACCCGCGAGGCCCTGCAGAAATGCGCCTGCTCGATCGACGCGATCGCGGCCCTGCTGCCCTACGACAAGTACGTCCAGGCCTCGACCATCCTGTCCATGCGCCAGGGCATCGGCCAGCGCTCGAACGAGTTCCGCTCCACCAAGCTGTTCGACGACAAGGTCGCCGAGCTGCGCCGCGCCCAGGCCGAGGCCGAGATCCGCTGCTACCGCGCGAGCGTGAACTGACGGCCGGGGGAGACGGCCAAGGGAGACGGCTTGGGGATTGCGGCCGGCGCCGCGCTGACCCACTCTCCCGGCGGACGAGGCCGGGCGGAGCGATGACGATGACGGCGAGACTGGCCCTGCTCGCGCTGGCGGTCGCCGCGGCCTGGCCCGCCCGTGCGGACGACACCTCGCTCTGGGCGCTCTACGACACGACGCTCCGGCACGCGAAGTACATCGACCTCACGCATCCCTTCGCTCCGGTGCAGCCGGTCTGGCCCGGATTCGCCAACGCGACCGTCCGCCCGGCCGAGGCCGGCCGCACCATCCCGGGCTACGTCGAGAAGGGCGAGGTCTTCACCTACGAGAAGCACGGCTTCGTCGCCACCGCCTACGACCTGCCCACCGACCAGTACGGCACGCAGCTCGATCCTCCGGCCCACTGGAACCCGCGCGGCGCCACGATCAGCGACCTGCCGGCCACCTACACGCTGCGTCCCCTGGCGGTGATCGACATCACCCCCCAGGTCGCTCGCGACGAGGGCTACCACCTGCAGGTCGCCGACATCGCCGCCTGGGAGGCCAAGCACGGGCGCATCCCCGAGGGCGCGGTGGTGATGGTGCGCTCCGACTGGTCGAAGCGCTGGGGCGAGACCGAGCGCTTCCGGCAAAAGCCCTTCCCGGGCGTGAGCCTCGCGGCGCTGCAGTTCCTGCACCGCGAGCGCCGGATCCTGTTCCACGGCCACGAGCCGCTCGACACCGACACCACGCCGAACCTGGAGGGCGAGGCGTGGCTGATGCACAACAACTTCGCGCAGGCCGAGGGCGTGGCCAACCTCGACAAGGTGCCGGAGGCCGGCGCCCTGATCGCGATCGGCTTTGCCAAGCCGCTCGGCGGCACCGGCGGCTACGCCCGCTACGTGGCGATCGCCCCGCCGGGCTGGCGCGAGGGCGTGAGCGTGACGCAGGTGCCGGGCGCACCCCTGCCCGAGCAGGCCGCACCCCTGCGGCGCGGCCCCGACGGGGTGATGCGGCCGGCCCCGTGAGCCTCAGCTGCCGGAGGCCGGGAAGGTCTGCGTGAAGGTGTTGCCGTCCGTATCCTTGGCGGCGACCGTCACCGGCTCGCCGTTGCCCGCGAAGCTGAAGCGGAAGGTCGGGTCCTCGCTCACCGAGATACCGCCGGTCATCGAGAAGAGCGGCGTGTCGCCCTGGCGGACGCTCAGCGACTCGACGAACCACGCCGGCGTGTAGAGCCGCGTGACCTGGTCCATCTGCAGCCCCGAATTGTTCGGGTGGCGCACCTGCACCTGGGCCTCGCCCCGGTCCGCGAAGGCGCGGAAGCGCATCTTGCCGAGATTGGCCTTGGCCTCGACCGGGTCCTTGACGGCCGGCGCCGAGCACCCTCCCGCCGCCTTCACGTAGGCCTTGGTCATGTAGAGGGCGCCGTCCTGCGTCTCGGCGATCGCCCGGACGTAGGAGTAGGAGTTCACCCGGATGCGGGTGGAGAGGTCGAAATGGCGCTGTGCGGTCGGGAACGTGATGGTGCCGACCACCGGGGCCGGGTTCTCGTCCACCACGAGCGTCAGCGCCTTGACGGCCCGCGCGTCGCCCTCCGGCAGCGCGATCCGCACCGTGACCGGCACGATCGCCGCGTCCTCCGCGCGCCTGGGCGCCTCCAGGGTCAGCACGCCGGCCCCGTCCCGGATCGGCCGGTCGCCCGTGACGCTGGCACGCAGCTCGGTCCAGGCCGCCTCCGCCCGGCCCTCGTCCTGGGCCTGAGCCTGAACTGGGGCGCCCGCCGCCATCGCCACCAGCGCGAAGCCGGCCAGCGCCGACCGGCCGGCCGGCCCCCGCCACCATACCGCTCTCGTCATCGGGCTCTCCTCATGGGCGTCCTCCGGGCGCAATGTCCCCGCGGCCGGCGCCGCCGCATCCTGAATTATCGTGCAATATAGGCCTTTCGCCCCACCGGTGCCATGCGCCATCGGGCCGAGATGCGCCGGCGCGCGGGCCGACGCGGCCGCCTCGCCGGATCGTGACCCGGACTGATCGGGGCGTTGCGCAGGCGCCGCGATCCGTCCTAAGCCCGGGGCCTCGCCCCGCGCGCCCCTGCGAGGATTCCGTGACCGCGCCCGAAGCCTCCGCCCTCGCCGCCCTGCTGCCGGATCTCGGCCGGCGCACGCTGGTGATGGGCATCCTCAACGTCACGCCCGATTCCTTCTCGGACGGAGGCCGCTTCCAGGACCTCGACGCCGCCCGGGCCCAGGCCGCGACCCTGGTGGCGGAGGGCGCCGCGCTCCTCGACATCGGCGGCGAGTCGACCCGGCCCGGCCACGTGCCGGTGTCCGCCGAGGAGGAGCAGGCCCGGGTGCTCCCCGTCATCGCGGCGCTCGCCCCCGCCCTGCCCGTCCCGATCTCCATCGACACCTACAAGGCCGCGACGGCCGAGGCCGCCCTGAAGGCCGGCGCCCGCATCGTCAACGATGTCTGGGGGCTCCAGCGCGATCCCGACATCGCCGCGGTGGCCGCCGCCCACGGCGCCCCCGTGATCGTGATGCACAACCGCGAGAGCGTGGATGCGAGCCTCGACATCGTGGACGAGATGAAGTGGTTCTTCGACCGCTCGCTCGCCATCGCGGCCAAGGCCGGCATCCCCGCGCGCGACATCGTGCTCGATCCCGGCATCGGCTTCGGCAAGAGCTGGGAGCAGCACCTCGACGCCGTCCGGCGCCTGCCCGAACTGCGCGCCCTCGGCTTCCCGCTCCTCGTCGGCATTTCTCGCAAGTCGCTGCTCGGGCGCATCCACAACACCGGCACGGCCCCGGCCGACCGGCTGTTCGGCTCGCTCGCCGCTCACGTCGTCGCGGCGACGCTCGGGGCCGACATCGTGCGCGCCCACGACGTGCGCCCCCACGTCGAGGCCTGCCAGGTGGTGGACGCCCTGCTGCGGCGTGGCGCCGCCGGGGTCGCCTGATGGACCGCATCCTCGTCCATCGCCTCGCGGTCTTCGCCCATCACGGCGTGCTGGAGGAGGAGAACCGCCTCGGCCAGCGCTTCTACCTCTCGCTCGACGCCCGCCTCGACCTGCGCGAGGCCGGCACCCGCGACGACATCGCCGCCAGCGTCAGCTACGCCGACCTCGCGGCGCTGGCCGCCCGCATCGCCACCGAGCGGCGCTTCCGGCTGATCGAGGCCCTGGCCGAAGCCATCGCCGCCGAGGCGCTCGCGGCCTACGCGGTCCTCGACGCCATCACGGTGCGGGTCGACAAGCCCGCCGCCCCCGTCCCGGCGATCCTCGACGGGGTCTCGGTGGAGATCACGAGGCAGCGGCGTGGCTGAGGCCTATCTCGGGCTCGGCAGCAATCTCGGCGACAAGGCCGCGATGCTGGCCCGCGCCATCCGGGACCTCGCCGCGACGCCGGGCCTCCGGGTCACCGCCCGGTCGCGCTTCTACCGTACGCCCCCCTGGGGCGACACCGACCAGGACTGGTTCCTGAACGCGGCGGTGGCGGTCGAGACCGACCTGTCGCCCCACGCCCTGCTGGATGCCTGCCTCGCCGTCGAGGCGCGGCTCGGCCGGGTGCGCGCGCGGCGCTGGGGGCCGCGGGTCATCGACATCGACGTGCTCCACTATGCCGGCGCCGCGGTGGAGGACGAGCGCCTCGTGCTGCCCCACCGCTTCGTGCGCGAGCGCGCCTTCGTGCTGGTGCCCCTCGCCGAGATCGCCCCCGACCTCGTCATCGGCGGCGAGACCGTGACGCAGGCCCTCGCCAGGCTCGACGCGACCGGCATCGTGCCCTGGCCGGCCTGATCCCGGACCGGATCGCAGGGCGGGGCGCAGGCAGGTGTCTCGACGGCCTGTCCGCGGATGCTATCCTGCCTGCGTCCAACCCCTTCGCGGCTGGACGCGCCGACACGGGGTCGAACGTGGACGTCAAGCAAGCCGTTGCTCAGGCGCGAAGCTATCTGTCCTCGGTTTTCGCCGATGAGGACGTGGCCGAGATCAGGCTCGAAGAGGTCGAGTTCGACGCCAGAGACGATGCCTGGATGATCACATTGAGCATTCTTCGTCCGAGCATCGTCGATAAGCATCCAAAGATTGCGACGGCGATGGGGACGGCGCCGTTGACGCGCAGCTTCAAGGTCGTGCGCATCCCGAACGATGGGAACGAAATGCCTTCGATCAAGATTCGGGCGCTCGTGGAGGAATGAGGCGGCCGATCATTCTCGACACGCAGTTGATGGTTCTTCTCGTTGTTGGAATGACTTCGATACACATCATTCCGAAGCATAAGAATTTGACGGCCTTCACGATTGACGATTTCGAATTGTTGAGCCTTTTGATCGGCGCGGAGGCGGAGCTTATACTGCTTCCCAACACCGTTTCCGAAGCCGCCAACCTGCTCAGGCAGCACAAGAATCCTGAGAGGACGCGCATCATGCAAGTCTTTGCCGAATTGATAAATCAGCATGAAGAAAGATATTTTGAGAGCGCCTTGGTGGTGAAGATGAAGAATTACCTGCGTCTCGGCATCACGGATGCGGCCATATTGAAATGTTGCGACGGGCAATGTGAGATATTGACTGCCGACGTTGAGCTGTATGTTGCTGCAGCAAACGAGGGCATGCGGGTGGTGAATTTCAACCATAAGCGCGAGGATTTCGGTTTGATCTGACTCTCCCGGCAGAAGCGAGCAGATCTCCTGGCCGAGCGACCATCCTGCGCCGCAACGCCCAGCAGGGGGCGCCGCCCCCTGCACCCCGCCAGAGGGCCTTCGCCCCTCTGGACTCCCGCTATTTCTCCGGCTGGAGGCGTTCGAGCGGGAGCGCCGCGTCGCTCCAGCCGTCGGTGCCGTCCGGGAACCAGATCACCCGGGTGTAGCCGAGGGCCAGCGCGCGCTTGGCCGCGTTCCACGACATCCAGCAATGGCGCAGGCAGAAGAAGACCATCGGCCGCGCGCGATCACCCCCCGTGAGCCGCTCCAGCGCGGACCGGAAATAGGCCTCCGTCTCGGGCGCCAGCCCCCCGAAGCCGGTATTGGCGAGCCAATGGGCGTTCGGGATGCTCTCGTGCGGGGGATCGCGCCAGATCGTGCCGGGCGGCAGCTGGGCGGGGCGGGGCGGGCGCGGCATCACGTCGATGAACAGGGTGCCCTGGCGCCACAGCGCCTCGGCCTCGTCGGCCCCGATCACCCTGGCGCCCGCGAGCGTCGCGGGCGTGGGGGCGCGGTACTGATCCTCGCGGTAGTCCGAGGGCTCGGGCGGCGGCGCACCGGCGCGGGCCGCGGTGGCGCTGAGGAGCGCGGCGAGCGCGAGGGCGGCGGCCCTCACGGCCGGGATCACGGCTTCGACTCGCCCGCGGGCGTGGCCAGCCGGTTCTCCTCCTCGTCGAGGAGCGGCACCGCGTAGTCGCGCAGCACCTGCTCGATCTCGGCCTTGCGCTTGCGCAGCGCCGTGTTGAGGGTGCGCTTCCAGTCGTTCTCCTCGTGCCGCACGCCCATGCCGATCCGGTAGGTCAGCGCCGGCCGGTCGGGTTCCCGCAGCAGGGGGACGACATCCATCGGCACCCCGCTCTGCCGGGCGAGCCAGCCCGCCGCCGGCCCCCACAGCACGGCGGCGTCGATCGTCTTCCCGGCGAGGTCCGCGATGATCTGCGCCGCCACGGTCTGGTGCGGGTTGCCCGGGTCGAACTGGTAGGGCGCGTAGGCCTTCATGGTGCTGACGAGCCCGACCTCGCCCATCCGGTTGACGGGCGGCGTCCCGGCGACGATCCCGATGGTCCGGCCCTTCAGCTTCGGGTCGTCGAGGGCCGCGACGCCCGTGAAGTCGCCGCGCCGCGACACCAGCACGTAGGCCGAGCGGTAATACGGGTTGGTGTGCTGCACGAGGTCGCCGCCGAGCGCCGACCCGATGATCACGTCGCACAGCCCCGACCCGAGGGTGTTGCGCACGAAGCCCGGCCCCTGCGTCAGCCAGTAGCTGCGCAGCTTCACCTTCAGCTCGTCGGCGAGGATCGCCGCGATCCTGTTCTCGAACCCCTCCCCCTTGCGGTCGGAGAAGGGCATGTTCCCGGGATCGGCGCAGACCCGCAGGGCGTCCGTGGTGACGAGGTCGGGCAGGTGCTGCGCGGCGGCACCCCGCGGGCCTGCTGCCGCGAGCAGGACCGCGAGACCGGCCGCCAGCCGGGAGGCGCGCCGCGCCATCAGCCGCCCAGGCACTCCTTCTCGGCCTTCTTGGCGGCCTCGGGCTTGTCCTCCTTGTCGGAGGGACGCACGCGGCCCATGGCGCCGGACGCGCGGGCGCGCAGGTAGACGTAGAGGTCGTCCGCGTAGCACATCACGTTCTTGTTGTCGCCGAAGGCCGGCATGACCTGCTGCTGGGACGCGCTGATGTCCTGCTTGCCGCCGACCAGGATGCCGATGAACTCCTCGTAGGAGAGGCGCTTGAGCGAATCCTTGAGGGCGGGCGCGTAGGTCGAGCCCATGCCGTCCGGGCCGTGACAGACGTGGCACTCCGCGTGGTAGCGGCGGTAGCCGGAATACGCGTACCAGTCGAACTTCTTGCCGGTGTCGGTGACGTGGAAGGTCGGATGGCCCTCGGCGTCGAAGTACTTGCCGTCCTCCACCTTCACGGCCTGCGCCTTGTCGAGGACCTTCTGGTCCACTTCGGCGGACTTGTCGTTCGGGTTGAGCGAGTTGGCGAGCGCCGGATCGGCGGGTTTGGCACCCTCAGCATATACGGCAACCGTCGCGACGGTTGCTAGGGCGAGGCCGGCCAGGACGGGCCGCAGTGCGGAGGTGCTGAGGTGACGCAACGGACGTTTCTCCCTGAAGTCCGGCCGGGCACAGGTTGCGGGCGGCCCGCCGGTTCGCTGAGAAGCACTTCATCATAAGGAAGCCGGCGCGGAAACCCGCGCCGGCCTGACTTAAGTACAGGTGAACCTGCGACCGATTAGTTCGGCAGCGTGAAGACGGTGAGCTGACCGCCGAGGTTCGTGTAGTTCGAGAGGGCCGCGTAGCCGCCCACCGCGCCGAGACCGGCGTTCGGGTCGGTCAGGCCGGCCGCGAGGCCGATGCCCGCCCAGCCGCCGACGCCCGACAGGACGGCGATGTGCTGCTTGCCCTTGTGCTCGTAGGTCATCACGTTGCCGATGATGCCCGACGGGGTCTTGAACTTGTAGAGTTCCTTGCCCGTCTTGGAGTCGACGGCCTTCAGGTAGCCCTCGAGCGTGCCGTAGAAGACCACGTCGCCGGCGGTGGCGAGCGCGCCCGACCACACCGAGAACTGCTCCGGCACCGACCACTTGATCTTGCCGGTCACGTTGTCCCAGGCGATGAAGTTACCCATGCCGCCGTGCGAGCCGGGGGCCGGGTACATCGACAGGGTCGCACCGACATAGGGCTGGCCCGGGGTGTAGCTCACCCGGAACGGCTCGTAGTCCATGCAGACGTGGTTGGTCGGCACGTAGAACAGCTGGGTCTTCGGCGAGTAGGCCGCGGGCTGCTGGTCCTTGGTGCCGAGAGCCGCCGGGCAGATGCCCTTCGAGTTCACGTCCTCGCCGTTCTGCTCGGTCGAGTACTTGGCCACGACCAGCGGACGGCCGTAGGTCTTGGACGACTTGTCCATGTCGACCTTGGTAGCCCAGTTCACCACCGGATCGAACTTCTCGGCGACGAGGAGTTCGCCGTTCGCCCGATCGAGGGTGTAGCCGAAGCCGTTGCGGTCGAAGTGGGTCAGCAGCGGACGCTCGCGGTCACCGACCTTCTGATCCGAGAGGATCATCTCGTTGATGCCGTCGAAGTCCCACTCGTCGTGGGGGGTCATCTGGTAGACCCACTTGGCCGTGCCGGTGTCGACGTCACGGGCGAAGATGGTCATCGACCACTTGTTGTCGCCCGGGCGCTGCTTCGGGTTCCAGGTCGAGGGGTTGCCCGAGCCGTAGTACATCAGGTTGAGCTTGGGGTCGTAGGAGAACCAGCCCCAGGTGCAGCCGCCGCCCTGCTTCCACTGATCGCCTTCCCAGGTCTTCAGCGAAGAGTCCTTGCCGACCGGCTTGCCGAGATGGGTGGTCTTCTCCGGGTCGACCAGCATCTCGCCGTCGGGACCCATCGAGTAGCCGCGCCAGACCTGCTTCCCGTCCTTGAGGTTGTAGGCCGTGACGTGGCAGCGCACGCCGTACTCGCCGCCCGAGATGCCGACGATGACCTTGTCCTTGACCGGCAGCACGGTCGCGGTGTTGGTCTCGCCCTTCTTCGGGTCGCCGTTGACGACGGACCAGTTGACCTTGCCGGTCTTGGCGTCGAGCGACACCAGCGTGGTGTCGGCCTGGTGCAGCAGGATGGCGCCGTCGGCGTAGGCCAGACCACGGTTGACCGTGTCGCAGCACATCACCGGGATCACGTTCGGATCCTGCTTCGGCTCGTACTTCCAGACGATCTTGCCGTCCTGGTTGAGGTCGAGCGCGTACACGATGTTCGGGAACGGCGTGTGCACGTACATCATGTTGCCGACGACCAGGGGCGAACCCTCGTGGCCGCGCAGAACGCCCGTCGAGAACGTCCAGGCCACCTGCAGGTTCTTGACGTTGCCGGTGTTGATCTGGTCGAGCTTCGAATAGCGGGTGTTCGCGTAGTCGACAGTCTGAAGAACCTGCTGGGCCGGATTGGCGATCTGCTTCATCAGATCGTCGTTCGCCAGGGCTGGCGTGACGCCCAGGACACCTGCGCTCAAGGCTAAGAGATGGACCGCTCTCATGGATTCCTCCGACAGATGCGTCACGGGCCCTGCCCCCGGACGGGACATGACAGCAACGACCTGCTGTTTGCGCTTGGGGACGTCTTTGAGCTTCGGCAGCGTGTCACAACAGGCTGTGTCGGGTGCCCCCACTGTTCTTGGGTTTAGGGCACGCCATGTTTGCGAACCGGTCCCCGCCCTCCCCTGGCGGTGCCGTTGAAACCGAAGCTGAAGGAACTCTAAGAGAAAAATAGGCGCCGTCAACAACGATCCGGGGCTGGAAGCGGCCGTTTCCGGGTGAAACAGGGGTGACTTAAGTACGAATTCCCCTGTGTGTTGCTTTGCACAACGTAAATGCTGCGCTGCGGTATCAACTACTTGTGTAGAGCCCGGCAGAATCGCCCGCGAGGGATGGGGCCGGGCCGCCGCCGCAGCGTCACTCCCATTCCAGTTCCTGGTAGGCGGTGGTGGCGTTGCGCGCGTTGAAATCGGCGAACAGGGACCAGTTCCCGGCCTCGCCCCGGGCCGCCTGTCCGGCCTCGCCGATGGGGCGTCCCTCGCGGATCATCCGGCGCAGCTCGGCTTCGAGGGTGGCGAGGTAGCGGTCGATCGGTCCTGCCGCCGCCGGCCAGGGCAGCGAGGCCGGGCCGTGGCCCGGCACCACCCGGGCGGCGGGCTCGGCCTTCAGCCGTCCGAGCACCGCGATCCAGCCGGTGATGCGCCCGTCCAGGGCCGGCACGTGCCCGACGAACAGGAGGTCGCCGAGGAACCACGTGTCGGTGGCGAGGTCGCGCACCGTGAGGTCGCTGTTGGTGTGCGCGGTCGGCCACGCGTCGAGGCGCAGCCGCCGCCCGCCGAGGTCGAGCTCCCGGGTGTCGGCGACGAGGAGGGTCGGCGGCACGATGCGGGTGCCCGCGAAGGCGGGGCCGACCAGTTCGGCATTCGCCTGCAGGTAGCCCGCGGCGCGGGCCGACAGCGCCTCGGGCAGCGCCCTGTGCCCGACGACGATCGCGCCCTCCTCCACGAAGGCGGCGTTGCCCAGCAGGTGGTCGGGGTGGACGTGGGTGTTGATGACGTAGCGGATCGGCAGCGCGGTCCGCGCCCGCACCGCCGCGAGGAGCCGCCGGCCGGCCGCGAGGCTGCCGCCCGTGTCGATCACCGCGACGGCCTCGCTCCCGATCACGAAGCCGACATTGGCGATGGCGCCCGCGTTGTCGCGGGCGGCGAGCGCGTAGGGCGCCGCGTAGACGAACACCCCGGGCGCCACCTCCTGCACCGGCAGGGGCGCCTCCGCGGCGGCGGCGGGCTGCGCCTGCGCCCGGTCCGGGGCCGCGAGCACCGGCGGCGCCGGGGCGAGCAGGAGCGCCGAGAGCGCCAACCGCGCCAAGCGCGCCGAGGCCGGTGGGGGGAGCGCGAGCCGCATGGACGGTCTCCGGGTCAGGCGGCGACGGTGGCGGGGAAGCGCGCCGCGAGGTCCTGGCGCACGCCGTCCGCCCAGGCCCGGTTGCGCTCGGCCCGCGGGGTGGCGAGCGGCACCGCCGCGGCGAGGCTCGCGGGCCGGGGCGTCAGGAGCAGGAGCCGGTCGGCCACCTCCAGCGCCTCCGGCACGTTGTGGGTCACCATCAGCACGGCGGCGCCGCGCCGCCGCGCCGCCGCGAACACCACCCCCCGCAGGGCCGCCGCCGCGGTGTCATCGAGGGAGACGAAGGGCTCGTCGAGCACGAGCAGGCGCGGCTCGATCGCCAGCGCCCGGGCGAGCGCCACCCGCCGGGCCATGCCGAGCGAGAGCTCCCGCGGGTAGCGCCCGCGCCAGGGGCCGAGGCCGAGTTCGTCGAACAGCGCGTCGAGGGAGCGCCCCCGCTCGGGCCGCGGCAGGGACAGGCGCACGTTCTCCTCGACGCTGCGCCAGGGCAGGAGCCGCGGCTCCTGGAAGACCATGCCGCTGCGCATCCGGGCGGGATCGGGCGTCACCGTGCCCTCGAAGTCGCGGTCGAGGCCGAGCAGGATGCGCAGCGTGGTGGTCTTGCCCGCCCCCGAGGGGCCGATCAGGCAGACGGTCTCGCCCGGCCGAACCGTGAAGGCGAGGTCGCGCACCGCCTCGACGGAGCCGGAGCGCGACGCGTAGGCCTTGCGGCGGATCGCGACCGAGAGGGCCGGGTCAGCGCCAGCGTCGGGCATGGGCGTCGAGGGGCTGGAGCAGGAGGGCGTCGGCGACGAGCATCACCGCGCTGAACACGAGGCTGTAGCCGAACAGGGCCGTCACGTCGAAGAGCTGGAAGTAGTAGGAGATGGCGTAGCCCACCCCGTTCGGGCGCCCCAGCAGCTCCACCACCAGCACGATCTTCCAGGCGAGCGAGAGGCCCGAGCGCGCCGCCGCCACCGCGAAGGGTTCGAGCTGCGGCAGCAGCACGTGGCGGATCCAGGTGCGGCGGTCGTACCGGAAGGTCCGCGCCATCTCCTCCAGGCCCGGATCGAGGCCGCGCGCGCCCTCGCGCATGATCACCGCGACGTTCGGCATCTTGTTGAGGGCCACCGCCAGGATCGCGGCGGTCTCGGTCAGGCCGAGCCAGATGTAGGCCAGGACGGTGATCACCAGCGCGGGCGTGTTGAGCAGGACGAGGAGCGGCGTGTCGAGGAGCCGGTCGGCGGAGCGGGAGCGCCCGAGCAGGATGCCCAGCAGCGCTCCCGTCGCCATCGCGAGCAGGAACGAGGCCGCCACGCGGGCGAGCGTGATGCCGACGTTGCGCGGCATGTCTCCGCTCTGCGTCTCGCGCACCACGAAGGCCGCCACCGCCTCGGGCGACGGCAGGGTCCGCAGGTCGGTGAAGCGCGAGGCCAGCCACCAGGCCAGCAGCAGCAGCAGCGCCGAGAGGAGACGGGTCGCGAGCGCCATGCCGGCTCACGGCCCCGCCGGGCGCGGGCAGGCCTCAGCCATTGGGCGCGCCGTCGAAGTACAGCCCCTCGGGCAGCGCGGTCGCGGCGCCGACGAGGCGCTCGCCTCCGAGCCGGGCCAGCACCGCGTAGAGCCGCTCCGCGTCGGCGCGCTCGGCCGCGATGGGCCGGCGCGGGATGCCGGCCAGAAAATCCCGCCGCAGCGCCGCGAAGGTCGCCTCGTCCTCCGCCGCCATCAGCGGGCGCACCGTGGCCCAGGCGCCCTCGTCCGCCGCCAGCGCCTCCTTGGCCTGCCGCGAGGCCCGCGCGAAGGCCGCCACCGCGCCGGGCCGGCGCTGCAGCAGGCTCTCCTCGAAGACGTAGCCGAGGAGCGCGATCGGCCCCTCCACCCCGAGCGAGCGGGCGATCTCGTCGGCGGTGATCAGCCGCCGGAAGCCCTTGGCCTCCAGCCGCGCGCAGAAGGTCCAGTAGAGGAGCGCGGCGTCGAGTTCGCCCGCCTGGAGCTTCTGCATCAGCAGCGGGGGCGCCCCGAAGGCGGGCCGCGCCGCGCGGTCGAGGTCGATGCCCTCCCGCTCCAGCGCCCGCGCCTTGAGGAGGAGCCAGGTCTTGTCGAGCGCGCCGCCCGCGACCCCGAGGCGCTTGCCCGCGAGGTCGGCGACCGAGCGCAGCGGGCTGTCGCTCGCCACCATCAGGGCGCCCTCAGTGCTCGAATAGGGCAGGAACTTCACCGGCCGCCCCTCCGCCCGCAGGCGGGCCGCCCAGAGCAGGTCGGACACGATCGTGTCCACCTGCGCGCCCTGGAACGCGATGCGGGCGGCGTCGTTGCCGGCGAGCTTCAGGCTGTCGAGGGAAAAACCCTGCGCGGCGTCGAACCCGCGCTCCTTGATCAGGGCGGCCTCCCACGAGACCGTTCCGAAGGGCAGAACGCCCACCCGCAGCGCGCCGCCCCCGGCCGCGCGAAGCGGCAGAGGCCAGAGCGCGGCCGCGGCCAGCAGCCCGCGCCGTGAGAGCATGGCGCACCTCCCCCTCGTCCGAGCGCCCGCCGGGCGGCCGCGTGTGCGTCGGAGGTAAGGACCGCCGCCCCCGCTGTCCACCGCGACCGCTTGCGCAACGCCGCGCGAGTCTTCACCTTTTCGGCATGACCCGCCGCCCCTCCTTTGGGGGCAGGCCGCCCCGGCGGGCACCCGTACTTTGGTCAGCCGCCCGTCGGCCATCCGGACGAGGAGACGCCCATGTCCGCCACCCGCGACGCCGTCCTGGACCCGAGCCAGATCCCCGAGCGCATCGCCCGCGATCTGCCCGCCTGGCACTACGAGGACGGCTGGATCAAGCGCACCTTCAAGACCAACGGCTGGAAGGGCACCCTGATGGTGATCAACACGGTCGGGCACCTCGCCGAGGCCGCGTGGCACCATCCCGACATCACGGCCTCCTACGCCTGGGTGGAGGTGCGGCTCACCACCCATTCGGCCAAGGGCCTGACCGAGAAGGACATCGCGCTGGCGCGCAAGATCGAGGAAGTGGTGGGCTGGCAGCCGGGGCTGGAGGGCGGCGCCCTCGAAGGCACGCCTACCGACCCGCGCTTCGCCTACATCAAGTACGACAGGTAGGCGGCCTCATTCGTCCGGGCGGATCCGCCGGCACTGCGTCTTCAGGTAGGCCGTCCGGCCGATCCCCTCGCGCACCTCCGAGCGGGCGATGATCTCCTGCCAGCCGGTGGCGCAGCCCATCTCGTTGCCCACCCGCGTCTTGAACACGTCGGTGGCCGTCGCCTCGCCGCAGGACTGGACCGGGACGGTGCTGGCGCAGATCAGCACCACCGCCAGAAAACCGCTCATGCAAAACCGCCCATGCAAAACCGCTCTTGGGAATCCGTTCAGCGCGGGGCCCTTGGGGACCCCGCACCACGGCGCGGTCCCGGCCCGCGCCAAGCCCCATGACGGCCGGGCGCGCTCACCGCGCCCGGCCCGCCACCGTCGCGACGTAGTGGGCGACCGCCTCGACCTGCTCGGGAGACAGGTCCTCGAAGGCCGGCATCACCCCGATGCCGTTGACCACCGCCGCCTTCACCCGCGCGGCGTCGGGCTTCAGGCCGTCGAGGGCGGGGCCGACCTGTCCGGTCGTTCCGGCATCGGCCAGCGCGTGGCACAGCCCGCAATGCGGATCGGCCAGCTCGACGAAGACCTTGCGGCCGAGATCGAGCGCCGGGTCGGCGCGGCCGGGCGCGGGCGCGAGCGGCAGGAGGAGCACGGCTGCCAGCCCCGCGCGGGGCAGCCGGCGCACGGCGCGGGCCCTCACGTGGCGGTGATCTCCACGGCCGGGCCGCGCCAGCCGTTGTGGCTGTAGCCGCCGCCGTTCGCGGGCGTGCTTTCGGGCTGCACGGCGCCGGTCGCGTCAGTGGCGCGGCTCGCCAGGAGGTGGCGGCCGGGGGGCAGGTCGACCGGGAGCACGAACAGCCGCCACGCGAAGCGGCCGAGATCGGGACCGACGAACGCGGCGGGTTTCCACGTCGCCCCGCCATCGACCGAGACCTCGACGCCGCGCACCGCGTTCACGCCCCCGAAGGCGACGCCCGCGACCTGCACGCGGCCGGCCGCGACGCGCGTGAGCGGCGTGGTGATCCACGAGCGCACCGGCTGCTCCCAGACCGGCGGCTGGGTCGGCGCGGGTTTCTCGCCGACGCCGTGCATGCGGTAGCTCGCCGCCTGGATCTTCGCGTCGGTCTCGGCCGGGGTCAGCGCCACCGCCTTCACGTACTTGACGTTGTTCACCCCCGAATAGCCCGGCACGACCATCCGCAGCGGGCCGCCATGGGCCAGCGACAGGGGCTCGCCGTTCATCTCCCAGGCGAGCAGCACGGTATCGAGGGTCGCGAGCGGCACCGAGCGCTCGACCACGATGTCCCGCGGCTTGAGGCCGGGCGGGATCTCTTCGCCCCCGGTGCCGGTGATGAAGCGCATGCCGTCCGCCGGACCGCCGAGGGCCTCGACCACGGCCCGCAGCGGCACGCCGCTCCAGATCACGCAGCCCGCCGCGCCGACCGTCCAGGGCGTGCCGCTGATCTTCTGGCCCCCCGTCAGCGCGTCCTGGAAGTATTTGCGCCCGTTGCCGGAGCATTGCAGCACGGTCGCGACCGATTCGAGCCCGAGCCCCTTGAGCTCGCCGAGCGTGAGCGTGCGCGGCTGCTTCACGCCGCCGATCTCCACCCGCCAGGCGTCGCGGTCGGCGACGATCGCGGCGGGGGGCGGGTTCACGTTGTTGCGGATGTAGAGCCGGTTCGCCGGCGTGATGAGGCCGGTGCCGAACGCCTCGCGCCGCATCTCCAGGGTCTTGTCGGAGTGGACGATCAGCTCGTCGCCCTCCTTCCAGGCGACGTAATCGGGCAGCGCGGCCGCTTTCTTCTCCGGCGCCTTCTCCTGCGCTGCCGCCGTCCGCGGGCCGGCGAGCCCGGCCGCCACCGTGCCGGCCGCACCGGCCAGCAGCGTGCGCCGACGCAGGGTCGGGGTGTCGCTCATCACGTCCGTCTCCTCCCGTGCGGCATCGTCTGGGCCGTGACGGCCCGCGCTGCCTTGGGCCGCACTCTGCCACCCGGGTGCGGGGGCGTCCAGATTCGCGCCGGACTCACACCGCCACGATCAACGCCGGGTCGCAGCCCGCGCCCTCCACCGGGTTCGCGACGCAGCGCGTGCCGTGCAGCACCATGTCGTGGCCGGCGTGGAAGTGGCCGGAGATCCAGGCCGCCGGCCGATCGGCGGGCGGCAGATCGGCCAGCAGCGTCGTGGCGTAGAAGGCCGGCACCCACCAGGGCACGCCCGGCGCGTCGCGGTAGCGGTCCGCGGCCTCGGCGATGGGCGGGTGGTGCGTGACCGCGACGGTCGGGCCGGCCTGCGGCCGGGCGAGCGCCGCCACGAGGCGCGCCCGGTCCTCGGCATGGGCCGCCATCGCGGCCCGCGGGGTCCAGGCGGTGCCGTCGCCCTGCCGGATCGCCCGGTACTCGCGCGAGCCCGTCACCGGGTCGGTCATGCGGGCGGCCGCGAAGGCGACCGGATCGGCGGGGCGGTCGGGCGCGTCGGGCGACAGCCAGCGCCCGGCGAGCGACCAGTCGCTCCACAGGGTCGCGCCGACGAAGCGCACGCCCTCGATCACGGCAGCATGCCCCGCCCGCAGCAGCGCGACCCGGGTGCGGCCCGCGGCGGCGTTGGCCTCCCGCACCGCCGCGTCGAGGGCACCCAGCAGCTCCGGCGCCGTGCGGGGATCGCCCGCGGGCGCGTAATGCTCGTGGTTGCCCGGTACCAGCACCAGCGGGCGCTCGCCCGCGAGCGCCAGGAGCACGGCGAGCCCCCGCTCCGGCTCGCCCTCCCAGACGTCGCCCGCGCAGACCAGCACGTCGAAGGGCGCGGCGGGCGCCGGGATGTCGGCGGGACGGCGGCGCTCCAGATGCAGGTCGGAGATGGGCAAGAGCCGCAGGGGCCGGCGCGGATGGGCCGCTTTCATGCGGAGGGGGCCTCGCCGCGGGCCGCGCGTCCCTCGGCGCGGGCGGCCTCCCAGACCTCGCGGGCGGCATCCGCGTTGAGCGCGGCGATGCCGAGGCCGACCACGAGGTCGGGCCAGGGCGAGAGGGTCGCAGCGGTCACGAGGCCCGCCGCGATGATCGCGAGGTTGGCGTAGGCGTCGTTGCGCGCCGACAGGAAGGCCGCCTTGGTCAGGCTGCCGCTGCCGCCGCGGTGGCGGGCCAGGATGAGCGCGCAGGTGACGTTCACGGCGAGCGCGCCGAGGCCCGCCAGCGTCAGCGGCACGGGCGCGGGGGGAGCGAAATCCGCGATCTTCTGGTAGGCGGTCCAGAGCGTGGCGAGGCCCGGCACGAGCAGGATGCCGGCCATCACGGTGCCGAGCTTCGCCCGCGCCGCGAGGCTCCAGCCGAGCCCGGCCAGGATCAGCAGGTTGAGCGCCGCGTCCTCCAGGAAGTCGACGCTGTCGGCGATGAGCGCCACCGACCCGATGGCGAGCGCCACCGCGGCCTCGATCCCGAAATAGCCGAGGTTGAGCGCCGCCACGAGGCCGACGGCCCGGCGCAGGCCGGAGGATTCAGGGCTGGGGGGCACGGGCCTTCTCCGTGGCGGGACCGGCGCGTCTATGCCCCGCCGGCCCGCGCAAGGCCAGGGCGCGAGCGGCCCCTGCCCTCAACCTTTCGCCACTGGATTCCCGGTTTCCCCTGTGCAATGCCGGCCTCAAGGCGACAGGGAGAGATGCCGATGCTGCCCGAACTGCGCGTTCTGTACTTCGAGGACCTCGCCGTCGGGATGGCGGAGACGCTGACGAAGACCATCTCGTCCTCGGACGTGGTCGGCTTCGCGGAGATCACGGGCGACCGCAACCCGATCCACCTCTCCGAGCATTTCGCGGCGCGCACGCCCTTCGGCACCCGCATCGCCCACGGCCTCTACACGGCGGGCCTGATCTCGGCGGTGCTCGGCACGCGGCTGCCGGGGCCGGGCGCGGTCTATATCAGCCAGAGCCTGAACTTCCGCGCGCCCGTGCGCATCGGCGACACGGTCGAGGTCACGGTCGAGGTGGCCGAGCTGGTGCCCGAGCGGCGGCGCGCCCGCCTCACCTGCACCTGCGCGGTGAACGGCGAGACGGTGCTCGACGGCGAGGCGCTGGTGAAGGTACCGGCCAAGGCCGAGGCCGACCCCCTGGCGGCACGCACCAAGGGCTGAGACGCGCTGAGACGGGCCGAGCCCCGCACGGCCTTGCGCCCGATCCCGCTCGACGACCCCGCCGACCCGCGGCTCGCTCCCTACGCGGCGATCCGCGAGCGCGACCTCGTGGGCCGCCAGGGCCGGTTCGTGGCGGAGGGCGAGGTGGTGCTGCGGGTGCTGCTCTCCGGGCGCTCGCGCTTTTGCGCCGAGTCGGTCCTGCTCGCGCCCGAGCGCCTGCCCGCCCTGGAGGCGGCGCTCGCCGCCGCGGGCGACATCCCGGTCTACATCGCGGCCCGCCCGGTGATGAGCGCGGTCGCGGGCTTCCCGATCCACCGCGGCGTGCTGGCGATCGGCCGCGGCGGCCCCGTGTCCGATCCGGACGTGCTCGTGCCGGACGGGCCGGCGCTCCTCCTCGGCCTCGTCGGCCTGACGAACCACGACAATGTCGGCGGGCTGTTTCGCAACGCCGCCGCCTTCGGGGCGGACGGCGTGCTCATGGACGGCGCCACCTGCGACCCGCTCTACCGCAAGGCGATCCGGGTCTCGGCCGGCACCAGCCTCACGGTGCCGTACGGGCGGGTGCCGGACGGGGCGGCCCTCCTCGATGTCTGCGCCCGCCGCGCCCTCGTGCCGGTGGCCCTCGCCCCGGGGGGCGAGGACATCGCGGCCCTGCCGCCCCTGCCCCGCGCGCTCCTGCTGCTCGGCACCGAGGGCACCGGCCTGCCCGAGGCCCTGATGGCGCGGGCGCGCCGCGTCGGCATCCCGATGGCGCCGGGGGTCGATTCGCTGAACGTCGCGGTGGCGGGCGCGGTGGCGCTCCACCGCCTCGGCGGCGGGCGACTGACGTCGCCGGGGCGTTGACGCCGCCTCGGCGGCTGGCGCCGCCGAGGCGGCGCTGAAGGGCGGCGCCTCACCGCCCCGGCAGCGCCTCCGGCACCGTCTCGGCCTCCGCCGTGTCGCCGTGAATCGCCTCGCGGATCAGCCGATCGGTGGTCTCGGCGAAGTAGGCCGACAGCTCCTCGTGCAGGGCGGCGAACTGGGGCCAGACCACCGCGTCGAAGAACGAGCGCGGCGCGCGCACCATCACGGTGGTGCGCCGCTGGCGGGCGTAGCGGTAGGGGCGCAGGCCGTAGCGGCGGCACAGCGCCAGGAAGAGGCTCACCGACCACGCATCCGGCAGCGAGAGCTTCAGCTCGGTCGCGGGCTCCCGGTGCCCGGCCTCGGCGAGGCGCCCCCGCAGCCGCCGCACCGCCGCCTCCGCGGCGTCGCGCTCGCCGGGCGTCGCCGCGCCCGCGAGCAGCGCCTCGGCCTTGCCCAGCCGCTCGCGCAGCCTGTCCTCGATCGCCATGCAGCCCCCTGTTCGCGCCGCCCCTGAGGCGCATGGCCCGGCGCCCGGCGCAAGGGCAGTCCGGCGCGCGACAAAGGGTGCCAATTGCCGGGCCCGCGCGCAGCCCCAAAACTAGGCCGTACGGGGGAGATCCGGGTTGTCCGGATCAGACGTGCAGGAGTTCGGCGTTGCTTCAGCCGCGGGATGGGTACCGCATGGTGTCGGGGCGGCATGCGGTGGTGGTCGGTGCGGGCCCGGGCGGGCTCGCCGTCGCCCTGCTCCTGGCCCGGGAGGGCGTTCAGGTCACGCTGATCGAGAAGGATGCCTGCGTCGGCGGGCGCACCCGCACGGTGACGGCGCCGGGCGGGTACAAGTTCGACATCGGGCCGACCTTCTTCCTCTACCCGCGCATCCTCGCCGACATCTTCGCCTCCTGCGGCGAGCGGCTGGAGGACCATGTCCGGCTGGAGCGGCTCGACCCGCTCTACCACCTCGTCTTCGAGGGCGGCGGCGAGATCCGCTCCTCCCCGGACGTCGCCCGCCTCAAGGCCGAGATCGCCCGCATCGCGCCGCAGGACGCCGCCCAGGTCGAGCGCTACCTCGCCGACAACCGGGCCAAGCTCGAAGCCTTCCGGCCGGTGCTGGAGCAGCCCTTCGACACGCTGCGCAGCCTCGTCTCCCCGGCGATGCTCTCCGCCCTGCCGCTGCTGCGCCCGCACGCCACCGTCGACCGGGACCTGCAGCGCTACTTCAAGGACCCGCGCGTCCGCCTCGCCTTCTCGTTCCAGACCAAGTACCTCGGGATGTCGCCCTTCCGCTGCCCGAGCCTGTTCACCATCCTGAGCTTCCTCGAATACGAGCACGGGGTGTACCACCCGGTGGGCGGCTGCGGGGCGGTGTCGGAGGCGATGGCGGGGCTCGCGCGCCGGCTCGGGGTCGACATTCGCCTGGGCACCAGCGTCGACCGGGTGCTGTTCGAGAACGACCGGGCGGTGGGCGTCGAGGCCGGGGGCGAGCGAATCGCCGCCGACGGCGTGGTGGTGAACGGCGACTTCGCCAAGGTGGTCCGCGCCCTGGTGCCGGAGCGCCACCGCCCGCGCTGGCGCAACGCCAAGCTCGACAAGGCCCGGCTCTCCTGCTCGACCTTCATGCTCTATCTCGGGCTGGAGGGCGGCATGCCGCCCGCGCTCGGCCACCACACGATCCTGCTCGCCGAGGATTACCGCCGGAACATCGAGGAGATCTCCACCGGCATCCTGCCGATGCAGCCCTCGGTCTACGTGCAGCACGCGGGCTACACCGACGGCGGCATGGCGCCGCCCGGCCATACCAGCCTCTACGTGCTGGTGCCGGTGCCGAACCTGCGCGCCGGGATCGACTGGGCCGAGATCCGCCCCGCCTACCGCCGCCTCGTCCTCGACCGCCTGAAGCTGCTCGGCCTGCCCGACATCGAATCGCGCATCCGCTACGAGCGCGTGGTCGACCCGACCGACTGGCGGGACGAGTTCGCGGTGAACGAGGGGGCGACCTTCAACCTCTCGCACGACCTCGGGCAGATGCTCTACTTCCGGCCCCATAACCGCTTCGGGCCGGGCCTCTACCTCGTCGGCGGCGGCACCCATCCGGGCTCCGGCCTGCCGGTGATCTACGAGGGCGCGCGCATCACCGCGCGGCTCCTCCTGCAGGATCTCGCGCGCGAGCGCCGGACCGCCCCGCCGGCGCTCGCGCCCCTGAGCGTCGCGCCGACCGGGGAGGCGTCGTGAGACTGCCTGTCTGCCTCGTCGCCTGCGCGCTCGCCGGGCCTGCCGCCGCGGCGGGCGTCACGGTGACCGTCGACGGCGTGCAGCCGGGGACCGGGCGCGTCTTCGTGGCGCTGTGCGTCGGCGGCCTGTCGGAGGAGGCCTGCCGCATCGGCGAGAGCGCGCCGGCGTCCGCGCCGACCCTGCGCTTCGGCTTCGCGAACGTGCCGCCGGGTGTCTACGCGGTGGCCGCCTACCAGGACCTCGACGGCGACGGGCGCCTCGCCCGCACGCCGCTCGGCCTCCCGCGCGAGCCCTACGGGTTCTCGAACGGGGCCGGGCGCGGCGGCCGGCCGGATTTTTCCGCCGCCGCCTTCACGCTCGCCGAGCCCGGAGCCGCCCTGCGGGTCCGCCTGATCCAGGCGCTGCCGCGGCGCTAGAGCAGGATCCGATCGCGTGGCGATCGGATCCTGCTCCAGGCTTTCGATAGTGTCGCATTTTCTGCGACGAACCGGTCACCACTTCGTCGGAAAATGCTTGAGCAGGGCCGCCGGGCGTTCCCCGCCGGATCCTGATGAGATGCTGATGGGATCGCATCCGCATCCCGCTCGAACCCTTATGCCCCTTCGTCCAGCTTCGGGGGCGCGGTCCCGCGCCGGATCGCGTCAACCCCGGACATCCGATGTCGCCCCTCCTCCACGTCGCCCCCCCGGCTGAGCCCCCGCCCGGCGAGCCGTCCCGCTTCATCGTCGGCCAGGATCCGCAGGGCCACTGGGTCGCCGTCGAGATCCACGGCCGCGCCGGCGGCCTGTTTCGCAGCCGCACCGACGCGCTGCACTACGCCGAGGACGCCTGCGGCCACCGGCCCGATGCGGTGGTGGTGTCGGGCGAGCGCATCGCGCTGCCGCTCTGAGCCCCTCGGTCCCCTCAAGGAAGACCGCGGGATCCCCTCTCCCGGGGAGGGGTTCCCCGCGCTTCACGCGGCGATGGGGCTAGGGCGACGATGTCTTGGGAGCGTCGTCGGGCGCCTTGAGGCGGTAGCCGACGCCGGTCTCGGTGAGCAGGAGGCGCGGGCGCTCCGGATCGGCCTCCAGCTTCTGCCGGAGCTGGCGGATGTAGACGCGCAGGTATTGCGGCTCGGAGGAGACCGAGACCGCGTTCATCAGCTGGGCGTGGGTCAGCACCTTGCCGGCATGCAGCACCAGCACCCGCAGGAAGTCGTATTCCCGCGGCGTCAGCTTGATCTCGGCCCCGTCGACCCGGACGATCCGGCGCACGAGGTCGACGCTGAGGCCGTCGACCTGGAAGACCGGGCGCTCGCCCTGGGCGGTGATCTGATGGCGCAGGGCCGTGCGCAGGCGCGCGAGCAGCTCGGCCATGCCGAACGGCTTCGTCACGTAGTCGTCCGCCCCGAGGTCGAGGGCCTCGACCTTGCCGGATTCGTCGTCCCGGCTCGACAGCACCACCACCGGCAGGCTGGGGAAGCGCTCGCGGATGGTGCGCAGCAGGTCGTGGCCGCGCAGGTCCGGCAGGCCGAGGTCGAGGATGACGAGGTCCACCCGCTCGCGCGCGAGCAGGTCGAGGGCGCTGCGGCCGTTCGGAGCCTCCAGGATCGCGTAGCCCTGCGTGGCGAGGCCCGTGCGCAGGAGCCTGCGGATCGGCGGCTCGTCGTCGATGACCAGGATGGCGTGGCTCATGCGGCGATGCCCTCCGCGGCGCCGGCCTCCGGAACCGGCAGGCTCAGGACGAAGCAGGCCCCGGCGCGGTCCGGCCGGTTGGCCGCCGTCACCGTGCCGCCCATCGCCTCCACGAAGCCGCGCGCGATCGCAAGCCCGAGCCCGGTGCCGGCCCGGACGCGGTCGCCCTTGCGGGCGCGGTAGAACTTGTCGAACACGCGCTCCACGTCCGCCTCGGGCAGGCCCTCGCCCTCGTCCAGCACCGCGATGCGGACGAACCGGCCCTCGCGGCGCGCCCGCACGGTCACGGTCGAGCCCTCGGGGGCGTACTTGGCGGCGTTGTCGAGGAGGTTGACGAGCACCTGCTCGAACAGCACCGGATCGAGGCGCAGCGTCGGCAGGTCCGCCGGCACGTCGACCGCGACCCGGTGCCGGGCGAGCACGGCCTCCACCCGGCGCAGGGCCGTGTCGACGCTCTCGCCCACGTCCTGGGGGGCGAGGTTCGGGGCCACGGCCCCGGCTTCCAGCCGCGTCATGTCGAGCAGGTTGGCGATGAAGCGGTTCAGCCGCTCCGCTTCCTCGATCACGGTCGCGAGCAGATCGGCCTTGGCCTGCGCCGAGAGCGCCGCGTCGAGGTCGCGCAGGGTGCTGGCCGCCCCGAGCACGGAGGCGAGCGGCGTGCGCAGGTCGTGGCTGATCGAGGTGAGCAGCGCCCGGGCGAGGCGGTCGGTCTCGGCGGCGCGCTCGGCCCGGTCGAGATCCGCCACCAGCCGCACCCGCTCGATGGCGAGCGCGCCCATGTCGGCGAGCGCGTCGAGCAGGCGCCGGCCCTCCGGCGTGAGGATCGGCCCGGTGCCGTCCGCGTCGAGGCCGATCACCCCGACGCGCCCGCGCCCGGTGCGCAGGGGCAGGAAGAGCCGGCGGGCGCCCGGCAGGGTGTCGGCGCCGCGGCCCGCCGGCCGGTCGTTGTCGAAGGCCCAGCGCGCGGCCGCCGCGTCCGCCGCATCGAGGCTGTCCTCGGGCGGATAGCCGGCCTGGACCGGCAGGCCGTCGCCCTCCGGCAGGAGCAGCACGACGCGGACGCGGAGCATCGCGGCCACCTGGGCGCAGGTGGCCCAGAGCACGTCGTCCAGCGAGCCGCAGCCCGCGAGCTTGCGGGAGAAACCGTAGAGGCGCTCGGTGGCGCGCGCATTGGCCTGGGAGACGGCGGCGATGCGCTGCGAGCGGGCGGCGAGGTTGGAGACCAGCACGGCGACGCCGCCGAACAGGAGGAAGGCCGCGATGTTCGTGGGATCGGCGATGGTGAAGGTGTAGATCGGCGGCAGGAAGAAGAAGTTGTAGGCGAGCGAGGCCGCCACCACGGCGGCGAGCGACGGGCCGAGGCCGAAGCGCCCCGCCACCGCGACCACCGCGGTGAGCAGGAAGAGGTCGGCGTTCTCGACGCCCGCATAAGGCTGGAGCAGCAGCGCGACCCCGAGCCCGGCCGCCGTCGCGAGGAGCGCGAGCGCGTAGGGGTGCGGTCTCCAGGCCGCGGCAGCGGGCGCCGTCGCCACGCGCTTCCCTGAGGCCTGGGGCGCGTCCAGCGCCTCGCCGGCCACCACGTGGACGCTGATGCGGCCGCTGCCGCGCACGAGGTCGTGCACGACCGAGCCGTTCATCAGCTCGAAGAGCCACGAGCGCGTCGCCTTGCCGACGACGATGTGGTTCACGTTGGCCGAGCGGGCATAGGCCAGGATGTCCTCGGCGATGCGCCGCCCGCCCGGGATCGTGACCGCATCGCCCCCGAGCCGGTCGGCGAGCCGCAGGGTCTCGGCGAGGCGGTCGCGCTCCGCCTCGCCGAGCGAGAGCGAGCGCGGCCCCGCGACGGTGAGCGCCGTCCAGGGCGCGTGCAGGCGGTCGGCGAGCCGCTTGGCGTAGCGCACGAGACCGGCCGCGCGCGGATCCTCGTTCACGCAGACCAGCACCCGCTCCCCCGCCCCCCAGGGGCCCGCGATGGCGTTGGCCCGCATGTGGCTGAGCAGTTCGTCGTCCACCCGGTCGGCGGTGCGCCGGAGCGCCAGTTCGCGCAAAGCCGTGAGATTGCCGCGCGAGAAGTAGTGCCGCAGCGCCCGCTCGGCGTTGGCCGGCACGTAGACCTTGCCCTCCCGCAGCCGCTGGATCAGGTCGTCGGGGTTGAGGTCCACCACCTCGATGTCGTCGGCCCGGTCGAGGATCCCGTCCGGCACGGTCTCGCGGACCCGGATGCGGGTGATGGCGGCCACCACGTCGTTGAGGCTCTCGACGTGCTGGATGTTGAGGGTGGTGAGCACGTCGATGCCGGCGTCGAGCAACTCCTCCACGTCCTGGTAGCGCTTCGGGTGGCGCGAGCCCGGCGCGTTGGTGTGGGCGAGTTCGTCCACCAGCGCGAGCGCCGGGCGGCGGGCCAGCAGCGCGTCGAGGTCCATCTCCTCCAGCACGGTGCCGTGATAGGGCACGCGGCGGCGCGGGATCACCGCGACGCCGTCGAGCAGGGCCTCGGTCTCGGCCCGGCCGTGGGTCTCGACGATGCCGGCCACCACGTCGGCGCCGGCCTTCAGCCGGGCGCGGCCGACGGTGAGCATCTCGTAGGTCTTGCCGACGCCCGGCGCGGCGCCGAGGAAGATCTTGAGCCGGCCGCGCGTCCGCTCCTCCCGGCGCGCCGCGTCGAGCAGGGCGTCGGGCGAGGGGCGGTTCGGATCACGGCCGGCTTCAGGCATCATCCCTCCTCAGCGGCGGGCCAGGTCGTCCAGAGCGAGGTTGAGCGCCAGGACGTTGACGCGCGGCTCCCCCAGCACGCCGAGGGTGCGCCCCCGGATGTGGGCCTCCACGAGGGCGCGGAGCGCGTCCTCGGGCAGGTTGCGGGCCCGGGCGACGCGCGGCACCTGGAACAGGGCGGCCTCGGGCGAGAGGTCCGGGTCGAGGCCCGAGCCGCTCGTCGTCACGAGGTCGACCGGCACCGGCCGGCCCGGATTCTCGGCCTTGAGCGCGTCGAGATCCCCCCTCACCCGCTCGGCGAGCGCCGCGCTGGTGGGGCCGAGGTTGGAGCCCATCGAGTTCGCGGCGTTGTAGGGCGCCGGCACGGTCTTGGCAGCATCGGCCGGGTCGGGCGCCGTCGTGGCCGAGGGACGGCCGTGGAAGTAGCCGGCGCCGGTGAAGGACTGCCCGATCAGGCCGGAGCCGACGATGCGGCCGTCGCGCTCGATCGGGCTGCCCGCGGCCTGCGCCGGGAAGATCGCGCCCGCAAGGCCGGTCATCGCGAGCGGATAGGCGAGGCCCGTGATCGCGCTCAGGGCGACGAGCAGCACGAGGGCGGGGCGAAGCGGGTTCGGCATGGGAAAAATCTCCGTGATCGTCAGGCGAGGTGCAAGGCGGTGACGGCGAGGTCGATGAGCTTGATACCCGCGAAGGGCACCAGGATGCCGCCTAAGCCGTAGACGAGGAGGTTGCGCCGCAGGAGCGCGGCGGCCCCCACCGCCCGGTAGCGCACGCCCCTCAGCGCCAGCGGGATCAGCGCCACGATGATCAGCGCGTTGAAGATGATCGCCGACAGGATGGCGCTCTGCGGCGAGGCCAGGCCCATCACGTTGAGCGCCTGCAGCTGCGGGTAGAGCGTCAGGAACATCGCCGGGATGATGGCGAAGTACTTCGCCACGTCGTTGGCGATCGAGAAGGTGGTGAGCGCACCGCGGGTCATCAGCAGCTGCTTGCCGATGCCGACGATCTCGATGAGCTTGGTGGGGTCGGAATCGAGGTCGACCATGTTGCCGGCCTCGCGCGCCGCCACCGTGCCGGTGTTCATGGCCACGCCGACATCCGCCTGGGCGAGCGCGGGCGCGTCGTTGGTGCCGTCGCCGCACATGGCGACGAGCTTGCCCGCTCCCTGCTCGCGCCGGATCAGGGCGAGCTTGTCCTCCGGCGTGGCCTGGGCCAGGAAGTCGTCGACGCCGGCCTCCGCCGCGATGGCGGCGGCGGTCATCGGGTTGTCGCCGGTGATCATCACGGTGCGGATGCCCATGCGGCGCAGCTCCGCGAAGCGCTCGCGGATGCCCCCCTTCACGATGTCCTTGAGGTAGACGACCCCGAGCAGGCGGCCGTCCCTGGCCACCGCGAGCGGGGTGCCGCCCGCCTTGGCGATCGCCTCCGCGGCGGCGCGGATCTCCGCCACCGCCTCGGTCTCGGCGGCCGGGTGGTAGGCGAGCGCCGCGTTCGAGCCGCGGCTCGCCGCCGGCCCGCCGGACAGGGCGGCGATCACGGCCTCGACCGCCCCCTTGCGGATGGACGAGCCGTCGAGATCGACGCCCGACATGCGCGACTGCGCCGTGAAGGGCACGAAGGTGGCGTTGAGCGCCGCCATGTCGCGGGCGCGCAGGCCGTAGCGCTCCTTGGCCAGCACCACGATGGAGCGGCCCTCCGGGGTCTCGTCGGCGAGCGAGGCGAGCTGGGCGGCGTCGGCGAGATCCTGCTCGGAGACGCCGCGGACGGGCCGGAACTCCGTCGCCTGCCGGTTGCCGAGCGTGATGGTGCCGGTCTTGTCGAGAAGCAGCGTGTCGACGTCGCCCGCCGCCTCGACGGCCCGGCCCGACATGGCGAGCACGTTGAAGCGCACCAGCCGGTCCATGCCGGCGATGCCGATGGCCGACAGGAGCGCGCCGATGGTGGTGGGGATGAGCGTCACGAACAGGGCGACGAGCACGATCACCGGGATCGACCCGCCCGCGTAGGACGCGAAGCTCGGGATCGAGGCCACCGCGAAGACGAACACGATGGTCAGCCCCGCGAGCAGGATGTTGAGCGCGATCTCGTTGGGCGTCTTCTGGCGCGCGGCGCCTTCCACCAGCGCGATCATGCGGTCGACGAAGGTCGAGCCCGCGGCGGCGGTGATGCGCACCTTGATCTCGTCCGAGAGCACCTGCGTGCCCCCGGTCACCGCCGAGCGGTCGCCGCCGGATTCGCGGATCACCGGGGCGGATTCCCCCGTGATGGCGGCCTCGTTCACGGAGGCCACGCCCTCGATCACCTCGCCGTCGGACGGGATCAGGTCGCCGGCCTCGACCAGCACCACGTCGCCGACCTTCAGGCTGGTGCCGGGCACGGTCTCGTAGGCCCGGCCCCGGCCGGTGAGGCGCTTGGCCGTCATCTCGGTGCGGGTGCGCCGCAGGGAATCGGCCTGGGCCTTGCCGCGCCCCTCGGCCAGCGCCTCGGCGAAATTAGCGAAGAGCAGGGTGAACCAGAGCCAGAGGACGATCTGGCCGGAGAAGAACAGGTCGCCTCCGCCCGCGATGAGGTCGCGGACGAAGAGGACGGTGGTCAGCGCGGCCACGACCTCGACCACGAACATGACCGGGTTGCGGATCATGGCGCGGGGATCGAGCTTCCTGACGGAGCCGGCGAGCGCGGGGCCGACGAGGGCGGCGCTGAACAGGGAGGTTTCTTGACGGGACATGGGTGTGGTGTCCGGAAAGGGCCGGGAGGGGCGGCGCTCGCGGGCGCCGCCGGGTTCGGTCAGGGAGCGGGCGCGCCGGTCGCGAGCGCGATGGCGGCCCAGACGGTCAGGCTGCCGAGCAGCGCGAGGCCGGCCAGCGCGAGCACGACGTCGGTGGTCCGCAGCAAGGACCGGTCGTGCGGGCGGACCGGGCGGGGGCGGTGGCGGGCGAGGCCGCGGCGCAGCCGCGCGGAGTACGAGACGGGCATGCTCAGCCTCCCGCCGCGAAGGTCTGCCCGGCCGCGCCGGCGAGGTGCTCGACCACCGGACCCAGCGCCAGGGAGGGGAAGAAGGTCAGGCCGCCGACGATCAGGATGACGCCGACGAGCAGGCCCACGAACAGGCCGCCATGGGTCGGGAAGGTGCCGGCCGAGGCCGGCACCGTCTTCTTGGCCGCGAGCGAGCCCGCGATGGCGAGCGCCGGGAGGATGACGAAGAAGCGGCCGACCAGCATGCCGAGCGCCAGGATGGTGTTGTAGAACAGCGTGTTGCCGGTGAGGCCGGCGAAGGCCGAGCCGTTGTTGGCCGCCGCCGAAGTGAAGGCGTAGAGGATCTCCGAGAAGCCGTGCGGGCCGGCATTCGCTGGACCGGCGAGGCCGGCGGGCAGCACGGTCGCGAGCGCGGTGAGCCCCAGCATCATCAGCGGCAGGCAGAGGATGGCGAGCATCGCCATCTTGACCTCCCGCGCCTCGATCTTCTTTCCGAGGTACTCGGGCGTGCGCCCGACCATCAGCCCGGCGACGAAGATCGCCACGATGACGAAGACCAGCATGCCGTAGAGGCCCGCGCCGACGCCGCCGACGATGATCTCGCCGAGCTGCATGTTGACGAGCGGGATCAGGCCGCCGAGCGCCGTGAAGGAATCGTGCATGGCGTTGACGGCGCCGCAGGAGGCCGCCGTCGTCACCACCGCAAAGAGCGCTGAGGCCACGATGCCGAAGCGGACCTCCTTGCCCTCCATGTTGCCGCCGGTCAGGCCGAGCCCGTTCAGCACGGAGCTTCCTGACGCTTCGCTGGCGTAGGTGACGGCGACCCCTGCCACGAACATCACCGCCATCGCGCCGAGGATCGCCCAGCCCTGGCGCTCGTCGCCGACCATGCGGCCGAAGACGTTGGTGAGCGCGGCGCCGAGCGCGAAGATCGAGACCATCTGCACGAGGTTCGACAGCGCGGTCGGGTTCTCGAACGGGTGGGCGGCGTTGGCGTTGAAGAAGCCGCCGCCGTTGGTGCCGAGCATCTTGATGGCGACCTGGCTCGCCACCGGCCCCACCGCGATGGTCTGCCTTGCCCCTTCGAGCGTGGTCGCCTCCAGCGAGGGCGAGAGCGTCTGCGGCACCCCCTGGGAGACGAGGAAGAGCGTGTAGACCACGCAGAGCGGAAGCAGCACGTAGAGGGTGCAGCGGGTGAGATCGACGTAGAACGAGCCGACGGTGCGCGCCGAGGCCCGGGAGAGGCCGCGGATCAGCGCCACGGCGAGCGCGATGCCGGTGGCCGCCGAGAGGAAGTTCTGGGGGGTGAGCCCCAGCATCTGCGACAGGTACGAGAGGGTGCTCTCGCCGCCGTAGTTCTGCCAGTTGGTGTTGGTGACGAAGCTCGCCGCCGTGTTGAAGGCGAGGTCCGGCGCCACGGCCGCCATCCCGGCCGGGTTGAGCGGCAGCGCCGCCTGCAGCCGCAGCACCGCGTAGAGCAGGACGAAGCCGAGCAGATGGAAGAGCAGCAGGGCGAGGCCGTAGCCGCGCCAGGTCTGCTCGTGGCGCGCGTCGATCCCGGCCGCGCGGTAGAGCCCGCGCTCGACGGGGCCGAGCACGGGCGAGAGGAAGGTGCGCTCGCCGGTGAAGACGCGCGTCATGTACCAGCCGAGCGGCTTCACGAGCGCCAGCACGACCGCGCTGAACAGCGCGATCTGGATCCAGCCGTTGAGAGTCATGGTGGGAGGTCCGTCGGGCCGCTCAGAACCGCTCGGGGCGGACGAGGGCGCAGGTGAGGTAGACGAGGAGGCCGGCCGCCACGACGGCGCCGAGCGCGAGGTCGAGGGTCATGCGCGGCCCTCCCTCACAGGCGTTCGCACAGGGCGACGTAGCCGGCCGCGAGGCCGAAGAAGGCGACGCCCGCCGCGATGAAGACGATGTCGAGCATGGGGATGCGGTCCGGTTCGGCCGGTCGCGTCACGGGCGACCGACTGTCCGGAATGTGGCCTCGACCCGCGTTAGGGTTCGAGAGCGGGCGGGCGGCGATCTTATAAGGATCCCATCAGGATCGGCCGGTCCGGACGGGCCTGCGCGAGGGGATCGTCCGGAATGCGGCGCGCCGCCCGGGAGGCCGCCGGGGTGAGGGGCGGGCGCGCCGATCAGGCCTCCTCGCCCGGGGCCGCAGGCCTGTCCAGGGAAAATTCCTCGACAAGGATGGCGCGGGGAACCCCTCTCCCGTGCGGGAGAGGGGCAGGGGATCGAAGATCCCGCGTGAGGGTCCAGGTGGAGCCGCAG
>NZ_JBKIBX010000003.1:0-156708 GCF_046557895.1 Methylobacterium oryzisoli | reverse complement strand
CCCCTCTCCCGTGCGGGAGAGGGGTTCCCCGCGCCATCGATTTTCCCCGGACAGCCGTGCCCGGCGCCGCGGCGGGCCGGCGAGCAGCCTCGGCCGGCCCCGGCGCGGCGGCGATGACCGCCAGCAGGACCGCGAGGCCGGGGATCCGCGCGCGCGCCTTGCGGGCCGGTTGCGGCGATTTCAGCGCGCCCGGCATCGCCACGGCCACTTGGTCTCGCCAGTGCGCACAAGATCAGCGGTTATCTCGCCTGATCTCGGTGTTGCGATCGGTTGCGCGTACCGTCAATGCAATATACTTCATATTTCTCCTAGAAAAGTCGCGTAAAATTTACCCGACGAATTATTGCCTTCGGGTCACACCTCGCCGGGCTTGTGTTGCGTATGTCCCCGAATAGGTTCGGCGGGCTTGCAATGTCCGCCAAGCTGGGCAGGAAGTCGCGTCGTGCGGTCGAGGGTGCCCGGATCCGATGCCGGCGCGCCGCCCCGCTCACGAGGTGCACATCATGGCGATTGCGAAGCGCTTCTGGCTCGTCTCCGCGGCCGGTCTGACGGGCATCACGGGGGCGGGCGCCGCCGACCAGCCGGTCCGGAAGGCGGCCCTGGTCGAGTACCTCCGGGTCTGCTCGGCCTACGGCACGGGCTTCTTCTACATCCCCGGCACGGACACCTGCCTGCGCGTCGGCGGCCGCGCCCGCTTCGAGGCCGGATACGCCCAGAATTACGGCCGCTCGGGCGCCAACGGCGATCTCTCGCAGTATCGCGGCCTCGGCCGCCTGAACCTCGACGCCCGCACGCAGACCGGCTACGGCACCCTGCGCGCCTTCGTGCGCTTCGAGATCGCCAGCCGCACCGGCGCGTTCCTGACCTCGGGCACGCAGCAGCGCATCGGCAACGCCTTCCCGGCGCTCGGCGTCGACACGTTCGGCCGCTCGCAGCAATTCGCGAACGTCGACAAGGCGTTCGTGCAGTTCGCCGGCCTCACCGCCGGCCGCGCCTCGTCGTTCTTCGACTTCTACGCCCACGACTTCGAGATCATCGGCGCCACGGCCGGCTCGGAACTGGCCTCGACCAACCTCATCGCCTACACGGCCACCCTGGGCGAGGGTTTCTCGGCGACGCTCTCGCTCGAAGACCCGATCTTCCGCAAGACGCCCCTCTACGGCAACGCCGCGACGACCGGCAACCTCGCCAGTCAGTTCAACGTCTTCACCGGCAATTTCAACGTCTCGCCGGTGATCGGCACGGACGCGGCCGGCAACCCGGTGGGGCTGGCCTTCCTCGACGTCGTGCAGCGCTCGCGCCTGCCCGACTTCGTCGGCACGCTGCGCTACGACGGCGCCTGGGGCGCGGCGCAGATCTCGGCGGCGGTGCACGAGATCAACACCGGCAACGCCTCCTTCGCCATCAACGGCTTCAACGCCTCGGTGGGCGCTCCCGTGGCGCGGCCTGCGGGCACCACCTTCGCGCCCCGTGCTCAGAACGAGTACGGCTGGGCGGTCCAGGGGGGCGTGAAGATCAACCTGCCGTTCATCGCCAAGGGCGATTCCCTCTACCTCCAGGGCGCCTACGGCGAGGGCGCGCAGAGCTACACCGGCTACTCGTTCTACACCGGCCAGTACGCCGCCTCGGTGACGGCGGGCAACATCCAGGGCTCGCCCTTCCCGCAGTTCTTCTCGGACGCCGTGGTCAACCCGGCCACCGGGCGACTGGAGCTGTCGACGAGCTGGACGGTCCTGGCCTCCTACCTGCACTACTGGACGCCCGACTGGCGCTCGGCGGTGTTCGGCAGCTACGGCGAGATCGCCTTTCCGCAGGGCGCCCGCACGGCGCTCGGCCTGGTCAACTTCAACGGGATCGGCAATCCGGTCACCGCGCCGGCCGCCTTCGCGTTCAGCAACCAGTTGCGCGACACCAACCAGTTCGTGGTGGGCGGCAACGTGATCTGGTCGCCGGTCAAGGACCTCGATATCGGCCTGGAGGCCCTCTACACCCGCGTCTCGCTCAACAACGGGCGCACCGTCGACCAGAACCGCAACCCGGGCCAGACGGTCGCCAACGTGGTGAACGGCGTGCCGGTGAACGCCGCCGGCGCACCCGTGGCGACCACCAGCTTCGCCGACGCCGTGCAGGTGCGCATGCGCGTGCAGCGCGACTTCTGACGGCGCGGCCCGCGTGGGAGGCGCGCTCCCGTCCCGCTGATCGCACGGCTGTCCGGGGCGGGAGTGGTTGACGAAGCCGGCGGCGGCACGACCTCAAAGGGTACGCCATCCCACGCCGGTCTCCTCGGATGCGCTTCGCTGCGGCTCTCGCCACCGTGCTGGCCCTCGCCCTGCTGCTCCTGTGGCCGGGGCCCCTGGCGATCGTCCTGTCCCTCGCGCTGCTGCTGGCGTGGCCGCTGCTGGACCGGCGCCGCTGAGCCGCCGCGCCGCTTGAAACGGGCCGCGTCCCCGTCAGGTATGGCCCTGAGGCAGGAGCGACGCGATGATTCCGATGCTGGATCCGACGAGTCTGACCGTGTTCGTCACCGGCGCGACCGCCGGCTTCGGGGCGGCCGTATGCCGGCGCTTCGCCGAGGCCGGCGCCCGCGTCATCGGCACCGGCCGCCGCCGGGAGCGCCTGGACGCGCTGCGGCGCGAACTCGGCGACCGCTGCCACGTCGCCGAACTGGACGTCACCGACCGCGACGCGGTGACGGCACTCGTCTCCTCCCTCCCGGCCGGCTTCGACGCGCCCAACGTCTGCATCGCCAATGCCGGGCTGGCGCTCGGCCTGGAGCCCGCTCAGCAGGCCCAGATCGGCAACTGGGAGCAGATGATCGCCACCAACGTGAACGGTCTCCTCTACACGGTGACCGCACTCCTGCCGGGCATGGTCGCGCGCGACGAGGGCCACGTCGTGCTCCTCGGCTCGGTGGCGGGCGACTATCCGTATCCGGGCGGCAACGTCTACGGCGCCACCAAGGCCTTCGTGAAGCAGTTCGGCCTCAACCTGCGGGCGGATCTGATCGGCAAGCAGGTGCGCGTCACCAACATCGAGCCCGGGCTCGCCGAGACGGAGTTCTCGCTGGTGCGGTTTCAGGGCGATGCCGCCCAGGCGGCCAAGCCCTACGAGGGCCTCACGCCGATGTCCGCCGAGGACATCGCCGAGACGATTTTTTGGTCGTGCGTGCTGCCGCGCCACCTCAACGTGAATCGCCTGCAGATCATGCCGACCATGCAGGCCTTCGGCAATTTCGCCGTGCATCGCCGCTGAAGCGGATCGGGACCGATGGGCCGGCACCGGAGTGCCGGCCCCGAACCGCGCCTACCAGCGACGATGCCACCCGGCGTGGCGCCAGCCCCACCCGCCATGGTGCCAGCCGGCCCGCCGCCAGCCCCATCCACCGTGACCCCACCCGGCGTGACGCCACCCGTACGGGCGATGCCAGCCATACGGGCGGTGCCAGCCCGCGTGACGCCAGCCCCAGGGCCGGCGCCAGCCGTAGCCGTAGCCGTACACGGGACGGGCGTAGAAGACGGGACGGGCGTAGAAGACCGGGCGGTAGGCATAGGGCCGGAAGTTCGGCCGGCACCAGCCGTAATAGCCGCGATGGAAGCCGGGACCGCAGCCGTCCCTGGCCTCGGCCGCCGAGCCGGTGCCGAACAGGGTTCCGAGCGCGAGGAGTGCCGCGCCTGCCAACTTCAGTCGCATGGGTGTCCTCCTTTCGTGACGCCCATAAACCCGGTCGGCGATATTTGGTTTCAAGCTTTCGCGGGAAAATTGTTTCTGGATTGTAAACAACGAAGCGCGGCAGCAGGCGACGATGGTCGTATCATATCAGTGCGGAGGAAATCGTCGAGAAATGATAGTCGGACCGGCCGCGAGCCGCATGGGAGATCTGGAATCCTTGAGGGCAAATGAGGCGGTGATGATCTGCGGAGGATAACGATGCGAGCGGCTTTCCCTTGCGTGCCATGCACGTCGCGACGGACCGCCCGACGCCGGATCGAGCGGCCCGCCGGCGTCCGGCGTAGCGGTCTCCGACTCAGCGCCAGACGAACAGCTTCGGCAGGACGAGCGCCTGGATCCGGAAGCTGCTGAACAGCCACCGCGGCGGCAGCGGCTGCGGATTGAGGCCGCCGGACACGTGATCGAGGTCGGCATCCGACAAGATCTCGGACGCGGTCTCGGGCTTCGGCGCCTGCTTGGACTTGAGGGGCTTGAGCATCTGCTCTCTCCATGATGGCGAAGACTGCCACGAAAAGCAGGATGACCCTCCGTCGACTGTACGGATGTGCAGTGCCGCACGAGGCAGGATCGGGCACGGAACGGCTCGATGCTCGGCCCGACTTGGCCTCAACCCAGCTCGGCCTCTCGCCTCACTCGACCGCCGGGTGTTGCTGCAGTGCAGCATAACGTCGCGACGAGCGGTCGTGGCCCGGGCATGGCACGTGAATCGCCTCGCCGGCTTCGAGTACGGCAGGTCGTCGCCCGGCCCGAGGACTGCCGGTGCGGGTCACGAGACGCGCAGCACGATGGGGGCCGGTGGAGGTGGCATGGCCGAATTCCTCACCGTCGCGCTGGTCTGCGCCAAGGCCCTCGCCGCGCCCGACTGTTCCCGCGACACGGCGCTCGACGTCTTCGTGGCGCCGGCGCCCTCGCCCATCACCTGCATGATGCAGGGCGAGACGCTGGCGGCCCGGTCCGGCCTGCTCGACCGCGCGACCAACTACCTGAAGGTCGGCTGCGAACGGCGCCGCACGGCGGGCCTCGTGCCGTCCGGTCCCGTGGTGGCCAACGCCCCGTAGACCGGGATCGAGAGCGGGTGCGTCAGGGCAGCGCGCCGATCAGCGTCTTGGCCTGGCTCATGGTGTTCTCGCAGGCGTCGGTCTGACCGGCCTTGTCCTCGGCGCGCGCCTTCGCGATCAGCTCCCGCGCCTGCGCGATCTTGTCGGGACTGGGCGTGACGTTCGGATCGCTCGGCTGTCCGCCGGGCGGCGTCGGCAGGGCGCGGGGCGAGCCGGTCTGCGTGCCGGTGCTGCCGGTGACGGAGGCCGCTCCCGTGCTGTCGAGCCGGCGCTCGATGGTGGCGATCTGCTCGCCGCAGGGGCTCGCGAGGACCGGGACGGCGCTGGAGGCCGCCAGAAAGGCGGTCGTCACGGCGAGGGTGAGGCGCATGAGAATTTTTTCCTGTCGAGGACGGCGTGCCGGGCCGGCCGGCGGCGCGGACCTTCTCAACAGCCCGCCAGGGGCTTCGGTTCTCAGGCGCGACAATGGGTTGAGCGCTCGGGCCGGGTCGTCCGGGCGGGTCACGATGCCGTGAGCCGCAAGGCCCGGATCGTGCTCCGGCTTGCTCGGCGGCAGGCCCCCGCCTCTGATTTCCCGCAGGCGGCCGACGGGCCGCGACAGGGGAGACGATCGCCATGGGGATGGGATGCCGAGCGGCCCACGCGCTGGCCGTGCTGGGGCTCCTGGCGGCGCCGGCTGCGGTCGCGCAGGACATGATGCGCCACATCGACCTGACCTCGCCCGAGATGGCCGGAGCCGAGACCACTCGCGCGGCCGTGGAGGCGATGGTGCGGGAGGCGGCGGGCCGGCCGCTCGACCTCTCGGGCAAGCGGCTGTCGGGCCTCGATCTCTCGGGCCTCGACCTGCGCGGGGCGAACCTGCGCCTCGCCCGCCTCAACAAGGCGCGGCTCGCGGGCACCGACCTGTCCGGCGCCACCCTCGATCAGGCCTGGGCGCTCGGCGCCGATCTCTCCGGGGCCAAGCTCGGGGGCGCGAGCCTGTTCGCCCTGCAGGCCCGCAACGCCGTGCTGGCCGGGGCCGACCTGTCGGAGGCGCGGCTGGTGGCGGACCTCACCGGGGCCGACCTCACCGGGGCGGTGGTGCGCCGCGCCCGCGGCGGGGCCGACATGCGCAACCAGTCGATGGGCCTGATCCGGGCGGTGCTGGTCTCGGCCAAGCTCGACGGGGCGGACCTCGCCGGGTCGGACCTGTCGCGGGCCAAGCTCGACTTCGCGAGCCTCCGGGGCGCCAACCTCACGGACGTGAATTTGATGGGGGCCGACCTGTCGGGCGCCGACCTCACGGGCGCGCGCCTCGCCGGCTCCACCTGGACGGGCGCCGACGTGAGCGGCACCCGGCTGCGCGACCTGGAGGGCGCCGAGGCGGCGCGGGGCTTCGATGCCGTGGTGAATGCCGACCGGGCGCTGCGGAACTGAGGGCGGTCCGCGGGCCGTCCCCGATGAGGCGGAGGCGGCCTCAGAGCTTCGCCTGGATCTTCCGGGCGATCTCGCCGAGGCGCTGCTCCAGCAGGGTCGGCACCTCGCAGACGTAGGTCAGGGACTGGCTGCGCTCTTGGAAGATGCGCTTGTCCCAGTTGAATCGACTCTCCAGGTCGGCGAGTTCCTTCGTCTCCTTCACGTCGGGCGAGGTCTTGATCTCGCTGATCTGGCTCGCCTCCTCGCGGATGCGCTCGGCCATGACGCGCTGGCCGCGCGCGTAGCGCGTGATGCCGGCCATCACCTTGTCGCGCTCGCCGTTCAGCAGCTCGAACACCCCGGCGAAGACCCGGGTGAGGCGCTCGGCCTTCTCCGGTCCCGCCTTCTCGGCGAAGTCGGCGATCAGGCCGTCGGCCTCCTCCAGGGGCGTGC
Organism: Methylobacterium oryzisoli; assembly: GCF_046557895.1. Lineage (NCBI taxonomy): Bacteria > Pseudomonadati > Pseudomonadota > Alphaproteobacteria > Hyphomicrobiales > Methylobacteriaceae > Methylobacterium > Methylobacterium oryzisoli. Next base: position 150,073 of record NZ_JBKIBX010000003.1, on the reverse strand, counting down.
GGCGCGAGGCGAGTTTCTGGGCGAGCTGCGCGGCCTCGCGGTCGCTGCCCCATTCCGTGAGCGCCTGCGCGACGTCCGGCCCGGTCCAGACCGCCCCGGGGCCGAGCGTCGAGACCTTGCGCTGCGTGCAGGGCCAGGTCGGGTCCGGCTTCGGCTGGGCGAGCGCCGGAGAGACGAGGGCCGCGGCGGCCGTGACGGTGGTGACGAGGAGGGAAAGGCGGAGCATGGACCTCGATCTCGATGGGTGTCAGGCGGCCTCGCCGGCCGGGCCGCCGCGCCGGGCCAGCAGGCCGCGGCCGGGGTCGTAGGCGATCACCGCCAGGGCGAAGAAGACGATCCCGGTCCCGAGCACGACCGCGCAGGAGACCGGGTTGAAGGCGCCGTAGAGGGCGAAGCGCACCAGCTCCACCGCATGCGTGAACGGGTTCGCCTGGCAGATCCAGTAGAGCGCATCGCTCGATTCCCGCACCCGCCAGAGCGGGTAGAGCGCCGAGGAGGCGAAGAACATCGGGAAGATCACGAAGTTCATCACGCTCGCGAAATTCTCGAGCTGGCGCACCAGCGAGGACAGGAAGAGCCCGATCGCGCCGAGCATCAGCCCGGCGGCGATGAAGGCCGGCAGCGCCGCGAGGTAGCCCCACGGCGGGATGTCGGTCTCCCAGAAGGCCGCGATGGCGAGAAAGACGTAGGCCTGGATGATCGAGACCGCGACGCCCGCCGCGAGCTTGGCGAGCAGCAGGCTCCAGCGCGGATAGGGGCTGGTGAGCAGCACCCGCATCGAGCCGACCTCGCGGTCGTAGACCATCGAGAGCGAGGATTGCATGCCGTTGAAGAGCTGGATCATCGTGGCGAGGCCCGGCACGACGTAGACCTCGTAGAGCACGTAGGTCTCGTAGGGGGGCGTGATCGACAGCCCGAGCGTGTTGCGGAATCCCGCCGCGAAGATGAACAGCCAGACGAGCGGCCGCACCAGCGCGGAGAAGAATCGCTCCTTCTGGTTGAAGAAGCGCAGCAGCTCCCGGCGCACGATGCCGAGGAAGCAGATCAGGTAGCCGGTGGCGTCGAGCCGGCCGCGGGGCGCGGCGGAGGCCGGTGCGGGATGGGTCATGCGACCTGCCTCCGGCCCGCCTCGGCGGTGATCTGGCGGAAGGATGCTTCCAGGGAGCCGGAGGGCTCGCTCAGCGCGCCCGCGAGCCCGCGCGCCACGACGCGGCCCTTGTGCAGCACCACGACCCGGTCCTGGGGCTCGACCTCGTCGAAGATGTGCGTCGCCCACAGCACCGAGAGCCCCTCCTCCCGCACCAGCGCCCGCACGATGGCGACGATGTCGGCGCGCGCCTCGAGATCGAGCCCGACGGTCGGCTCGTCGAGGAGCAGCAGGTCGGGCGCGTGGATCAGCGCCCGGGCGATCTCGATGCGCCGCGACTGGCCGCCCGAGAGCGTGCGGATCTTGTCGTCGCGCCGCTCGAGCAGGCCGACGCGGCCGAGGAGCGCCGCGATGCGGGCATCCGCCGCCCGGCGCGCGATGCCGTGGAGGGCGGCGTGGTAGAGGAGGTTCTGGCGCACCGTCAGGTCGGTGTCGAGGGTGCGGGCCTGGAAGACCACGCCGAGGCGCGCGAGCGCCCGCGAGGGCTCGCGGGAGAGGGCGTGGCCGAAGATCGCCACCGTCCCGTCCTGGTTGGCGTAGAGCCGGGTCACCACCGAAAAGAGCGTGGTCTTGCCCGCGCCGTTCGGCCCGAGCAGCGCCACGAACTGGCCCCGCGGCACGGCGAGCGAGACGTCGTCGAGGGCCGCCCGGCTGCCGAAGCGGTGGCTCACCCGCTCGACCTGCAGGGCCGGCTCCGGGAGGGCCGGGGCGTCGGGCGCGGCGCTCATCGGCCGGCCCTGGCGTCCCGGACGGCGTCCAGGCACTCGTCGAACTCGCCCTCGCGCGCCTCGCGCTCGGCCACCCGCAGGGCCTTCCGGAGGCGGCCGGCGGCCGGCTCGGGCGGCGCCTTGTCGAGGGCGGCGCGGATCTCCGCGATCCCGTCGCGGCAGGCCGCCGCGTCGTCGGCGCGGGCGCCCGCGATGCCGCCGGCGGTGAGCGCGAGGACGAGGGCGAGGGAGCGCATGGGCTGACGAATCCTCCGGTGTCGGTCCGGCATGTAGGGTGGCGCGGCGCGTCCCGAAACAGGCCGCTACTTCACGATGAAGCGGCCGGTCATGCCGCGGCTCTCCAGCCCCTGGATGGTCCAGGGAAACTCGCCCGCCCGCACCGTGACGAACTCCACCTCGATCGTGCCGGGATCGTCGAACTCCAGGTGGTGGGGCGGCCCGGCCATGTGGATCTCCAGATGGTTGATGACGATCTGGTTCATCCACACGCCGCGGAAGAATTCGGGGGCGAAGAACTTGTACTCCTTCTGGCCCTTGGCGGTGATGCGCAGGCGGTAGGACTTGCCCGCCTCCATCTCGATCTCCTTGGTCGAGACCGCGTAGTCGTTGCCCTGGTCGTCGCCGAGGACGAGGTCGGGCAGGTCGGTGCGGCCCTTGGCGAGGTCGCGGGCGAGCGCCGGGCCGGCGGCGAGGAGCGCCGCGGCGACGAGGGCGCGCAGGATCGGGCGCATGAGAAAAAGTCCGTTGGCGAGGGAGATCAATGTGGTGAGACGACGACGCCCCAGGGCAGGAGGCCGACCGGGATGCTCTTGACCACCTTGAGGGCCTCGACGTCGATCACCGAGACGTCGTTCGAGGTGCCGTTGGTGGTGAAGAGCTGCTTCTGGTCGGGCGTGAAGGCGAGCTGCCACACCCGCTGGCCGACCGGCAGGTATTTTTCCACCTCGTAGGTCTTGGCGTTGATCACCGCGACGCGGTTGGCGGGGCCGAGCGCCACGAAGGCGCGGGCTCCGTCCCGGGTGAGGCGCACGCCGACGGGCTGGATCTGCTCGTCGGTGACGCCCGGGATCTTGAACGAGATCTTCTTGACCACCTTGCGGGTCGCGGTGTCGATCACCGCGACGGTGCCGCCCACCTCCGCCGAGACCCAGAGCCACTTCCCGTCCACCGAGAACTCGGCGAAGCGCGGGCGGGCATCCACCAGCACGTTGTCGATCACCTGGTGCGTCTTGGTGTCGATGAAATGGGCCATGTTGGTGGTCTCGGAGGTGTTGACCAGCACCGAGCCGTCCGGGCTCAGGCCCATGCCCTCCGGCTCCACGCCCACCGGGATCTCGGCGATGACCCGGTTCTTCTCGATGTCCACCACCGTGACCTGGCTGTCGTCCTCGTTGGCGATGTAGAGCGGGTTGCCGCTCGGATGCAGGATGAACAGCTCCGGGTCCGGCCCCGAGCGCAGGGACTTCACCACCTTGCCGGTCGCGGTGTCGATCACGTCGACCCGGTCGTCGTCGCTGGCGCAGACGAAGAGCTGCTTGCCGTCGTGGCTGATGGTCACGCCCCGCGGCCGGCGCCCCACCGGCCAGGTGGCGGTGACCTGCAGCGTGGTCGAGTCGATGACGCTGACCGAGTTGCCCTTCTCGTTCGTGACGTAGACCGTGTAGGCGCCCGCCGGGGCGGCGGCCAGCAGGCTCAGCCCAAGGCCCGCGGCGGCGATGGCGCGGCGCAAGCGGCGTGGCCCGGACGCGCGTCCCGTCCCGTGGCGTCTCATGGGGGTCTCCCTGGTGGTTTCTTGAGGGCGGTATGTAGCGTCCCGCCCGGTCCCGGGCGAGGCGGACAAAGGCCTTACCGGCGGCGGGGTGGGCGGGCGCGATGGGGCGCGGGGGGTCGGAAAGGGCGGCGGGCCGCCGATCACGATTTCGGCAGCTTGCACTGGCTCTCCGGCTGGTCGTAACCCAGCGTGTCCAGGGGGGTGCGCTGGTGCAGGTAGCCCTGCTCGGGGGCCACCGCGACGAGGGCGCTCGGCTGCACCAGCAGGATCGGCTGGCGCAACTGGTGATCCCAGGAGCGGAAGGTCAGCGACACGCCCTTGTAGGCCGGCAGCGTGAAGCCCGGATCGACGATCTGCGCGGCCAGCGCCGCTGGATCGGCGGTCCGCTTCTGCATCGCCGCCTCCCCCACCGCCCGGAACGCGGTCCAGACCTGGTAGTCGAGGGGGCGCATCAGCCGGCCGGCGAGGCGGCGGAAGCGGTTCTGGGCCTGGGCGGCGCCCCAGACCTCCAGGGTCGGGTGCCAGGTCGTCGGAAACAGCGCCTGCGTGCCCGCCACGGGCCGCGGGTCGGCGGTGTGGTAGGGCACGTAATCGCCGAAATCCCCCGCCTCGTCCGCCACCACCGCGATGTCGTAGTCGAGGCCCCGGGTGAAGACGAGGGCTTCGGCCCGGGTCGGGGTGTCGCCGCGCGCCCGCGCCAGCGGCCCGAAGGTCCAGGGTTTTTCGGCGCCGATCTGGAGCCCGAATTTTTTCGCCGAGCGCCTGAGCGCCTCGGCCCAGAGCCGGTCGTTCTCCTGCGGCCCGACGATCAGGAAGAGCTTGCGCCAGCGCATGAAGGCGAGGAACTGCGCCAGCGCGTCCGTCTGCATCGCCCGGCTCGGGGCGACGTGGAAGACGTTGGCCCGGCAATCCGCCGCGCGCAGGCGGTCGTCCGGGGCGGCGGCGTTGAACAGCGTCACGCCGCTGCCCTTCAGCGCGTCGGCCACCGCCAGCACCTCGGGCGCGGGCAGCGCCAGCACGATGAAGCGCACGCCCTTGTCGGCCAGCCCGCGCGCCGCCGCGACCGGATCCTGCGGCGGCGGCTCGCCCGGCGAGGGGTTGGCGAGCGCCACCTCCTCCAGGGCGTAATGGAGCTTGAGGAAGCGCCCGCTCGCGTTGTTGTCGCGCACCGCCATGCGGGCGCCCGCCACGCCCTCGTCCTCCGGCGCGGCCTGCGCGTCGTAGGACGACGGCGCGTCCGGCGGCCGGTGGATCAGGCCGATGCGGATCTCGGCCGCCCCGGAGGACGAGGACGTGGCGGGCGACTCGGCGGGCGGGGGCGCCGGCGCCTGCGCGGCGGCCGGCGGGACGGCGCCCGCCAGGAGGACGGCCAGCGGCGCTGCCAAGAGCGCGGCGAGAAGACCGGAGGCGAGGAGGCGGCGGGAGGAGGCCATGCGGGGCGCACGCTAACAAGGATTCCGACGTGCCCTCAATGCCTTATCGCTAAGGGAAATCTAAGGGGAAGGGCGCGCTCCGCCGCACCCGAAAGTCCTAGGCGCAGGCGTGCGCCCGGTCCCGGATTCGCCTCGGCGCTCCGTTGCGCGGGCCGCGCGCGCTGTGCCAGTGTCCGGCGATGCTGCCGGCCCGCCTCCTCCCCGCCCTCGCCGCCCTGCTGCTGCTGGACGCCGCGCGGCCGGCCGCGGCCGCGCCCGAGACGGCGGCGCTCTTCGGCATCGAACTCCTGGAGCCGGGAGTCGTCGGCGGGCGCCCGCCCCGGCCCGACGAGGCGCGCCGCCTCGCGCTCGCCACCGAGGAGCTGCGCAAGGCCGTGGCGGCGCAGGGCCAGGTCGCGTTCGTCGACCTCGCGCCCAAGGCCGCCGAGATCCGCAAGGACGCGCCGCTCTACAAGTGCGAGGGTTGCGCCGAGCGCATCGCCAAGGAGGCCGGGGCGGCCCTCGCCGTCTACGGCTACGTCCAACGCAACACCAACCAGATCCTCAACCTCAGCATCACCATCTCGGACACCGGCAGCGGCAAGGTGCTGCGCGGCGGCCAGGTGGTGATCCGCGGGGACACCGACGACACGTGGCTTCACGGCGTGCGCTGGCTGGTGAAGAACCGCCTCTTCGCGGAACCCCTGCCGAGCCGGTCCTGAGCGTGTCCGAGCCTCCCCTCGCCTCCGGCCCGCCCCTCACGCCGGTGCGTCTCCTCGTCAGCGTGCGCGACGCCGCCGAGGCGGCGCTCGCTCGGGCGGGCGGCGCCGACCTCGTCGATGCCAAGGACCCCGCCCGCGGCGCGCTCGGTTCCCTCGCGCCGGCCGCAGTGCGCGCCATCGTGGCGGCGGCGCGCGGGGGCGCGACGAGCGCGGTGGCGGGCGAGCCCGCGAGCGCCGCGGAGGCCGCCGGCCTGCTCGCCGCCCTCGCCGGGTCGGGGGCGGACTACCTCAAGATCGCCCTGCCCCCGGGGCTGCCCGCGGCGGAGCTGCGCCTGCCCGCCGGCCCGCCCGTGATCGCGGTGCTGTTCGCCGAGGACGATCCGCATCCGGACCGGCTGCCGGCGCTCGCCGCGGCGGGCTTTCGCGGGGCGATGATCGACACGCGCGGCAAGGACGGACGGCGGCTGCTCCAGCACCTGCCCCTGCCCCGGCTGGCGGCCTTCACGGCGGCCTGCCGCCGGCTCGGCCTGATGTCGGGCCTCGCCGGCTCGCTCGCCCTCGACGACATTCCGCTCCTGGCACCGGTCCGGCCCGGCTATCTCGGCTTCCGGGGCGGGCTCTGCGCTGGCGGCGACCGGCGCGCCGGCCTCGATCCCGCCCGCGTCGCTGAGGCCGCGCAGCGCCTCGCCGCGGAGGCGGCGCGACGCCGCGCCGCGGCGGCGGCGCCCCCGGCTGCGGCGTAGAGAACCCCGCATGGCGCCCGGTCTCAGCGTGGTGAAGCTCGGCGGCAGCCTCGTGGCCGATGCGCCGCGGCTGCGGGATCTCCTGCGCGCGCTCGCCGGCGGCGCTGAGGGGCCGGCCGTGATCGTGCCGGGCGGCGGCGGCCTCGCGGAGGCGGTGCGGGCGGCGCAGGGGGCGCTCGGCTTCGGCGACACCCTCGCCCACCGCCTCGCCCTCGACGCGATGGGCGGCATGGCCCGCATCCTCCAGGCGCTCGAACCCCGGCTCACCGTGACGACCGACCCGGCGGCGATCCTCGCCCGGGGCGGGGTGCCGGTCTGGGACCCGGCCCGGCTCGCGGCCGGCCACCCCGCCATTCCCGAGACCTGGGACGTCACCTCCGACAGCCTCGCCCTCTGGCTCGCCGCGGATCTGGGCGCTGCGCGCTGCCTGCTGGTGAAGTCCGCCGATGCCGGCGACCTGCTGGACGCGGCCTTTTCGGAGTTCGCGGCGCGGTTTTCGGGCGCGATCGTGCTGCGGGGGCCGGGCGGCGACCGGGTGTGGCGGGCGGCGGATGCCTCCGCGCTTCTGGCGGACGCCTGACATGCGCGCCGCATTGCAGAGGCCTTCTCCGTGGCCGCCCCGTCGATGGATGAGCGCGGGATCCCCTCTCCCGTGCGGGAGAGGGGTAGGGGTGAGGGTCCCGGGAGGGTGCCGCAAGAAGGCGGAGCGGTTTCAGCTACCAGCACCACGCCTCATGCTTGATCCTGAACCCTTCCGCTCCCCTCACCACTTACTGCGTTTCACTACGGCTCCCTCCCGGGACCCTCACCCCTGCCCCTCTCCCGCACGGGAGAGGGGTTCCTCGCGCTTCGTAGGGCGACGGGTCGTGGACGCGGCCCGGACGGAAACCGGAACCCCCGCCGCCCGCGGGAGGCCCACGCCATGACGGAGCACCTCGCCTTCATCACCGGCCGGCTCGCCAAGCCGCGCCTGGAGCGCATCGCCGAGACGCTGCCGCGCGACCGATTCACCTGGACCATCCTCGATGCGGGCGTGAAGGTCGCCGCGCTGATGACCGAGGAGATCATCCGCCGCCGGGTTACGGTGCCGGCGGGCGTGACGCGGGTCATCCTGCCCGGGCGCTGCCGGGCCGACACGGCGGCGCTGGCGGCCCATTTCGGCGTGCCCGTCGAGCGCGGCCCCGACGAGATCGTGGACTTGCCGGCCCATCTCGGGCTCGCGGGCCGCGCCCTCGACCTCTCGCGCCACGACCTGCGCATCTTCTCCGAGATCGTCGACGCGCCCCGCCTCGCCCCGGACGAGATCCTGGCGCGGGCGCAGGACCTCGCCCGCCGCGGCGCCGACGTGATCGACCTCGGCGGCCTGCCCGACACGCCCTTCCCGCACCTCGAGGAGACGGTGCGGCTCCTGAAGGGCGCGGGGCTCGCCGTCAGCGTCGATTCCTTCTCGCGCGACGAACTCGCCCGCGGCGCCCGGGCCGGGGCCGACTACCTGCTGAGCCTCAACGAGGACAACCTCGACCTCGCCTTCGAGACCGATGCGGTGCCGGTGCTGGTGCCGGTGCGGCCGGACGACCTCGCCTCGCTGGAGCGCGCCATCGCCCGGATGGAGCAGGCCGGCCGGCCCTTCCTGGCCGACCCGATCTTGGAGCCGATCCATTTCGGCTTCTCCGCCTCGCTGGTGCGCTACCACGAGCTCCGCCGCCGCCACCCGGACATCGCGATGATGATGGGGACCGGCAACCTCACCGAGCTGACCGAGGCCGACAGCGTCGGCGTCACCGCCCTGCTGCTGGGCATCTGCTCGGAGCTCGCGATCGGCAACGTGCTGATCGTGCAGGTCTCCAACCACACCCGCCGCACCGTCGAGGAGCACGACGCCGCCCGCCGGGTGATGTACGCGGCCAAGGCCGACGGCGCGCTGCCGAAGGGCTACGGCCGGCAGTTGCTGGGGCTGCACGACAAGCGGCCCTACGTGCAGACGCCAGACGAGATCGCGGCGCTCGCCGCCGAGGTGCGCGACCCGAACTACCGCGTGGCCGTGGCCGAGGACGGGGTGCACGTCTACAACCGCGCGATCCACCGCGTGGGCACCGACGCGATGGCGTTCTTCCCCGCCCTCGACGTGGCGCAGGACGGGGGCCACGCCTTCTACCTCGGCGGGGAATTGACCAAAGCCGAACTCGCGTGGCGGCTCGGCAAGCGCTACGTGCAGGACGAGCCCCTGGACTGGGGCTGCGCGGTGGACGCGGTGGCCGAGGACACCACGCGCTTCAAGGAGGCCGGCCACACCCGCGGCGGCAAACCCGCCCCGGCCGAGACGGAGTGAGCCGGTGCCGCTGATCCTCGAGACCATCGTCACGACGCAGGGGGCGGAGGGTGCCCTGCACCTCGTGCCGTTCGGCCTCATCGCGGACGGGCCGGACGTCGTGCTGGCGCCCTTCCGCCCCTCCCCGACCATCGCCAACCTCGATGCCAACCCGTACTTCGCCGCCGCCGCCCCCGCCGACATGCGGGTGATCGCGGGCTGCGTCACCGGACGGCGCGACTGGGCCACCCTGCCCTGCGCGCGCATCCCCGGCCGGCGCCTCGCCGAGGCCTACGGCCACCGGGAGTTCGAGGTGGTGGCGGTGGACGACGATCCCGTCCGGCCGCGCTACCGCGCCCGCGCGGTCCACGAGGCCGCGCACCGCCCCTTCACCGGCTACAACCGGGCGCAGGCCGCGGTGCTGGAGGCCGCGATCCTGTCGACGCGGCTCGACCGGCTGCCCCCGGACAAGGTGCTCTCGGAGATGCGCTACCTGCGGATCGCGGTCTCCAAGACGGCGGGCCCCGCCGAGCGTGAGGCGTGGGGCTGGATCGAGGAGAAGGTCGCCGCCGCGCTCGGGCTGGCGGCGCAGGACCGGATCCTCCTGGACGACGAGTGACACTGGAGAAGGACACACCCATGAAGCTTCTGATCGGGGGCGCCGTCGCGGCGCTCGTCGCGCTCGCGCCGCTGGCCACCGAGGCCCACGGGCCGACCCGCAAGAAGGTCGAGGAGAAGGTCGTCATCAACGCGCCCCCCGAGAAGGTCTGGGCGGTCGTGGGCAACTTCCAGGACATGAGCTGGCTGCCGCCGGTGGAGAAGACCGAGGGCAAGGGCGGCAACGAGGTGAAGGCCACCCGCACCCTCACGCTGAAGGGCGGCGCCACCGTGGACGAGGAGCTCTACAAGTACTCGGCCGATCAGAAAAGCCTGTCCTACCGGATCACCAAGGTCGACGTGAAGACCCTGCCGGTCAACAACTACTCCTCGACGATCAAGGTGGAGCCCGCCGAGGGCGGCAAGTCCACGGTGACCTGGGACGGCGCGTTCTACCGCGGCTTCATGAACAACGATCCGCCGCCGGACCTGAACGACGAGGCGGCCGTGAAGGCGGTGTCGGGCCTCTACAAGGCCGGGCTGGAGGGCCTGAAGGCGAAGGTCGAGAAGAGCGGTTCGTGAGCCGCCGCTCCGGGCGCCGGCCGGCGGGGCCGATCCTCGGCGCCGGCCTCTTCGTCGGCCTCTTCGTCGGCCTCTTGGTCGGTTCCTTGGCCGGTCCCGCGGGGCCGGCCCTCGCCGAGGAGGCGTTCGTGACGGCCCAGAGCGCCGAGACGGTCGACGTGGTCGACCTCGACGCGCGCCGGGTCGTGGCGACGATTCCCGTGCCGGGCGCCCCGGCCGGCATCGCCCTCTCGCCCGACCGCGCCCGCGCCTACGTGACGGCCCCGGAGGCCAAGGCGGTCGCGGTGATCGACACCGCGGCGCGGCGGGTGATCAGGACGGTGACGCTCGGCGGCGGTCCGCTCGGCATCGCCGTGAACCCGGCCGACGGCACGGTCTACGTCGCCGACTGGTTCGCCAAGCGCCTCATGGTGGTGAACCCGGAGACGCTTGCGGTGGAGGGCGAGATCGCGGTGGGCACCTCGCCCTCCGGCCTCGCGCTCACCCGCGACGGCCGCCTGCTCGCCGCTGCCGACCGCGACGACGACGCGGTCTCGCTCGTCGATACCCGCACCCGGGAGCGCCTCGCGGCGATCCCGGTCGGCACCCGGCCCTTCGGCGTCACCATCGATCCGGAGGGGCGGCGCGCCTACACGGCGAATGTCGGCTCGAACGACGTCTCGGTGATCGACCTCGCGGCCCGCCGCGAGGTCGCCCGGGTGCCGGTGGGCGAGCGTCCCTACGCGGTGGCGCTCACGGGCGGGCGCGCCTTCGTCACAGACCAGTACGGCGGCACCGTGAGCACCTTCGACCTCGCGACCCTCGCGCCCGGTCCGCGCATCACCGTGGGCGACTACCCGGAGGGCATCGCGGTGAGCCGCGACGGGACGCGCCTCTACGTGGCGAACTGGGAGTCCGACACGCTGAGCGTGATCGATGCCGAGACACTCGCGGTCACGGGCACGATCAGGACCGCGAGCGGCCCGCGAGCCTTCGGCGACTTCCTGCGCTGAGCGTCGGGACCGGACGCACGCCGCGCCTCCGCCGAATGGATGACGCGGGCCGGTTCGTCCCGTGCTCTGGTCCGAACGGTCTCAAGTCGACAGCCTTGGCCCGCCCGGCTCCGCGCCGCGGCGGGCTTTTCTTCGCCGGGACCGGACTGCCGGCGGCCGGCCGGCGATGCCGCCGGCAGTCCGGCGGCGGCGTGAGAGGTGCCCTGCGACCAGTCGAGCACAACCCGAAACGGACCGGGATGAAATCTACGGTTTGCTTTTCCGCCGCAAGTCGATCAGCCGGCGCGCGGCCACGTCACCGGCCGCAGTCGAGAGGGTGCGGCGCTTCCACAACTCGACCAAATTGGATTGGACGACCGGCTGATTGGACGGTCGCCCGAGGGCCAGGATCTGCCTGACGACAGGGGAAGAGGACAAATCAGGGTGCTTCGACATGCGGTGCACTTGAAGCCGTCGTGGTTAACGGGAGGTGTGTTTCTGAGGGGGCGACGCCCCGGCCCCCTCGCGCGCGGCCGGGCGCCTCGCCGCCGCCTGCGGCACGGCCGCCCATGCGGCTGCGCTGCCCTCACGGCATCACAATTTGCACGGTATGGGCCGCGGCGGTCGCTAACGACGGTTGTGCGACTAACGAAATGTTAACCACATGGATCCAGTCTTGGCGCATCAAGCCCGGCCTCAAGAGCGGCAAGCCGCCTGTGACATGTCTCGCATAACCCCTGGTTCCTCCGCGGCCCTTCCGGCCGGCTCGCGCCACGAGCAGCACGACTGGCACCCGATCGAGGCCGTCAGCCTCATCGTGGCGGGCGTGGTGCTGCTGGCGACCGGCATCCTCCTCAACAGCGCGTGGCCGCTCTTCGGCTGAGCCTCGTCCGCTCGGCAGGACCGCCGGTTCGGCGGCGATGCCGCGCCCGCCCGCTCCTCAGCCCGGCCGCGCCATCAGGATCGCCCGCCGAATCGCGTTGCGGCGGGCCTGGGCGATGATCGACTCGTCGGCGACCACGCGCCGCGCCCATTCATGCGCCTCCACCGCGGCGGCGATGTCCAGGCGGATGCCGCTCGCGATCTCCCGCAGCCCCGGTCTCGGGTCGGCGAGATAGGCCGCGACGGCGGCGCTCAGGTGGAGATCCGTCACCGCGTTGACCTTGAACAGGTCGCCCAGCGTCGGGATGTCGTTGCCGGCCATCGGTCACCTGCCTGCGGGCTGCGCGATCCTTCGCGAGGCCTCGGCCTGGACCGCGGCGGTGAGCAGGCTCATCCACCGACGTGGCAACGGTCCGGCGCGAGGACGCGCGAGAGAACAGCGATCGAGAGACGTGCTCCGGTCCATCGCGGCCGGGCAACGCTGTCGTGCCCGATCCGTGTTGCAGCAGCATTGCGTGCCCGTTGCGCGGCGCCGTTCGGGGGCGTGATCCGTCGGCGGCTCGCCCGCCGGACGCCTCCGCGTCGCCGGCCGGCAATCGGCCGCAGCAACCGGTGGCCTTGATGTCAGCGCAATTGCCAAGCGGGAGATCCCGTCTACTGCGTTATGGATACACTTGATTGGCCCCGCGGACGCCAAACAATTGATAAAGGCAATTTGTTTTTCTGAGCGAATACGCTCGGGACATGGTTCCGTTAACGATCCGGTAAGGCTTGCCCGACATAGAGGACGGAGTTGCGGCGGGCAGAGAGCGTGAGCGATGTACCGGCTGCTCACCTGCATCACGGACGAGCACATCCCCGGCCTGCTGGCGCTCAACGGGCTGATCGGCCTCGCGACGGCCTACACCCTGTTCGCGCTCATGGCGGATGCCCGGCGCGGGCCGCTCCCGCCGACGCGGTATCGGCTCGCCCGGCAGCTCGTCGTCGGCGTGGCGGCCGGGGGCGGGATGTGGAGCACGCACGTGCTCGGCATGCTGGCCTACGATCCCGCCGGGATCAGCTTCGGCTTCGAGGCCGCCAGCATGGCCCTGGCGTTCGGGCTCGGCATCCTCCTCGTCTGCGGCACGCTCGCGATCGCCCGCTCGCCGCGGGCCGGCGCGCCCGCCCTCGCGGCCGCCCTCCTGGCGCTCGGTTTCGCGGGCCTGCACGTGCTGGGCCTCGAAGGGACCGTCGTGCCGGGGCGCGTCGTCTGGGATCTGCCCCTCGCCGCCGCCGCCGTGGCGGCCGGGACCGGGCTCTCGGCGCTCGCCATGACGCTCGGCCTGCGCCGCACCGGCCTGCCGGCCCGCCTCGCGGCGAGCGTGCTCCTGACGCTCGGCATCTGCGGCATGCACGTCCTCGCGCTCGCGGCGGCCACGGTGGTTCCGGATGCCGGCGTGGTCGTGCCCGCCCTGATCGTCCCGCGCGAGGCGGCGGCGTGGTGCGTCGCCGCCGCCTGCGCGCTCCTCCTGCACCTCGCCGCGCACAGCCTCGTGGCGGATGCGCGGGCGGCCGCCCTGGAGGTCGCGCTGGAGCGCCTGCGCGGCCTGACGGAGGCGGCGTTCGAAGGCATCGCGATCTGCCGCGACGGGGCCGTCCTCGACGTCAATCCGAGCTTTTGCGGGCTGGTCGGGCGCTCCGCCGCGTCGCTGCGCGGCGAGAGCCTCGACGCGCTGACCGAGCCGGGCAGCCCGCCGCTGCGCGCGGCCTGCGGGACGGGCGAGGATCCGCGCTCCGTCGAGACGCTCCTGCGGCGGGCCGGCGGCGCCGTGCCGGTGGAGGTGCGGGCCAAGCCCTGGCGCGACGGCACCTACGTGCTCGCGGTCAATTCCCTGCGCGAGCAGCGCGAGGCGGACCAGCGCCTGAGGCAGATCGCGGTGCGCGACCTCGCGACGGGCCTGCCCAACCGCGTCGCCTTCGACGCGGCCCTGCGGACGCAGATCACCGCCTGCGTCCGCAGCAACGCGGCCTTCGCGCTGCACCGGATCGATCTCGACCGCTTCAAGGACATCAACGTGGTGATCGGCCACGCCGCCGCCGACCAAGTGCTCGCCACCCTGGCCAAGCGCCTCGTGCAGGGCGTCGAGTCCGGCACGCTCGACCGGGTCTTCCGGCTCGGCGACGACGAGTTCGCGGTGATCCAGGTCGGCACCGGCCCGCAGCGCTCCCCCGAGGCGGTGGCGCTCCAGATCGTCGAGCATCTGTCCGCGCCCGTGGTGGTGGCCGACCGGCAGGTGCCGGTGAGCGTCAGCGTCGGGATCGCGGTCTGGCCCGAGGACGGATCGGGGGCGGAGATGCTGCTGCGCCGCTCCGGCCTCGCCCTCGACCGGGCCAAGCTCGACGGCGGGAGCCGCCACTGCCGCTTCGACGAGTCGCTCGTCGGCGCCATCGAGGCGCGGCGCGCGCTGCAGGCCGACCTCGCGGAGGGCCTGCGCGCGGACGCCTTCAGCGTCGTCTACCTGCCGGTGGTGTCCTTCGCCACCCGCGGGGTGGTCGGCCACGAGGCGCTGCTGCGCTGGCGCCACCCGGTGCTCGGGGAGATCCCGCCGAGCCGCTTCATTCCGCTGGCCGAGGCGAGCGGAGCCATCGTGGATCTCGGCCGCTTCGTCCTGCGCGAGGCCTGCCGCGCCGCCGTGTCCTGGGAGGGGGCGCCGCTCGTCTGCGTCAACGTCTCGGGCGTCCAGCTGCGGACCGACGAGATCGTGACGCTGGTCGACGCCACGCTCGCCGAGACCGGCCTGCCGCCGCAGCGCCTGCAGCTCGACGTCACCGAGACGATCCTGATCGATGACCGGCACCGCATCGCCCAGCGCCTGGAGGCCCTGCGCCGCCGCGGCATCCGCGTCGCGCTCGACGATTTCGGCAAGGGGCTCTCGTCGCTCCAGCTGCCGCGCGACATTCCGTTCGACGCGGTGAAGCTCGACGTGTCGGTGATCCGCAGCCTCCTCGTCCCCCGCGAGCAGCGCGGGGTGGTGGAGGCGATGATCCGCCTCCTGCACCAGCTCGGCCGGGTCATCGTGGCGGAGGGCGTCGAGACGAAGGAGCAGTGGGATGTCCTGCAGCGGGCCGGCTGCGACTTCGCCCAGGGCTCGCTGTTCGGCACGCCCCGCCCCGCCCCGATCACCGGCGACGTGCTGCTCGAATCCCTGCCCCAGGTGACGCGCCTCGCCGACCACGCGCGCCGCCGCCAGGGCTGACCACATCCCAGGGCCGACCCACCCCTTTCCCGGATCTCCTTTCGCTGGCGCTCCCGTCGTCCGGGAAAGCAGCCGGGGAAGCCGGCCGAGGCGATCAGGGAAAACCGGATCAGGCCTGGTCCCGCAGCCGGGTCTGGAGCCGCACCAGGGAGATGCTGAGGCGCCGGACCTCCTCGTAGCGGGATTCCTCGTGAGGCGGGCGCTCGGGCGCACGCGTCTCCATCTCGCTCGCCGCCGCCACGAGCCGGCGCAGCGGCACCGCCACCCAGTTGGCGATCAGGAAGAGGAGAAGCAGGGCGAACAGGGCGCCGCCGCCGAGCAGGGTCCAGAACGAGCGCACCAGCTCCCGCGTCGGCGCCAGCGCGCTGCCCACGTTCTCGCGCACCAGAAGGCTCCAGCCGAAGCTCGGCAGGTCCGCGTGCCCCACCGCCGGAACGCTCACCGTGAGGTAGTCCTTGCCGTCCGGCCACGCCTCGCGGGTCACGGCGGTGCCGGCCCCGCGCACGGCCGCGCTCGCCGCCCCCACGGTGAGCGGTTTTTCCACGAGGTCGGGCGGTCCGTACAGGACCCGCTGGTCGCGCGAGAGCAGGATCACGTCGATGTCCGGGGCGCTGAGGCTCTTCAGCGTCTCGGTCACCCAGCGCCAGTCCACGTGGGCGCCGATCACGCCGGCCACGCTGCCGTCCGGTCGGCGCAGGGGGGCCGACAGGTCGATGAAGCGCAGCGGGTCGCGGCCGGTATTGCCCAGGCGCTTGGCGAGGAGCTGCGCCTCGTGGACGTCACCCGCGGAGGGGCGTTCGAGGCCGAGGCGGAACCAGGGCCGCTGGGCGACGCTCTCGCCTTCGAGGAGGCCGCCGCTCGCCGCCAGAACCTGGCCCTCGACGGTCGCGACCCCGATCCACGAGTAGCGCTTGTCGAGCTGGGCCAGCAGGGAGATGTCGTGGCGCGCGCGGTCCAGCCGCGAGAGGTCGACGCTGCGCGAGAGGCCGTCGACGTCCTGCCAGAGCTGGTGGAGGCGGCGCGCGAGCTGGTCGGCCCCGACCTCGCCCCGGGCGCGCAGTTTCTCGGCCAGCAGGGCCTCGGTGTGCTGCTGCAGCCCGCCGGCGTAGATCGACCCCGCCACGATGGCCGGCGCCAGCATCAGGGCCGCCCCGCCGAAGAACACCACGCCTTTCAGGCTGATCCATGCGCGCGCCATCGGGTCCGCCTCTCCTTCGTCTATCGGCTGAGGCTGCGGGCGAGGTCGCGCAGCATGAGCGCGAGGTCGCCCCGCCCGGTGCCGGGCGCGCCTTCGGTGGTGTGGAGCCGCGCGATCAGGCGCGCCTGCTGCTCGCGGTCGGGCGCGAGCGCGAGCCGGCACCCGTCCGGCGTCTCGTCCAGCACCCGGGCCGCGACCGGTCCGATCCCGGGCAGGACGAGGTGGCCCGCCTCTCCGGGCGCGAGGCCCGCCGGCCCTGAGAGGCGCGCCTCGCCGGTGCCGAGCGTGACGAGCCACGCCCCGAGCCGCCGGGCGCCGAGGGTCAGCTCCACGCGCTCCACCTGCTGGCGCAGGGGCCGGTCGGCCCGCGGCCGCTCGATGCAGGCCGCGATGGCGAGGGCCAGCACCACGAGGTTGTAGAGCGTCCAGAACAGGATGATGACCCGCCCGTCCCCCGCCACGTGGCTGTAGTTGAAGGTGAAATCGGTGGCGAGCGAGACCACGAGCCCGCCGAGCGTCAGGGCGAGCAGCACCAGGAAGGGCCGCATCAGGGGCCATTGCACCACCACCCGGGTGCGGTCGCCGCCCTTGGCGGTGACGCGGAACTTGTGCGGTCCGGGCGTGAGCAGCCCGGTGGCGACCGCCCGGGTGATCGGCCACGCCGCCAGGAGCTGCGAGACGTCGTTCAGCATCGGCACGAACAGGCCGTTCGACAGCCAGTTCAGGGTCATCATCACGGCGATATAGTAGGGAAGATAATAGGCGACGATCTCCTCGACCGAGGCATTCACCACGGTCACCCCGAAGTACCAGTAGAACAGCGGGCAGAGGAGGCTCGCCAGCCGAAAAGGAAAGGTGGTGGACCAGTAGAGCAGCGAGTCGAGCACGGAGAGCCGGTGGCGGAGCGGCAGGCCGTTCTGCCCGAACGGGTTGTAGACGTTGCGGATGATCTGCATCATCCCGAGGCACCAGCGGCCCCGCTGGACGATGTATTCCTGCAGGCCCTCGGGCGCGAGGCCCTCGGTGAGCGGCTCGTTGAGGTAGACACTCTCCCAGCCCGCCTCGGCGAGGCGCAGCGAGAGCAAAAAGTCCTCGGTGACGCTCTCGGTGGGCAGGCCGCCGATCGCCGCGACCGCGCGGGTGCGCACCATCGAGGAGGTGCCGCAGCAGACCGCGATGCCCCAGGCGTCGCGGGAGGGCTCGACGTTGTCGAAGAAGTGGCGCTGCTCGTCCGGATAGGCGCCGCTGATGCCGAGGTTGTGCTGGATCGGGTCGGCGTTGAAGAAGTGCTGCGGCGTCTGGACGAGGCCGACCGTCGGCGCGTGAAACAGCGCCAGCACCCGGCTGACGAAATTCCGGTGCGGCACGAAATCCGCGTCGAGCACGGCCACGAAATCGGGCGCGTCCGGCTCGGCCATGCGCAGCCGCAGGGCGTGGTTGATGTTGCCGGCCTTGGCGTGGGCGTTGTCCGGCCGCACGAGGTAGCCGATGCCGTGGCGCGCGCAGACCTCGCGCAGCCAGTCCCGACGCCCGTCGTCGAGGACGAAGACCCGCGTCGCCGGGTGGTCGAGGCCCTTGGCGCCCACGATGGTGCGCTCCAGGACCTCCAGTTCCTCGTTGTAGGTCGCGATGTAGACGTCGACCCGCGGGGGCGGGCCGGGCCGCCACCAGCCGGCATGCCGCGTCGCCTCCTCGCCCCGCTCGCGCAGCCGGGTGAGGATCAGGAAGGCGATCGTCGAGGAGATCACCGTCAGGCCTTCGAGCAGCGCGAAGCTCCAGGCGAGCAGGGGTTCGGGCGCGAGCGCGAAGGGCGGCACCGTGGCGGTGAGGCGCCACGCCATGTAGCGCCACGCCAGCACGGCGGCGAGGCCGAGGAGGAGCGCTCGCCAGAGCGTCCGGGTGCGGTCGAGCGAGGGCAGGACGAGGAAGCCGAGCCCGAGGAGGATCGCCGAGGCCGCGAAGGCCGAGAGCAGGGGCGAGACGGTGAGCACGGCCCCTAGAACCCGTAGCGGGTCGCGAAGGTGCGGAAGGCCCCGAGCGGTCCCTGGCTGAAGATCACCCGCCCGGTGCGCCCCACCGTGCAGCCGGCCTCCGCCTGGTCGACGAGGTCCGGCACGCTCAGCGTCACGTCGAAGCGCTTCAGGTGCTCGGCGCTCGGGCCGACCGCGAGGTTGGCGTAGAGGCCCGCGGCGCCGGAGCCGCCGAGCCGGGTGATGGTCGCGTTGAAGACCCGGTCGTCGCCGTAGAACCGGAACTGGGCCGGGGCGCCGAGCCGCAGGCTGTCGTAGAGCGCCTCCGTCACGCTCGCGGTCACCATCAGGCTCGAACAATCGACCAGGCGCAGCAGGTCCTGGCCCCGCCGCACGTACTCGCCGTCGTCGACGAGAAAGTCCCAGACCACGCCCGGCGCGCGGGCCTTGAGCACTGCGGAGGTGAGCTTGTTGACCCGCACCCGCTCGGCGGCGATCTGGGTCTGGGTCTGGGCGATGCGCGCGGCGGTCTGGTCCTCCTCGGCGCCGAGTTCGCCGAGCCGCAGGTCGAGTTCGCGGATGCGCTGCGAGGAGAAGGGCGCGTCGTTGTAGGAATCGCCGATGAAGACGCCGTTGCGGGCGGCGGCGAGTTCGGCACGCAGGTAGTTGGCGCGCTGGCGGGCGCTCTCCAGATCCTGCTTGGCGACCTCCGAGGCCGAGCGGGCGCGGTCGAGGTTGGCGGCGGTCTGGACGCCGCGCTCGCTCAGCTCGTTGGCCCGCTTCCACGAGGCGTCGGCCTCCTTCAGCCGGGCATTGGCCGCCTCCTGCGCCGCCAGGGACTCGGCGATGCGCGCCTCGATCTGCCGGACCCGCCCCTGCTGGTAGTCGGCGACCTGGGTCTCGTAGGCCTTGCGGGCGGTCTGGAGGGCGGCGCGCTGGGCGCGCACGCGCTTGAGGTCGAGGCTCTGCAGGTCGAGGCCGCGTTCGAGGTCGATCAGCCGCGCGGTGTCGAAGCGGTCGTCCAGGATGTTGGCCACCACCTCCCCCGCCCCGATCCGGGCGCCGATGCTGCGCAGCGCGAGGGAGACCTCCCCCTCGACGGGTGCGCGCACCACCGCCATCCGGGCGTTGACGGTGGCGTCCGAGGAGGTGCCGGCGAAGTGCTCGCCCACGAGGACGTACAGGCCGGCGCAGAGGAGCAGGAACCCGAGGACAAGCTTGAGAACGCGCATGGCACTTCGATCGGCGGGGCGAGACTGCGCCGGGCCCGGCCGTCCGCGCGGCGGCGCGCGCCTGCGGCGCCCGGGACGATGGCGCGGCGACGGTGATCGAGGAGGAACCCGGCCCGCGGACGCGGTCGGACGCGCGTTCATCGCACACGTCTACGTAGTTTGCACCACCCGATTTTCAGGGGGTTTACAACTCCTAGGATATGATCCCGGCCCGCAGGGCCAGGGCCACGGCGTGGGCCTTGTTCTGGGCGCCGAGCTTGCGCACCGCGTTGCGGGCGTGCTCCTCGACGGTGCTGCGTGCGAGACCGAGGATGCGGGCGATCTCCCAGGCGGTCTTGCCCTGCGCGGTCCAGACGAGGACGTCGCGCTCGCGCGGGCTCGGCGCCGGCCGGGGCTCGCACGCGGGTCCGGCGAGCGCCCGCAGGCGGCCGAACGCCGCGCGGGCGGCGAGATCGAGAGCGGCCTGCATCTCCGGCTCCGGCGGCGCCCGCCCGGCCAGGCAGACGCAGCCCCGCAGGCCCTGCGGCCCGTGCACCGGCACGCACAGTCTCTCCCCTGCCCCCTCCCGGCGGCCGGGGACGGCCGCGGACAGGCCGGGGACGGCCGCGGACAGGCCGGGGACGGCCGCGGACAGGCCGGGAGCGCCCGGGGCGGGCAGCAGGGCGTCGATGCCGAAGGGGCGCTCGGCCTCCAGGCAGCGTCGGATCAAGTCTGCCGCCGTCACCAGCCTGCGCGCGTCGGTCCAGCGCAAGTCGGCCTCCGGCCAGTCGAGCGCCAGGACCCGGACCGCGAGCGTGTCCGGCGACAGGGGGATCCGGCCCGCGGCGTCGATGACGAGGTAGTGCCTCACGGCGAAGGCCGACAGGCAGGTGGCGAAGGCCGTCGCGACGGCGGCGGGCTCGCGCATCGCCTCGACCTGCGCCGCCAGCCGGAGCGCGGCCGCGCCGAGGCGCGCGGGGGATGGCGGGCGCGAGGCACCGCGACGGTGACGCATGCGACGCAACTCCTGCATGCAAGAGACCGTAGTACCTCCGAAGCGTGTATGGCGACGGGGAAGGATTCCGTTAAGCCAGAACGGCGGATTTGCCGGGCCGGGCCGGGCCGGGGCGCAGGCGCACCTTGGATCGGCACGCCGCTCGCTCTTGTCACAATTGTGGTGGGAATGTGTCCTGGAATGGGCTAGTTCCTGCGTGTCGTCCCAGGATGAAACACATGCGCCCGCTCGATGGAGATCAGTTCACGGTCGTGAGAACGACGACCGAGATCGCCGCCGTACGGGCCAAAGCCAGGGCCGAGGCGCAGCATCTGCGGGCGCTGGCCTTCGTCGCCCTGCGGGACGGCATGCCCCACGCCGAGTCCCGCGCGGCGAATGCGCGGGCGGCGGCGCGCAGCGTCCTCGGCTTCGCCCGCCGCCTCACCGCCGAGGCGCGGGCGCGGGCGGCCCGCCCCGCGCTGGCGCCGGCTCTCGAACCGGCCTGACCGGACGGCGCCTCCTGCGATTTCCGCCTGACCTGTTGCGAAATCAATAACGCGCGGGATCCCCTCTCCCGTGCGGGCTAGCCTGTTCACACATCGCCGAATGAGGCGCGGGATCTCCTCTCCCCGCGTGCGGGGAGAGGGCTGCTTGCACCTTGTCGTGCAAGCAGCGAGCCCGCAGGGCGAGGGTGAGGGGGCGGCGCCGGATGAGGCTCTTCCGGAAGCGCCCCCTCACCCTCGGCTGCCGCCTCGCTCTGCCGACGACGAGGTCGGCAGAGCCCTCTCCCCGCGCGCGGGGAGAGGAGACCGCGCACGACCCGAAGTGTGAATCCCCAAGCCCGTGCGGGAGAGGGGTAGGAGCAGGGCGATCGCCTATGGGAAATTTGTTCTCGTTCCTCTGATCGTGGCGCCGATCGGTCGAGGAGGCGCTTCGCCAGAAGAGGCAAAGCCTCCTATCGGCGTGGAGAGGCGGAAGATCATCATTTCCAAATGCGATCGCCCTGGGGGTAGGGGTGAGGGTCCCGGAAGGGTGCAACAAGTACCCGGAACGTTGCCGCTACCAGCACCACCGGCCGGAGTGAGTTCTGAACCGTTCCGCTCCCCTCACCACCCTCAGCACTTCACTGCGGCTCCCTCCCGGGACCCTCATGTGGGATCTTCGATCCCCATGCCCTTCTCCCGCACGGGAGAAGGGTTCCCCGCGCCCGACACGAGCGAGGGGTGAGGCGCTTTGTCTTTCCTCGACCGGATCGAACGTAACCGTATCACGGACCGACATAGGTCAGGCGCACCTCCCGCGGCTGGCCGGGGACGCGGTGCGGCACCGAGACCGTGCGCACGCGCGTCGGCGCCGCACCGATCGCCGCCATCCGGATCAGGCGCGCCCGCGCGAGGTCGTGCTCCTGCAGCGCGCCGCCCGCCGGCCCCGCCGATTGCGCCAGGCACTCGCTGAACGAGAACGGCGCGTAGGCGGTCAGATCGTAGGGATGCCATCCGTCGGATCCGAGCGGGCTCGGCCGCTCCATGATCCACGCGACCGTCGCCCCGGAGATCCGGCAGGGTCCGGGCGCCGCGGCGTCGAAGGCCTGCAGCATCAGGCCCTGGGTCTCGTTCTTCAGGTTGAAGCGTACCGTGGTCGGATCGAGCACGGTGAGGATCGCGCTGACCACGTCGCCGGCCGCCACCGGCAGCGTCAGCGGCTCGGGCGCGTTCTCCTGCCCGCGCGCCCACCACTGGTACCACGTCTCGTAGACCGCCTGCGGCGGCGGCCCCGGGTGCCAGATCTGCAGGGTACCGATCTGCGGCAGGCTGGAATCTTGGTAAAACCCCTGCCCGTCGAGCCCGATCCAAGTCGAGCTGCGCCGCTCCGCTTCCCCCGCCGGTCCGGTGACCGTCGGGACGGTCCAGCGGCCCATGACGGACACGAAGTGCCGCCCGCCGCGCGGCGCCAGGGAGGCGCCCGACCAGTTCGCGCTCTTCTGCACGGGCATTCGGCCGGCGGCGGCACTCGTGCGCAGCGGCGCGGTGCGGGCGGCGAGCGCCAGGGCCTGCCGCTGCGCGGGCACGAAGCGCAGCGGGCGGTCCCGGGGCGGCGCCAGGAAGGCGCGGCGGAAGGCCGCCGCCGCCCCGGCGGCGAAGCCCGGCCCGGCCGGCAGGCCGTGGGCCAGCAGCTCCGCGTCGTCGGCCCGCGACGGGTCGAAGCCGTCCGGCGGCAGGGGATGGTGATGGACCGCCCGGTTCTCCGGGCCGGTCTCCGGCCCGGCGCCCACCTCGTCGATCATCGCGCGCTCCTCATGCGGAGGATGGTCGGTGAAGGTCTCTCGGGGAGAAGGCCCTCAGGGAAGCACCAACTGGCTGTTGAACTCCCGCGCCGCCTTGATGGCGGCGTCGCCGAACGAGCGGAGCGTGTAGGAGGCGGGGTCCAGCGGATCGCCGGTGCGGGCGCTGAGTACCGCGAAGACGGCCGCCGCCAGGATCTCGCCCGCCTGGGAATCGCTCGGGTAGTGCAGGCCGGCGATCTCGCGGTTGCGCGCCACCCGCCGGGCCAGGGCCTTGAGCGTCTCGTCGAGCGCCGCCCGGTCGGCGGCCGGCAGGCCCGCGAGCGCGAAGACGTGCCCCAGGCAGGCCGCCATCAGGTGGGCCTGGGTCGCGTGCCCGCTCGGGAAGGCGGAGTGCCCCGGCACCGGCACCGGCGGCAGCAGGGCCGGGCATTCCCAGGACGGCCGCGGCCGCTCGAAGACGTCCTTGAACACCAGGGCCGCGTAGGAGCCGATCAGGCTCGCGACGTGGATCACCCGGAAGGTGCGTGGATGCGAGCCCGGGGTCATCGCCAGGGCCTCCATGTAGGCGGTGATGAACTCGATGTCCTGGTTCAGGATCTCGCCCATCGCCGCGGCGCGCTCGTCGCGGGCCAGCGCGACGAGCGTGTCGAGTTCGATCGCCTGCCCGGTCGTCGCGCCGACGGGGAGCTTCAGGGCGAGCAGGATGTCGGCGAGCTGGTTGTGCAGCGCCGGGGTGTTCCAGTTCTGCACGGCGAATTGCTTGAGCACCCGGAACGCGTACCAGCGCCCGGCCCAGTTGCGATCGTCGAACCTGACCGAGAGAGCGCCCGCCGCGTCGGCGTTGCGAAACCCCACCACCTTGCGGTTGGCGCCGCCGGGGGTCTCGTCGCGGATGTGGACCGTGCGGCGCAGCGCGCCGATCTGCGTGCCGGCCTGCGTGGTTTCGAGCGAGAACGGGAAGTCGGCCCGGTCGGCCAGGATCCAGCCGCCGCCGGAATCACCGCTGATCCCGGCATTGCCGGTATTCCCCGTGTTTCCGGTATTGCCGGTGTTGCCCGTGTTGCCGGTCATCGCCGCCCTCTCTCGCTCTCACTCGGGAAGTCCGGCCGCCCGCAGGTGCCCGAGCCAGCGCTCCAGGAACGGCGCCGTGAAGGGGCAGCGGGGGGCGTAGACGCTGAGCCGGAAGTTCGGCTGGACCCGCAGCAGGTGCGCCGCCGCCGCCGCGGCCTCGTGCGGGTAGCCCGCCGCCGCGAGGCTCGCCGCGAGCGTGCGCAGGTTGAAGCGGATCGACGGGTTGTGGGCGACCGCGCTGCGCGCCCACACCACCGCCTGGTCGTAGCTGCCGTCGAGGTAATGCGCCTGGGCCAGGATGCCCTCGTGCCAGAACGTGTAGGGGTCGGCGGGCGCCAGCCGCTGCCCGGCCTCGCCATGCTGCACCGCGAGGCGCGGGTTGCCGGCGAAGCCGTGCGCGGCGCTGCTCATCGACCACGCCATGGCGACGCTCGGGCCGGCGGCGATCGCCCGGTCGAGGAAGCGCCGCGCCGTATCCGGATCGCGCAGCAGGTAGGCCTGGACGTGGCCGTAGATCGCCAGCGCGAGCGGGTCGCTGCCGTCGCGCTCCACCGCCGTGCGGGCGCGGTCCTCCGCCGCCCGCGCATCCGCGGCCGGATCGGGCGAGCCGAGTTCGCCCACGCGCAGGACGTGCCACCACGCCGCGTACGCGAAGGGGGGCGCGTAGGCGGGGTCGAGGGCCATCGCCTGCTGCAGCAGCGTCCTGGCGCGGGCGAAGCTCTCCGCGTCCATCTTGTAGAGGAGGTCGACCGCCTGCAGCAGCAGGTCGTAGCCCGTCAGGCTCTCCGGGTGCTTGCGCAGGGCGCGCCGCAGCTCCCGCTCGCGCACGTGCGGCGCGATGGTGCGGATGAGCTTGAGGGCGATGCGGTCCTGCAGCTCGAACATCTCGTCGAGGGCGCCCTCGTAATGGTCGGCGCTGACCACCGCGCCGGTCTCGCTGTCGATCAGCTCGGACCCGACCCGCAGGCGTCCGGCATGCTGCCACACGCTGCCGTCCATGACGTAGCGCACGCCCAGCTTGCGGCCGAACGAGATCGGATCGGTGCGCCCGCGCCGATAGGCGAGCGTCGAGCCGCGCGAGATCACGAACAGGTCCTTGAAGCCCGACAGGGAGCGGACCATCCAGTCGACCAGCCCGTCCGCCACGTAGCTGTGGCCGGGCCGGTCGCTGGTGAGGCGAAAGGGCAGCACCGCGATCGAGGCCCGGGCTTCGAGCGCGGCGAGGCTCTCGCCGATGCGGCGCGCCGGCCCGGCGGCCGGATCGGCCCGCAGCGCGAAGACCCGCACCGGCCGCGTGTGGTTGCGCAGGTGCAGCTCGCCGAGGTCGGTCGCGCGCGCCCGGTCGTCCGGATCGAGCGTGGCGAAGACGGCCTCCGACACCACCACGTCGCCCGCCTCCGCGTAGGCCTGGAGCCGGGCCGCCACGTTCACCCCGTCGCCGAAGATGTCGCCATGGTCCTCGATGACGTCCGCGAAGTGGACGCTCATCCGGAAGGCGAGGCGCAGGGCCTCGGGCTGCCCGGCGGTCGCCTCCATGAGCGCGCGCTGCAGCGCCACGGCGCCCTGGGCCGCCGGGGCGGCGGCCGCGAAGGTGGCGATGAAGCCGTCGCCCGTGTTCTTCACCACCTGGCCGCCGGCACTGGCGACGGCCGGGTCCATCACGCCCGCGCGCAGGGCCATCAGCCGGCGGTGGGTGTCCTCCTCCGCCATCTCGCTGAGCCGCGTATACCCGACCACGTCCGCGACGAGGATGGCGGCTGGGCGACGCTTCATCGAGACCCTCGCATCTCTGGACAAGGAGATCGGGAGGTTCCCCGCCGCGCGGCGGACCCGGCTCGTGTCGCCTCGACTGCGTTCTGAACGCCTCGTCCTGCAAGGAGCGGCAGGGCCGAGGCGATGCGCAGGTCTCTCTGAGACATCCCGATGAACCGGCCAGTTCAGGCGTCCCGGCGATACTGTCATGGCGGCGGCCACGGGTCCAGTTGCGCCGATGGTCGCTCCCGCCCGCGCAGGCCGTGGTCACCCGGCCGGTCAGCGGCGCAGGCTGCCGATGCCGCCCACGAGGTTGCCGACGCCCCCGAGGAAGTTGCCGACCTCCCCGAGCGAGGCGCCCCCGCCCTGCTGCTGCGGCGCGGGCCGGGCCGCGGGAGCCGGAGCCGCCTCGGCGGTGGACGCCGGGCGCGGGGGACGCGGCGCCGCGGGCCGGGCGGTCCGCTCCACCGGCGGGCGGGCGGCGAGGAGCTTCTGGTAGTCGGCCTCGCTCTGCTCCCACAGGGCGGTCTGCTGCGCCTTCGTCAGGTAGCCGGATTCGGGCAGCTGGCGGGTCTTCTGCCAGTTGGTGAGGGCGCGGCGGGTGCCCGGGCCGAAATTCCCCGAGGCGCCGCCCGGATCGAAGCCGAGCGCGCGCAGCCGCATCTGCGTCTCGGTGCGCTCCTTGGCCGAGAGCTTCAGGTCGCCCTCGCTCTTCGGGGTGCCGGGCTCCTTGAGGTCGGCCTCCGTCACCGCCTGGCGGCCGGCGCCCGCGCGCGCGATCCGGTTCCGGGCGATCTGGGCGAAGTAGCCGTTGGGGTGGGCCTCCAGGTAGGCCTTGTAATCCTCGGCGGCGTTCGACCGCTCGGCGGCCTCCCACAGCTTGATCTCCAGGGCCTGCGGGGCGGCGAGCGCCTGCGGGGCGACCAGGGCCGAGGGGGCGGCGGATGCCGGCAGCGCGGTGGCGAGCCCGTCGGGGGAGGCCGCCGCCACCCGGACCGGCGCCGCGGCGGGGTTGAGGTAGAACTCGCCGATGATCGAGGTGTTGACCCAGGGGCGCTGCTTCTCGCCGGTGGAGCGCCACACCTCCTCGCGCACCCGGTCCATGACGGTGCTGATCGAGACCCCGGGCGTCTCCATGTGCTTCAGGAGGGCCGCGGTGAACGGGCTGTTCTGCCCGCCCGTGCCGTCGAGGGCGGTCTTTTCCGGGTCGGTCGCGAAGGCGATCAGCGTGCCGGCCGCGGAATTGACCGCGATCTCGCTGAGGCCGCTGCGGACCGCCACCGAGCGCGACTTGATCGAGCGCGCGAGTTCCTTGGCGAAGGGATTGTCCCGGCAGGCGTCGAGGATCACGAGGTTGACCCGGTCCTCGCGCTGCATCTGCCGCAGCACGAGGTTGATGTTCATGGTGCGGAAGTCGAGGTCGGCCTCGCTCTTGAGCACCGTGTCGGTGGGCAGGAGGTAGTTCTCGCCCGAAACCGCCACGCCGTGGCCGGCGTAGTACACCGCCGCGACCTTCGCGCCGTCGAGCTTCGCCGCGTAGTCGCTCACGAGGCCGCGCATCGCGTCGAGCGTGAGGTCGTAGCCCTCGACCACCTCGAACCCGATCCGCTTGAGGGCCGCCGCCACCGCCTTGGAATCGGAGAGCGGGTTGTCGAGGGCGGGCACGCTCCGGTAGGCGCCGTTGCCGATCACCAGGGCCACCCGGCGCTCGCCCGTCGCCGCGTCGGTCCCGCTCACCAGGATGCCGGCCAGCCCCAGGCCCGCCGCCGCCGCGAGGCCGAGGCGGCGCAGGCCGCGCGTCAGGTTCCGAACCACGCTTCTCATCCCCCACCCTCCGCATTCTTCTCGCGCGGCGCCTCGGCCCGTCGCCGCAGCCCGGCCCCGCTTTCGACCGGGGCCGGCCTAGCCGTGGACTGTTGCGTCAACATTTCGTGGCGACGAGGGGAGCGGCGCGGACGCTCCGGAAGGGCTCCCGGGGATCCGAACGCGAGTCCGTGTTGTCATTATGCCACGTCGACGGGGACCGAACCGGCACCCGGCCGCGTGGACATCGGGCGACTGCGCGTTGTCGCGGGACCGTGCGCCGCCTACCGTGGCGCGATGCGACGCGGCCCGCCCGACCCGGACACGCCCTCTCCCCGCCTCGGCCGCGGGCTGTCGCACCACATCCTGCCGAACGCCGCCACGATGGCAGGCCTGTGCTCCACGCTGATCGGCCTCGTGAAGCTCGGCGAGGCCGACGCCATGACGCGGCAGGCCGACGAGATGCTCGCCTACATCACGGTGCTGTTCGTGGTGAGCGCGCTGTGCTCGTACGGCTCGATCCGGGCCACCTCCGGCGCAGGGCGCAGCGAGCGCCTGGAATGGATCGCCGACGTCACCTTCATCATCGCCCTGGTCGCGCTGGCGGTGGTGTCGCTGCTCTTCGCCCACGAGCAGCTGTGAGCCGGTCCGCGGCGCGGCTCGGGTGCGGTGGCGCACGCCGTCCGGCCGCGCGGTGCGGCACAGGGGTCCCGACAACGCAAGGGAGATCCCCGATGGTGAGCCCGTTCCAGATCCGCCGCCTGATCGCCGCGGCCTTCGCCCTCGGCCTCGCCCTGGCGCCGGTCGTCAATCCGCTGCTGCCTTGACACTTCATTAGTCCTGAAAGGCACAGTGCGGCCCAGATCGCCTTCGGGCCGGTCGATCATGCTGCGCAGAACAGCATCAGGCGCTACGATCCGGGCTCGATTGCCCATACGGAAGCGACCCGATGCCCTCCGACACTGCGATGATACTGCTCCTCGTGGTCTCCATCTTGGTGTCGACTGCGAGCGCCCTGATCGCGTGGCGGACGCTGCGGCACCTGCGATGGACCGCCCGTAAGACGGCGCAGAGCATGTGGTCGCTGCATGCCGGCACGAACGCGGCGCCGGATGCCCGCGGCCGGCTGTTCTACCTCCGGCTGGCCGATCCCAGGCGCAACCGGTTCCGGATCGGCAGCCTCCGGGTGCGCCAGCCCGCGGGTGCGGGCGCCTCGGCGGTGGAGTTCCGGCCCCTCGACGCGTCCGGACGGGGCGGCTACCGGCACCTCAGCTTCAAGCGCGTGCTCTCGCTCAACCACGAGATCACCGACCGCAAGATCTACGAGCCGGGCGTCGGCGGCGCCGACCATCCCGGCGAGGGGCGGGTGTATTTCTTCGTCACGCCGCGCCCGGACGGCTTCTGGCGCCGCCGGCTGCCCGACCGCCTCGTGGTGGAGATCGACGTCGAGGAGGTCGCCCCCGACCGCGACGTGCAGCGCCTGAGGCTCACGAGCGATCCCGTCGTCTGGGAGGACGCGCCGGCCGCGGCGGGCTGACGGTCCGGGCCGGCTCCGGCCGCCGCACCGTGTCCCGGCTGCACTGGCCGCCCCCGCCCGGCCATGCCACCACGCGCCCATGATCCGCCTCCTGAAGCACGTGCTGATCGAGTACGGTCCCGACCGCGAGGCCCAGATCGAGGCCGCGGTGGCGGTGATCCTCGACGCCATCCCGGAGGCGCGGCTCGACGTGGCGCAGGGGCTCCTCGACGACGACCTCCTGATCGAGGTCCGGATCCCGCTGAGCCGGCTCGACAACTGGCCGGAGGTCGCGCGCCGGGTCCACGCGTACCTGCCGGCCGGGGGGTAGCGGAGCCGGATCGTTGACGAGCCGCGGCCTGCATGCATCCTGCGCATGCAAGAGCCGAGCGCGCCACCGGCCGGTGACGCCCGGTCCGCACGGTGCGCTCCATGTCGCTGGCCCTCGATCCGCCCGGAACCCGCAAGGCGCGCCCCGCCGCGGACGCGCCCCTCGCCGACGCGGTCTATCTCAGGATCAAGCGGGCGGTGATCCGGGGCGACCTGCCCCCCGGCTCCCAGATCACCGAGCAGCAGATCGCCGCGGAGCTGGAGGTCAGCCGCACCCCGGTCCACGAGGCGGTGGTGCGCCTGGAGAACGAGGGCTGGCTGCGGCTGCAGCCGAAGCGCGGCCTCGTCATCGCGGCCCTGACCGCACCGGAGATGCGCGACGTCTACGAGGTGCTGATGGGCCTGGAGGGGATGGCGGTGGAGCGCCTCGCCGCGCGGCCCGCGGACGAGCCGGTCGAGGCGGAGATCCGGGCCGCGGCCGCGGCCGCCGAGGCGGCGCTGGCGCGGGGCGACCTCGCGGGCTGGGCCGAGGGCGACGACCGCTTCCACGCGCTCCTCGTCGAGCGCTGCGGCAACCCCATCCTGGCGGGCCTCGCCCGGACCGTGATGGAGCGCGCGCACCGCGCCCGGCTGCTGACCCTGCGCCTGCGGCCGCCGCCGGATTCCTCCAACCGCGACCATCGCGAGATCCTGGCGGCGATCGCCCGCCGCGACCCGCCCGCCGCCAAGGCCGCCCTGGAGGCGCACCGCCGCCGCGGGATGGCCGTGCTGCTGCCGATCCTCGACACCCTGGCGGCCCGGCCGCGGCTCGACCCCGTGCGCGGAGATGATGCATGCTAGTGTTGCATGCAACGCCTGGGTGCGCTACGGTCCCGGCCGGATCGGGAGGATTCCGATGAAGGACAGCTACGCGATCGCGCTCCTGCCGGGGGACGGGATCGGGCCGGAGGTGACGCAGGCGGCCGCCGCCATCCTGGCCGATGCCGCGGCGCGCCACGGCCTCGCCCTCGCCTTCACGCCCTGCGAGGCTGGCGCGGGCACCTACCGGAGGACCGGCGAGGCGATCTCCGCCGAGACCGTGCGCACGGTCGGCGAGGCCGACGCCATCCTGCTCGGCGCGATGGGCCTGCCGGCGGTGCGCTACCCGGACGGCACCGAGATCGCCCCTCAGATCGACCTGCGCGAGCATTTCGGCCTCTTCGCCAGCCTGCGCCCCTGCCGCCTGTTTCCCGGCGTGCCGAGCCGCGTGCGCACCGAGCGCGTCGACATGCTGATCGTGCGCGAACTCACCGAGGGGCTGTTCGCCGGCCGCCACGACCCGGCGGAGCCGAGCGACGAGCGCGCGAGCGACCGCCTCACCATCACGCGCGCGACCAGCGAAAAACTGTTCGACCTCACCTTCGCGCAGGCGCGGCTGCGGCGCCGGCAGGGCCGCCCCGGCCACGTCACGCTCCTCGATAAGGCCAACGTGCTGCGCAGCAACGCCTTCCTGCGCCGCCTGTTCGACGAGGCGGCCGCGCGCCATCCCGACATCGCGACCGACCGCCTCTACATCGACGCGGGGGCGATGATGCTGGTGACGGATCCGGAGCGCTTCGACGTCGTCGTCACCGAGAACATCTTTGGCGACATCGCCTCCGAGATCGCCGCCGGCGTGGTGGGCGGGCTCGGCGTGGCGCCCTCCGGCGACGTCAGCGAGAGCCGCGGCCTGTTTCAGCCGAGCCACGGCACCGCCCCCGACATCGCCGGCCGCGGCATCGCCAACCCGGTCGCCGCGATCCTCTCGGCGGCGATGCTGCTCGACTGGCTCGGCCAGCAGCACGGGGACGCGCGCTGCGACGCGGCGGCGGCGGCGATCCGCGCGGCCACCGGGGCGGTGCTCGCCGCCGGTCCCCGGACCCGCGACATCGGCGGCACGGCCGGCACCGAGGAGGTGACCGGCGCGATCCGGGCCGCGCTGGCCGCGCCGGCGCTGGCAGCCTGAGGGAGAGCACGGGATGGCGAAGGTCGCGATCGTCGGTTGCGGGGCGATGGGCTCGGTCTACGCCGCCCTGATGGCCTCCGCGGGCCACGCGGTGTACGCGGTGACGCTCTGGCCGGACCATGCGGCGGCCATGCGCGAGCACGGCCTGCGGGTCGAGGGCGCCAGCGGGGACCGCACGGTGCGGCTCGCCGGCGCCGGCACGAGCCCCGAAGGAATCGGGATCTGCGACCTCGTCATCATCGCCACCAAGGCTTTCGATGTCGAGGCGGCCGCGCGGGCGAGCCGGCCGCTGGTCGGGCCGCAGACCGTGGTCCAGACGATCCAGAACGGCCTCGGCTCGCCCGAAGTGGCAGCCCAGGTGCTGGACCCGGACGCGATCGCGGTCGGGGTGGTGGGCGGCTTCGGCGCCTCGATGCGCGGCCCCGGCCACGCTCACCACAACGGCCTGGAGATGATCCGCTTCGGCGCCTTCGCGGGCCTGCCGGCGGCGCGCCTGCGGGCCGCGGCGGCGATCTGGGAATCCGCCGGCTTCACGGTCAGCCTCTTCGACGACGTGCGGCGCATGGTCTGGGAGAAGCTGATCATGAACGTCACCTTCTCGGGCACGAGCTGCCTCACCGGGCTCACCATCGGCGGGGTGATGGCCGATCCCGACGCCTGGAGCGTGGCGCTCGGCTGCGCCCGGGAGGCGATCGCGGTGGCCGAGGCGACCGGCGTGCGGATGGAGGTCGGGGACCCGATCGCGCATATCCGGCGGCTCGGGGGCAAGATCCCGGAGGCGCGGCCCTCGATGCTGCTCGACCACATGGCCGGCCGCCGCGGCGAGGTCGAGGCCATCAACGGCGCGATCCCGCGCCTCGGCCGGACCTGCGGCGTGCCGACCCCGGTCAACGAGACCGTGGTGGCGCTGATCCGGGCGCGCGAGGCCGGCTACCCCGCCTGATCCCGCCCTTCCTCTCCGGCCCCGCTTGCGGCGAGGCCCGGTCCGGCCGCAGAGTGGGCCGGCGGAAGACGGGCGAGAGGAGAGACCGGCATGCGAGCCATCGTCGCGACCCTGGTGACCGGCGGCGCCATCCTGGCGGCGGTTCCGGTCCTCGCTCAGGCCGACAGGACCGGGACCGGCGGCGGTCCGGATTCCACCATCACCGCGCCCTACACGCGCTCCACCGGCGAGACGGTGCCCTCCGGCCGGGGCGACCGCGAGATGGAGCGGCGCATCGACGAGCGCTCCAGGATGGAGAAGCGCGACGACCAGATCGACCGGAGCATCTGCCGGGGCTGCTGAGCCGGGTCGCGGCCGGGATGCGTGACGCCGGGAATCGGACGAGGATGCTGACGTGACACGGTACGGACTGCTCGGCGCGCTCCTCCTCTGCGGTGCCGCCACCCTCGCGGTGTGGCTGCTCGTGATGCCGGACGAGCCGGCGCGGGCGCTGCAGGACGGGGCGGGTGCGGCGGCGCTCGCCACCCTCCTCGTCGGGGTGGCGATCCGGCGCGGCGTGGGCTGATCCGGAAGGCCTGCCTCGGAGGCGGTCAGCCGCCGGTGCGCGAGCGCCGGAGGGCCGAGGTCTCCGGACCGCCGCCCCGCAGGGCCGACTCGATGGCGCGCGCCAGCCCGTCCTGGTCGAACGGCTTGCTCAGGCGCGGCACGGCCGAGCCCTCGTCGGCCGGGATCTCGGCGTAGCCGGAGGCCAGGATCGCCCGCAGCTCCGGCCGCGCGGCCGCGATGGCGCGCAGGAGCTGCGTGCCGGTCATGCCCGGCATGGCCTGATCCGTGATGACGAGGTCGAGGGCTCCGGCCCGCCCGAGCAGGCCCAGGGCCTCCTGGCCCGAGCGCGCCTCGATCACCCGGTGGCCGAGATCCTCCAGCATCGCGGCGGTGTTTTCCAGCACCAGCGGGTCGTCGTCGACCACCAGCATCGTCATGCGGCGCGGGACCGCCTGCGCCTGAGCCGGGGTGGCGGCCGGCACCGGCTCCCCGGCCTCGGCCGGGGCGACCGGTAGCCAGATCTCCGCGACCGTGCCCGTCCCCGGGCGGCTGCGGAGCACGAGGCGGCCGCGCGACTGCTCGGCGAGCCCGTGCACCATCGAGAGGCCGAGGCCCGTGCCCTTGCCGACGCCCTTGGTGGTGAAGAACGGTTCCTGCGCCCGCGCCAGGGTCTCGGCATCCATGCCCTGGCCGGAATCCGCGACCGACAGGCAGACGTAGCGGCCCTCGGCCAAGTCGACCGGCGCCGCGTCCTCCCGGGCCGCGATGGTGATGGTGCCCCCCTCCGGCATCGCGTCGCGGGCATTCACCGCGAGGTTGAGGAGGGCGAGTTCGAGCTGGTTGGCGTCCACCTGCGCGGCCGGCAGCCCGGCCGGGAAGCGCGTCTCGATCCGCACCGCGGGCCCGATCGAGCGCTGCAGCAGGTCCGACATCCCGTCCACGAGGGTGGGCAGGGCCACGGCCTCGGGCTTGAGGTCCTGGCGCCGGGCGAAGGCCAGCATGCGCTGGGTCAGGGCGGCGCCGCGCTGCGCGCCCTGGACCGCGTTGTCGAGCAGGCGCAGCAGGCGGGGATCGTCGGGGAGCCGCTTGCGCAGCAGCTCCAGACTGCCGAGCACGGCCATCAACAGGTTGTTGAAGTCGTGCGCGACGCCGCCGGTGAGCTGGCCGATCGCCTCCATCTTCTGCGCCTGGAACAGGGCGGTCCGGGCCTGCTCCAGGGCCTCCTGGGCCTGCTTGCGCTCGGTGATGTCGCGCGTGACCTTGGCGTAGCCGACGAGCCGGCCGTCGCGATCCCGCACCGGGTCGATCACCACGCTGGCCCAGAACCGGCTGCCGTCCTTGCGGACGCGCCAGCCCTCGTGCTCGAAGGTGTTCGCCTGCGCGGCCAGGCGCAGCGCCTGCTCCGGCAGGCCCGCCGCGCGGTCCTCGGGCGTGTAGAAGTGCGAGAGGTGCGTGCCCAGCACCTCCCGCTCGCTGTAGCCCTTGATGCGCTCGGCGCCCGCGTTCCAGTTCGCCACCCGCCCGTCCGCGTCGAGCATGAAGATGGCGTAGTCGGTCACGCTCTGGAGCAGGAGCCGGAAGCGGTCCTCGCTCTCGCGCAGGGCCGCCGCCTCGCGCTCCGCCCGGTCGGCGACCAGCCGGTCGAACAGGGCGGCGATCAGCGCCAGGACGAGGATCAGGAAGGTGGTGCCCGCCACCCAGAACGCCAGATGGGTCTGCCGGACGCCCCCGAGCCCCTCGGCGCCCTCCACCGGCGCCGTGGCGGTGAACACCGCGCCCTGCATCGCCGCGTAGTGCATCCCGGCGATCGCCAGCCCCATCACCAGCGCCGCGCCGAGCCGCGGGGCGAAGCCGACGGTCCGGGAGGCGAGCCGGAGGGCGATCGTCGCCGCCCCGATCGCGATCAGCAGCGAGGCGGCGACCCAGCCCGGCTCGTGCCCGAGATCGAGCGGCAGGCGCATGGCGGCCATGCCGGTGTAGTGCATGGCCGCCACGCCGCATCCCATCACCAGCCCGCCCGCGCCCAGCGCGAGCCGGCCCGGATTCTCCCGGGCGGCGATCAGGAAGCCGAGCGCCGTCACGGCGACCGGCAGGGCGAGCGAGACCAGGGTCAGCGCGAGGTCGTAGCGCACGCTCACCCCGGGCAGGGTGAAGGCCAGCATGGCGACGAAGTGCATCGACCAGATCCCGCCGCCCATCGCCAGCGCCGCGGTGACGAGCCACGCGGCGCGGGGCCAGCCCGAGGCGGCGCGCATGCGCGCCGCGAGGTCGAGGGCCGTGTAGGCGGCGCTCGCCGCGATCAGGACCGAGAGGGCGACGAGAAGCGTGTCGTGCGTGCCGGGCTGGTGCATCCGTCGAGGCTGGTCCGCTCCCGTCTGCATGCGGGAGTACGTTCCGGCCGTACCACACTCCCGGTGGCCGGTGAGAGCGAAATGCGCCCGATGGCGACCGGCGGAGCGCTGCGGCCGGACCGGCGGCGTGCGGGCGCAGGTCCGGCCGCTCGGCCGTGCCGACGCGCCCGGGGGGATGAGCGGCGGCACGGATCCGCTCGCTCCGGTCGGAGCGAAGCACGGCGCGGCGGCGATCGCCGCCCTTCCGCAGAGGGGCGATGTGCCCGAGCGCTCCCAACCACGTCAATGGCATCAAGTTACTAGTACATGAGCGAGGAGGGAGGAACTAAGCGGCGAGGCGCGCATTTCCGAACCCATCGTCAATCGCATCAGGGGCATTAGGGCAGTGGCACTGGACGCCGACAGGTCAGAACTCCGGCAGATCATCGCCGGCCTCGCCGAGGGCGTCATCCTGGTGGAGCCCGACCAGCGCCTCACCTGGGCGAACGAGGCGGCGCTCGCCATGCACGGCGTCACGCGCTTCGCCGACCTCGGCGAGACGGCGGCCGCCTACCGCGAGCGCTTCCGCCTGCGCTACCGCAACAACCGCGCGCCCGACGCCTACCCGCTCGAACGGGTCGCGGCGGGAGAGACCTTCACGGACGTCGTCGTCGACGTGACCCGCGCCGACCAGCCGGACACGGCGTTCGTCCACGCCCTGCGCAGCCTGATCGCCACCGACGCGGACGGCCGCCCGACCTGCCACGCCCTGATCCTCCAGAACGTGAGCGCGCAGTTCGAGGCCGAGGAGCGCTTCGAGCGCACCTTCGCGGCCAACCCGGCCCCGGCCGTGATCTGCCGCCTCTCGGACCTGCGTCACGTCAAGGTCAATGCGGGCTTCCTGGAGATGACCGGCCATACCCGCGACGCCGTGATCGGGCGCAGCGTCTACGAGATCGACGTGCTGGCGGGCGCGCGCAGCCGCGACCTCGCGATCGCCCGGCTGCACGAGGGGCGCACCATCCCGCAGATGGAGGCCTGCCTGAACCTGCCGGACGGCGGCACCCGCTTCGTGATCGTGGCCGGCCAGCCGATCGAGATGGGCGAGGAGCCCTGCATGCTCTTCACCTTCGCGGATCTCGAACTGCGCCGGAAGGCCGAGACGGCCCTGCGCCAGAGCGAGGAGCGCTTCGCCAAGGCCTTCCGGCTCACCCCCGTCCCCACCCTGCTCGCGCGCGCAGAGGACTTCGTCATCACGGGCATCAACGAGGCCTTCACGCGGGTGTTCGGCTACGGGGAGGACAAGGTGGTGGGGCGCAGCCCCGGCGAGATCGGGCTCTGGGTCAAGGAGGATGCCCGCCAGCCCTTCGAGACGGCCCTCGGCCGGACCGGCTTCGTGCTCGGCCTGGAGGTCTGCCTGCGCCACGAGGACGGGGCGGAGCGCGACAGCCTCGTCTCGGCCGAGCGCGTCGTCATCAACGACGAGGACTTCATCCTGGCCGTCCTGCAGGACATCACCGAGCGCAAGCGCTCCGAGCGCGAGTTGTTCGCCGCCATCGAGACCGTGATGGCCGACACCTCGTGGTTCAGCCGCGGCCTCATCGACAAGCTCGCCAACCTGCGGCACCCGGGCCGGAACGGCGAGGGCGACATCGCCCTCAGCCTGACCCTGCGCGAGCGCCAGATCCTCAGCCTGATCTGCGCCGGCCTGAGCGACCAGGCGATCGCCCAGCGGCTCGGCCTGTCGCGCAACACCGTGCGCAACCACACGGCCGCCCTCTACCGCAAGCTCGGCATCCACAAGCGCACCGAGGTGATGCTGTGGGGGCGCGACAAGGGCTTCCCGTCCACTTCGCCTGATGCGAAAAATTCAACTGATTAGTCCTTATGTACCATTGAAGAGGCGCCGCGCGGCAGCATCTGACACGGGCAGGCCGCTCCTTCCGCAGTGGAAGGCGGCATCACACGGGCAGCGCGCAAGCACAGGGCCGCCAACCGGCACCGCGATGAGCGCGGTGACGCTGCGGCCGGCATGCCTCGTCCCGCTCCGTTCCGGGGGCGGGGATGGCGGGCGGCTGTCCGGATGACCACACGGGAGAGATCATCATGGTTGATACGGATCGCATCACGGGCGCCGCGCGGGAGCTGGGCGGCAAGGTGCAGAGCGGCGTCGGCGACCTCGTGGGCTCCCACGGCGACTCCCTGGAGGGCCGGATGCGCGAGGCGCAGGGACGGGGCGAGGCGCTCTACGGCCAAGCCAAGGACGCGGTGCGCCACGCGGCCGGCGAGGCCGCCGACCTCGCGGACGACTTTTACGCGCAGGCGCACGACACCGTGCGCGAGGGCCGCAACGTCGTGAGCCGTCAGGTCGAGGAGGCGCCCCTCGCCTCGCTGCTGATCGCCGGACTGGTCGGCTACGGGCTCGCCCTCCTCATCCACGGCCGCCGCTGAGCGCGCCGGTTCCCCCGTCCCGGATTCGGAGTCGTCGCGTGACCCCCTCCTACACCCCTCCCCTGGCACCTTCCGGCGCGGCCGACACGCGCGCCGTCCGGCAGTACCCAGTGCCTTACCAAGTCTCCTGGGGCGCGATCTTCGCCGGCGCCGTCCTGGCGCTGGTGGTGCAGCTCGTCCTCAACATCGTCGGGGTCGGCGTCGGCCTGGCCAGCCTCGGCACCGACGGATCCGCCAGCCCGGCCGCCACGACCCTGTCGCTCGGCGCCGGGCTGTGGTGGGTGGTATCGGGGATCCTGGCCTCGCTGGCGGGCGGTGCCCTGGCCGGCCGCCTGTCGGGCAAGCCGGACGGCAGCACCGCGGGGTTCCACGGCCTCGTCTCCTGGGCGGTGACGACGCTGGTGGTGATCTACCTGCTGACCTCGACGGTCGGCGGCATCGTCGGCGGGGCCTTCAGCACGGTGACGGGCGTGCTGGGCGGCGCCGGCTCCGCGCTCGGCGGCACCGTGCAGACCGCCGCCCAGGCGGCGGCGCCCGCGCTCGGCCGCGCGGCGAACCCCCTCGACGGCATCGAACAGCGCGTGCGCGACGCGGCGAGCAGCCAGGACCCGGCCGCCCTGCGCGACGCGGCGACCGCGGCGATGCGGGCCTACCTGACCGGCGATCCGGCGCAGCGCCAGCAGGCCGAGACCCGCGCGGCCGACGCCCTCGCCAGGGCGCAGAACATCCCGGCGGACCAGGCCCGCCAGCAGGTCCAGGATTACCAGCGCCAGTACGAGCAGGCGGTGGCGAGCGCCAAGCAGAAGGCGGAGGCCGCCGCCGCGGCGACCAAGTCGGCCGCCACGCAGGGCGCCTTCTACGCGGCCCTCGCCCTGGTGCTCGGTGCGCTCGCGGCCTTCCTGGGCGGTCGCTTCGGCGCCCTCCCGCCGCACGGCGCCCTCGCGCCGCAGGACACCGCCCTGCACCGCGCCTGAACCCGGCGGGCCGCGCGCCCCGCGGCCCGCTTCCCTCTCACGAACCGAACGAGACTCCCATGAACCGCGACCAACTTCAGGGCGGCGCGCGCCACCTCAAGGGCCGTGCGCAGACCACCCTCGGCGCCCTGGCGGGCGATGCCGGCCGGCAGATCCGGGGCGGCGTCAACCAAGTGGCCGGCGGGGCGCAGTACGCCTACGGCCGCGCCCGCGACCGGGCTGAGCACCTCACCCAGGAGGGCGCGCTCCTGGCCCGGGAGGCCCGGCGCCACGGCACCGCCTACCGCCGCGAGGCGACCCGCTACGCCGAGACGCATCCCACCTCCACCCTGCTGGGCGTGGCCGCCGTCGCCTTCGCGGCCGGCTGGCTCCTGCGCCGCTGACGCCAGACCGCGCGCCGCTCCGGCCGGATGCGGCGCAGCCCGCCCCCGCCGCGGCCGACCCATCGCCTTGCTCCGGCCCCGCCGATCCGCGAGGGTCGCTGGCCCGAGGCATCCCGGGCCGTCGGTCATGGAGCGGCGATCGTGGAACGGGAAGACCCACATGCGCAGCGTCGCCGCGGTTCTCATCGGGCTGATCACCACCGGCGCGCTGGCGGAGGGGTTCGCCGTGCGTGATCTGAGGACGGTGACGGGCGAGGCGACGGCGGCGCTGGGCGGTCGCTTCGCGTCGCGGGCCGAAGCCGGGCGGCTCACCCTCGCCTGCCCCGATTGCGAGGGCGGGCCGATGATCGACGTCCTGATCGGCCGGCAGACCGACGGCACCGAGGGGCGCGTGCGCTCCGGGCAGACGTCGCTGGCGCAGCTGGAGGCCCTCTGCCAGGCCCGCAGCCCGGATTGCCGCCTGTCCGGGCTGTCGGTCGCCCCGGCGGTCGGCTGGATCACCACCTACCCGATGGGCCGGACCGCCGGCGCGACCGCCGTCATCCTGCGCGACGGCGACTCGCTGACCATCCGCTCGCTCGCCAGCGACGGCGCGGTCGCGCGGCGCAACGCCGAGACGCTGGCGCGCACGGTCGCACCGCGGATCGTGGGCCGGTGAGACACCTTCGCGCAGAGGGGAGCTGAAGGGGCGCCCGAGCCCGGGAAGCGGCGGGCCGGAGCCCGCATGCCGGCCGCGAGGCCGCGCGGTTTTGTGCCTTGACGAAGCGCCCCCGGGCATCGTTTAAGTCGCCCCGAACGCCCCCTGAACCGCCGAGAATCGCAAGGTTTCGAGGGCGTTGGCCGGTGTAGCACAGCGGTAGTGCAGCGGTTTTGTAAACCGAAGGTCGGGGGTTCGATCCCCTCCGCCGGCACCAGCGACATCGAGGGACCGTGCAGCGGTGCCAGGAATGACCATCGACACAGGTCGGCGCCCCTTCGGACCCGCCGTGAGAGTGCCGCTCGCCCTGTTCGCCCTCGTGTGGCCGCTCGCCGCGCTCGCCAATCCCTGCTCGCGCGAGGGGCCGGCCGTCACCTGCGCGGACGGCCGGCGCGGCCTCGTCCAGCAGGACGGCATCGTCTGGAGCGACGGATCGGTCTCCCGGCTGCTCCCGCCTCCGGACGTGCGGATCGGCGCACGTCCCTCCGTCACCATCGGGCCGGGCGTGTTCGTCGGGGACGGGCGGGGCGGGAAGCGGGTGCTGGACGATCCCAATCGGGCCGACAGCGCCCGCTGCGCGATCCTCGACGGCATCGCCTACTGCCACTGAGGCGTGGCGGCATCTCCCCGGGGCTGACAGCGGGCCGCCGCGCCGGCACGGTGCTGCCGCGCGGATGCGGGCTCGCGTGCGTGTTCCTACCAGCCCGCGAGCGGGAAGGGCCACCTCACGCGGGTCTTCATCTCGCCGTGCGGGTCCGGCTTCGCGCCCCGGATGCCCACCATCATGGTGATGCTGATCGCCTCCCCGGCGCAGGGCGGGGCGGGCCTGCGGATTTGGATCCAGGCCTCCGGCAGTTTGTCCGCGCACCAATCGAGGAAGGTGTCCGCCGTGTCGCCCGCCGGCCAGTCGCAGGCGGCCAGGTAGCCCTGCAGGCCCGCGCGGTTCGTCACCTTGATCGCCAGCCCCGGCCATGTGCGGGGCAGCCCGAGACGCGCATCGTCGCGCCGTTCGCAGATCACCAAGCGGACGCCAGTCATGAGCGGGAGGCTGAACCCCTCAGCGTTTCGATTTCGCTACCGTGCAGGGCCCCGAACCGCGGCGCCCGCCTCTTTCGACCATGCCGATGCGGTGTCCGGCGTGGTTCCCAGCCTCAAACCGATGAACGAGATGCTGAGCAACGTCTCGAAGACCCGCAGCGAGATCGCGATGATCTTCGCGCACAATGCACGCGGGTTGACACGGCCGGCGAGCGCGGCAGCCGGTGATTCGTCGACCATCGCGACGACCGGCTCGCCGCGCGTGCGGAGCTCACACTGTGAGGATAGACGGCGCAGAACCGTTCGGTGACTCCGTGCGTTGGTCGCCACACCTTCGGAGACGACACATGCGCGCAACGATTCTCGCCTTGGCGGCCTCGGTCGCCCTCACCGGCGCCGCCCTCGCCCAGACCGCCGCTCCCGGCAGCGCCGAGCGGAACATGAACAATCCCGGCAGCGTGAAGAGCAACGCCGAGAAGGGCATGCCGGAGCGCCCCGGGCCCGGCACCACCGGCACGGTCACGGCTCCGTCCGCCGGCGCGCCGGCGGCCGCGCCGACCACCAGCGGCCACAGCGGCGGCTCGAACACCAGCAGCGGGACGGTGCCGGCGAGCCGCTGAGCGACGCCCGTTCGGGAACGACGGGAGGACCGGGCCGGCGCCCGGTCCTTTCCGTTCAGGGGCCTACGCCATGCCGAGGGCCTGCATGTAGAGTTCGAGGATCGCCTCCTCCTCCTGGCGCTCCTCATGGTCCTTCTTGCGCAGGGAGATGATCTTGCGCAGGACCTTGGTGTCGAAGCCGTTGGCCTTGGCCTCGGCGTAGACGTCCTTGATGTCGCCCGCGAGGCCGGCCTTCTCCTCCTCCAGGCGTTCGATGCGCTCGATGATGCTCTTGAGCTGGTCGGCGGCGACCGACGAGTTGTCGACGGCGAGCGCGGGGGATGCAGCCATGATCCTCGAATCCCTCTTGGTGGCCCTTCGGCGGCCCTTTGAGCGGGCCGACGCACCTTCGCAGGTGCGTCCTTCCCGGTGTTGATAGTCTCTCAACCTTACCGAGACCTTGCCGGGCCCTGCGACCCAGCCGCGCTGCGGCGGGTTGAAGCCGCGCTGGCCCGCCCCATGCTCCTGCCCGGACAACCCAGGAGGGCCACATGCCCGGAGGGCCGCATGACTGACGAGGACCGGACGTTCATGGCGCGCGCCATCGCGCTGTCGGAGACCACCGCGCTGGTGGACCGGGCGGGCGGCCCCTTCGGCTGCGTCATCGTGCAGGACGGCCGGATCCTGGCCGAGGGCGCGAACCGGGTGGCGGCCGAGAACGATCCGACATGGCACGCCGAGATGGCGGCGATCCGCGAGGCCTGCCGGGCCGCGGGCCGCCCGACGCTGGACGATGCCACGCTCTACACCAGCGCCGAGCCCTGCGCGATGTGCCTCGCCGCCGCCTGCTGGGCCGGCATCGCCCGCATCGTCTACGCCTCCACCAACGCGGACGCGGCCGCGGCGGGCTTCGACGCCGCCTGGGTGGCCGAGGAGGTGTGCAAGCCGGCCTCCGCGCGCCGGATCCCGGCGCGCCAGCTCATGCGGGCGGAGGCGATGGAGGTCTGGACGGCCTACCGCGCCGCGTCGGGCTGAGGCCGCGCGGCATCCGGCCGGCGGCCGACCGGACGTTCAGGGATCAGTGCGATTCGGCCCGCGCCGCGAAGGTGGCCGCCTGCTCCGGGCTCGCCTCGCGCTGGTGCTGCGCCTTCCACGTCTCGTAGGGCATGCCGTAGACGTGCTCGCGGCTCTCGTCCTTGGTGAGCGGCAGGCCGCGCGCGTCGGCCGCCTCCTTGAGCCAGTTCGACAGGCAGTTCCGGCAGAAACCCGCGAGGTTCATCAGGTCGATGTTCTGCACGTCGGTGCGCCCCTGCAGGTGCGCCACCAGCCGCCGGAAGACGGCGGCTTCGAGTTCGGTGCGGGTGGTGTCGTCGATGCTCGTCATGGCGCGCTCTCCTGGCAGGGCTCCTGGCGGGGATGGTGCTGAGGTCGGTCCTCGGGGCTGCAGCGTCAAGGCACCATCAGCGGCGCCAGCAGGCCCGCGAAGCGCGCCGCCCAGGCCTCCGCGCCGGCCTCGTCGGCGATCAGATCCTGGCGGATCTCCACCAGGGCGTTCGGCAGCCCCCGGGCGGTGGCGTGCCGGTCGAGCGTGTCGCCCGACAGGCCCCCGAGATAGGGCTCGTTGTCGCCCACCGTGAAGCCGGCCGGGTCGGCCCGCAGGCCGGCGATGAGCGGGGCGGCGACGCGCCCGTCGCGCGGGTCCCACAGGATGCCGACCTCCCACGGCCGCGGTACCCCGCGCCAGGCCGGGGTGAAGCTGTGGATCGCCACGAGCGCGGGCGGGCGCCCGGCGGCAGAAGCCTCCGCCAGGGCCGCCTCGATCGCCTGGTCGTAGGGGTCGTAGAAGCGCCGGACCCGGGCGGCGACGCCGGCTGCGTCGATGCGGGCGTTGCCCGGCACGATCGTGCCGTCCGAGAGCCGCATCACCAGCGTCGGGTCGTCGCGACCGCGGTTCGGGTCGATCACCAGCC
Source organism: Methylobacterium oryzisoli (assembly GCF_046557895.1). Classification (NCBI taxonomy): domain Bacteria; kingdom Pseudomonadati; phylum Pseudomonadota; class Alphaproteobacteria; order Hyphomicrobiales; family Methylobacteriaceae; genus Methylobacterium; species Methylobacterium oryzisoli. Next base: position 106,930 of record NZ_JBKIBX010000003.1, on the reverse strand, counting down.
GCGAGAAGGTGGTCAGCAGGGCCGGCGCCCCGAGCCGCCGGGCGAGCGAGCGCGTCACCGCCGCGGCGCCGATGTCGTAGGCGATGTGCCGCGCGAAATGCGGCGGGTCGAGCCCGAGCGTGCCGAGATCCCCCGGCACGGCGTTCGAGGCATGATCGCACAGGAGCAGGAGCCCGCAGGCCGGATCGCCCGGGATCCGCTCGACGGGCTGGCACGGGGCGGGATCGGGCATGGGGGACCGGGGCGAGAGGAAGACGCGGCGTCCCTTACCCCAAATGGGCGAGCGGCATCCACCGGGCCGCGTCCCGAGGGCCGGGTGACGCCGGACGCGTCTTGGCCTAGTGCTTCCCGGCCTGGTGCTTCCCGGCCCAGTGCGTCAAACCCTGGTGCTTCGCCGGAACGCCCCGTCCGGCGCCGAGAGGATGAACCGCGCCGCCATGCCCCGCCCCTCCCTGCCCGATCTGGCCGCGACCGGCCCGCGGGCGGCTCCCCGCGGAGCCGGACCCGCCGCGGCGGAGGGGACCGGCCTCGCCTTCGCGGCCCTGTTTCTCGGCGCCGTGGCGATGGGCGTCTCGCCCGTGCTGGTGCGCGTGGTCAGCCCGGAGGTCGGCCCCTTCGCCAGCGCCTTCTGGCGCGTCGCCCTCGCCCTGCCGGCCCTCTACGCCTGGATGCGGATCGAGGAGGCGACCCGGCCCCACCTCGTGCGGGCCGCCTTCGCGCCCGCCGCGCTGCTTGCCGGCCTCGCCTTCGCGGGGGACCTCGTCTTCTGGCACCGGGCCATCCTCGGCACCACGGTCGCCAACGCCACCTTCTTCGCCACCACGGCGCCGGTCTTCGTGGTGCTGTTCGCCTGGATCGGCCTCGGGCGGCGTCCGGCCGCGCGCACGCTCGCGGGCCTCGGCCTCTGCCTCGCGGGCGGGGCCGCGCTGATCGGCCAGTCGGTCCAGGTCGATCCGGCCCGGCTCGCGGGCGACCGCGACGGCGTCGTCACGGCGGTCTTCTTCGCCCTCTACTTCCTGGCCGTCGAGCGCGCCCGGGCGCGCGGCCTCGGGGCGGCGCGCGTCACCTTCGTGGCCTCCTGCGTCACCGCGCTGGCGCTCTTCGGGATCGTGCTCGCGGCCGAGACGCGGCCGGTCCTGCCGCAGACCGCCACCGGCATCGCCGGCCTCGTGGCCCTGGCGCTGCTCAGCCACGCGGGCGGCCAGGGGCTGCTCTCGGTGGCGCTCGGGCGCCTGCCCGCCGCCTTCTCGTCGCTGGTGATCTTCCTCGAAGCCGTGGCGGCGGCGGCGCTCGGCTGGCTGGTGCTCGGCGAGGCGCTGAGCCTGCCCCAGGCCCTCGGCGGCGCCCTGATCTTCCTCGGCATCGCGGTCGCCCGCCCGCGCCGCCGCTGACCAGCCCCCCGGACGAACGACCAGCGAGGATCCGCCCGTGACCGCCTCTCCCTCCCCGGCCGCCGACGAGCGCCGCGCCCTCCTGCTGCGCCTCCTCGACGCCGCCGTCACCGCCGCCCATCCGCGCGGCTGCCTCGTGCCCGAACTGCCGCCCCCGCCCGCCGGCCGGCTGGTGATCCTGGGCGCCGGCAAGGCGGGCGCCAGCATGGCGGCGGTGGCCGAGCGGCACTACCGCGAGGCGCACGGCCTCGGCCCCGACCGCCTCGTCGGCCAGGCGGTGGCCCGGCACGGCTACGGCGAGCCCGCGGGCGTGATCGAGGTGGTGGAGGCCGGTCATCCCGTGCCGGATCAGGCCGGCATCGACGCCACGCGCCGCAGCCTCGACCTCGCGGCGGCGGCCGGGCCCGACGACCTCGTGCTGGTGCTCCTCTCCGGGGGCGGCTCGGCGAACTGGATCGCGCCCGCCGGCGCGCTGACGCTGGCCGAGAAGCAGGGGATCACCAAGGCGATGCTGCGCTCGGGCGCGGCCATCGACGAGATCAACTGCGTGCGCAAGCACCTCTCGCGCATCAAGGGCGGGCGGCTCGCGCTCGCCGCCCGCAACGCCGGCCACCTCCTGACGCTCGCGATCTCCGACGTGCCCCGCGACGACCCGGCGGTGATCGCCTCCGGGCCGACCGTGCCGGACCCCACGACCCTGGCGGATGCCCGTGCCATCTGCGCCAAGCGGGGCATCCCCCTGCCCCCGGCCGCGGAGGCGCTGCTGAACGATCCGGCCAACGAGAGCCCCAAGCCCGGCGACCCGCTCTTTTCCCGCACCGCGTTCCGCATCATCGCCCGGCCGGTCGATGCCCTGAACGCGGCCGCCGCCGCCGCTGCGGCCGCCGGCTACGAGCCCGTGCTGCTCGGCGCCGACCTCGAGGGCGAGGCGCGCGAGGTCGCCGCCGAGCACGCCGCGATCGCCCGCCAGATGGCCGCCGAGGGCCGCAAGGTCGCGCTGATCTCAGGGGGCGAGCTCACGGTGACGATCCGCGGCGAGGGCCAGGGCGGGCCGAACCAGGAATACGCCCTCGCGCTCGCCGTCGCCCTCGACGGCGCGGCGGGCATCGCCGGCCTCTCGGCCGACACCGACGGCACCGATGGCGGGCGCGGCGAGGCCACCGACCCGGCCGGCGCTCTCGTGGACGAGACCACCCTGGCGCGCGCCGCAGCAGCGGGCCTCGACCCGCGCGTGAGCCTCGCCGAGAACGATTCCACCCCCTTCTTCGAGCGGATCGGCGACCTCGTCCGGCCCGGTCCCACCCGCACCAACGTCAATGATTGCCGGATCATCCTGGTCGGCTGAGCGCGTGCGCCGCGTCGTCCTCGCGCTCGCCCTGGCGGGCGGCGTGCTCGCGGCCTCGCCGGCCCGGGCGGACCTGCGCATGTGCAACATGACGGGGAGCCGCATCGGCGTCGCGCTGGGCTACCGCGACCCCGGCGGCTGGGTGACGGAGGGCTGGTGGAATCTCTCCGCCAAGGCCTGCGAGACCCTGGTCAAGGGCGCGCTCGCGGCGCGCTACTACTACGTCTTCGCGGTCGATTACGACCGCGGCGGCGAGTGGAGCGGGCGCTCGCTGATGTGCACCCGCGACCGCGAGTTCACCATCCGGGGCGTCGAGGATTGCCTCGCCCGCGGCTACGACCGCAACGGCTTCTTCGAGGTCGATACCGGCGAGCAGAAGAGCTGGACCATCCAGCTCACCGATCCGGGCCGCCCCGCCTCCTCGCCCTGACGGAGGGCGTTCGCCCCAAGATTCTTATCCGCGCCGGGACGAGCGGGCCGGGCTTCCGGGTTCCGCATGGCTGTCCGGGGAAATTCTTCGACGAGGATGGCGCGGGGAGCCCCTCTCCCGCACGGGGAGGGGATCCCGCGCCATCGATTGTCTCCGGACAGCCATGCGGTGTCGGGAGGACGGGAGAGACGTCTTTCGTCCAATTCGCGGGCCGTGGCCCGGTCCGTCCGTTGCATCGATGCGCGAACGTCACTAGGCACGGAGCCCCGCCCGCGCCGGTTCCGACCTCCGGAATCGACCGCGCGGATCGTCTTTCGCTCTCGGCCCGCCCGGAATCACCCCCATGAAGCGCGCCCGCCGCACCAAGATCGTCGCCACCCTCGGGCCGGCCTCCGAGGACCCGGAGGTGATCGAGAAGCTGTTCGAGGCCGGGGCCGACGTCTTCCGCCTCAACATGAGCCACCTGCCGCGCGAGCGCCTGATCGAGCGCGTCGGCGTGATCCGGGCGATCGAGCAGCGTCTGCGCCGGCCGATCGCCATCCTGCTCGACCTTCAGGGGCCGAAGCTGCGGGTCGGCCGCTTCGCCGAGGACGCCGCGCGGCTGGAGAGCGGCCAGACCTTCGTGCTCGACGGCGACGCGACGCCGGGCGACGCCACCCGGGTCCACCTGCCCCACCCGGAGATCCTGTCTTCCCTGGAGCCGGGCCACAGCGTGCTGATCGACGACGGCAAGCTGCGCCTGTCGGTGACGGAGGCCTCGCCCGACCGCGTCGTCACCCGCGTCCTCGTCGGCGGGCGGATCTCGAACCGCAAGGGCGTGTCGCTGCCCGACACCACCATCCCGGTCGCCGCCATGACTGAGAAGGACCGCCTCGACCTCGACGCCGGGCTCGCCGCCAACGTCGACTGGGTCGCCGTCTCCTTCGTGCAGCGCCCGGAGGACGTGGCGGAGGTCAAGGCCATCGCCGGGTCGCGCGCCCTGGTGATGGCCAAGATCGAGAAGCCGCAGGCGCTGGCCCGCCTCGACGCCATCATGGAGGCGTCGGACGGGCTGATGGTCGCCCGCGGCGATCTCGGGGTCGAGATGCCGCTCGAACAGGTGCCCGGCGTGCAGAAGCGGATCACCCGCGGGGCGCGCCGCCTCGGCAAGCCCGTGGTGGTGGCGACCCAGATGCTCGAATCGATGATCACCGCCCCGGTCCCGACCCGGGCCGAGGTCTCGGACGTGGCGACCGCGGTCTACGAGGGGGCCGACGCCGTGATGCTCTCGGCCGAGAGCGCGTCCGGCGCCTTCCCGGTCGAGGCGGTCGCGACCATGAACCGGATCGCCGAGCAGGTGGAGCGCGACGCGATCTACTGGTCGATCATCGCCGCGCAGCGCTCCGCCCCCGAGGCCACCGCCTCGGACGCGATCGCGGCCTCCGCCCACCAGATCGTCGACACGCTCAACCTCGACGCGATCATGGCCTGGACGGCCTCGGGCTCCACGGCCCTGCGCCTCGCCCGCGCCCGCCCGAACGCCTCGGTGATCGCGCTGACGCCGAAGCGCGAGACGGCGCGGCGCCTCGCGCTCGCCTGGGGCACCCACCCGATCGTCACGAACGACGCCAGCGACATCGACGACATGTCTTTTCGCGCCTGCAAGTTCGCGGTGCGCGAGCGCTTCGCCAAGGTCGGCGAGCGGGTGATCGTGGTGGCGGGCCTGCCCTTCGGCACGCCGGGCGCGACCAACCTGATCCGCATCGCCCAGGTGACCCGCGAGCACGCCGCCAAGGCGTGAGGCGTCGCCGCCGGGCTGCGGGACGCTGACCTCAAGGCCGGGCCGGTCGGGGAGTACCGGGCCTCCGGCCGTCAGGGCCGGCGAGCCTCGCCGTCGCCCGTCCGCCTCTCGGCAGGGCGGGCCTCCTCGCCGTCCGCATCCGCCTCGTCGGCCGTGTACCCGGCGAGCCAATCCGCGCTGTCCTGCGACCCGGCGCGGTAGGGATCGTCCGTGTGGGGCCGGCCGGCGGCTCTCGCGGCCCTGCCCTCTTCGAAGACCGTCTGGGACACCACGATGAACGCCATTGTGTGGTCCTCCGGCTGCCGAGAGCGCCCTCCGACCGCGCGGCCATCGGAGGCCGTTCTCCGTCGATCTTGCGCTCTCTCGCGCCGAACCGGTGTCCACTCGGGCCAGGGTGCCCACCTGGGCGCAGAACGCTTCGGTGCGAGGGCATAGCTGCGCGAGCATACGCCGCCGGAGGCCCGCCCGCGAGGGTGCCGGCCGCGCGGGGAAGCCGGCTCAGTCGGCCTCCGCCCGCTGGCGCGCCGCCACCTCTTCCACCGCCGCCACCACCGCGTCCGTCGCCGTGTAGTGCAGCATGTGGCCGATGCCCGGCAGCACCGTCAGCGTTGCGCCGGGCACCGCGCGCGCCATCGCGGCGGCGTGGACCTCGGTGCGCACGATCGGGTCGATGTCGCCCGCCACGAGCGCGGTCGGAGCCGTGATCTCGGGGTAGCGCGGGCTCTGCCGCTCCAAGAAGGCGTAGAGCCCGTCGAGGTCTTCGAGGTTCGCCAGGAAGGTCGCGGGGCGCAGCACCAGGGGCACCCGCGCCCCGTCGAGATAGTCCGGCGGCAGGCTCTGGGGGCGGAAGACCACCTCGGAGAAGCGGTCGAGGTAGCGCAGGCCGAGCGGGGCCGCGATCGTGCGCGCGGCGAGCCACAGCAGCACCCGGCCGACCGGCGAGCGGTACCAGCCCGCGTAGCCCGAGACCGTGCCGCCCGGCCACGGATAGAGGGCGGGGGCGAGGAGCACGAGGCCCGCGACCCGCTCGGGGGCGTCGAGGGCGAGGCTGGCGGCGAGCGCGCCGCCCCAGGAATGGCCGACCACCACGGCGGGCCCCGCGCCGAGCCGGTCCAGCGCCTCGCCGATCAGCCGCGCCTGCACGGCGGGCGAGGCGGCCTGCGCCCCGGCGAGGCGGTCGCTCCAGCCGAAGCCCGGGCGGTCGACGGCGAGCACGCGAAAGCCCCGGCCCGCCAGGCGGCGGCCGAAGGCCTGCATCGGGTCCATGCCGTTGGCCGAGGCGCCGTGGAGCAGCACCACCGTGCCGCGGCTCGGCTGGCCCTCGGCGGGGCCGGCCTCCAGCACCGCGAGGTGGCCGCCCGCCACCGGCACGCGCCGCCCGGCCGGCGGGTAACGCGCCTCGATCCGGGACGTGATGATCCAGGTGGCGAGGGCGCCTGCGGCGATCAGGGCCGCGACGAGGCCGACCGTCACGGCCGCCGCGAGCGTCAGCACGCGCCCGATCCGCCGCAGCCCGCGCCGCTCATGGCCCGGCATCTGGCCCGGCATCTGGCGGGGCGCGCCAAGGCCGGGTCACAGGTCCCCGGATCACAGGTCGCGGCCGTCGACGTCGGGGGCGAGGCGCTCGATCGCCTCGCGCAGCTTGCCCATGCGGGGGTAGAGGTCTTGCGCCTTGCGGAAGGCGGCGAGCGCCCGGACCTTGTCGTCGCTCGCCATGTAGATGTGGGCGAGCGCGGCCCAGGCCTCGAAGTGCCGCGGCTCCAGCCGCAGCGCCCGGTTGAGGTCGGCGAGCGCGCTCGCCTGATCGTCGAGGAGGTAGAAGGCGGTGGCGCGCCGGCTCCAGCCCTCGGCCCAGCCCGGTTCGAGGGTCACGACCCGGTCGAGCAGTTCGACGGCGAGCGCGGTGTCCTTGTCCTTGAGGGCCTGTCCGGCGCGGTTGGCCAGGAGATCGACCGTGTCGCTCCCGGAGCGGTCGAGGCGGCGCTCGATGAGCTGCGCCACGCCGCGGGCCTCCGGATCGTCCTTCGCGGCCTTGAGCCGGGCGAAGAGGTCGTCGAGCGTCGGCGGCGGCTTCGGCGCGTCCTTGGGCGCCTCCCGGGAGGCGGCGCCCGGCTCCGGGCCTGCGGCACCCGCCGACGGTGCGGCGAGGGCGAGCCCGGCGAGGAGGGTCAGGGCGACGGTGAGGCGGCGCATGGCCTCATCGTCGGATGCGGCCGGGCCGCGGTCAACGCGATGGCTTGCCGCGGCGGCGAGGGGCTGGACAGCCCTTCCGCAGGAGCCAGAGGCCCCTGTGCAGGAGCGTGGCCCCTGCCCTCAGCCCTGGCGGGCCTTGTAGCGCTTCTGGGTCTTGTTGATGACGTAGACGCGGCCCTTGCGGCGCACGATCTGGTTGTCGCGATGCCGGCCGCGCAGCGACTTCAGCGAATTGCGGATCTTCATGGGAAACAGTCTCGCGGGTCTCGGCCGGCTCCGGCCGGCGCCTGGCGGGGTTGAACGGAACGGCCGGTCATCGTCGGCTTTTCGGGCCGCACGCCGGGTTCGGGCGACGCGCAGCACCGCCCGTGGTGCCGTGGCGTTTACCTCCGCGGCCCGAAAAGTCAATGGCCGGCCGCCGCGCGGTGCAACCGATCGGCCCGGATCGCCTTGATCCGTGGGCGCCCGCGGGGCGCGGCACGGGAGGCGATCATGGCAGGCAACCATCCCCAGCACAGGCAGGGCGAAACCGTCGATACGGGCGATCAGCTCAGCAGCGTCGTGCTGCTCGGCCTCGCCGTCGCGGGAGGCGCGGTGGCGGTCGTCCTGTCGTCGCTGCTCAGCTGAGGGCTGCCGGAGGGGCGGCTCACGCCTTGCGGCTCCCCAGCGAGCGGTAGAGGCTGAGCCGCGCCCGCACCACCTCGCGGCCCGCGCCATCCTGGCCGGTGCGCTCCAGGCTGCGGCCCGCCCGCGCCTGCAGCGCCTTGACGGTGGTGAGCGGCACGATCGCCAGCCCGGCCTCGGCCAGGGCGTCGCCGTACGCGGCGATCGCCGCGCGGGCGAGATCCTCGGCCGCCTGCTCGTCGATGCCGAGCGGGGCCGCGCGGAGGCTGTCCTGGGCCTGGATCGCCAGCGCGACGCGCCGGGTGATGACAGTGCTCATTCTGACCTCGCCTGGATGGGCCCGCCTTGCGGGCACCCGCCTCGCGGCGGCGAAGGGGGCACGGGCACCGGCGTCCGGTCGGTGTGCGATGGCACCGATCGGCTCCGGCAGGCCCCGGCCTAGCCCCCGAGTGTGTCGGGATGATTGCATCGGCCGGATGTGGGCCGGTCGGCTCGGCGCGGGGCCGGCGCCTCGGCGGTCGCCCCGCCCTCGGGCGAAGCCCTGAGTCATCGAGCCGTTCTCCGCTTCGGCGAGGGATGTCCTCGGTCAATCGGCTTAGGCCATCGGCGGATCGCGATCTCGTTCGAGTTTTGTCTGATTAAAATACATCATTAACATTAGTTATGCAGTGTTCGTGTTGCGAACTGCTGTCAATGGCCTGCCAAGATGAATAATGATTCTGTGTCGGAGCGTCTGGCGTTCCTCGAAATTGATCGCAGCACGGTGGCGGAGCTGCCGCAGCTATGGGCCATCGTGGGGCCTGCGCTGCCGCAGGTGCTCGCCCGGTTCTACGCGAAGATCACGGCGGTGCCCCACCTCGCGGCGTTGATCGGCCGGCAGCAGGACCGCCTCGTGAGCACCCAATCCGCGCATTGGGAGCGCCTGTTCAGCGGACGCTTCGACGAGGATTACGTCGCCAGCATCCGACGCATCGGCCGCGTCCACCACAAGATCGGGCTGGAGCCGCGCTGGTACATCGGCGGCTACGCCTTCGTGCTGAACGAGCTGGTGCGGCTCCTGTCGCAGCGGGCGGGGTTCGGCGCACGCAAGACCCTCGCCCGGCAGGTGGCCGCCCTCAACAAGGCGGTGATGCTCGACATGGATTTCGCCATCTCGGTCTACCAGGAGGTGCTGCTCGAAGAGCGCCAGCGGAAGGGCGAGGTGCTGTCGGGGGCGATCGCGACGTTTTCGGAGGCGGTGCAGGCCAGCCTCTCGGTGTCGAGCGCGGCCGGCGACGACCTCGCGCGGAGCGCCGCGACGATGGACGCGGCCACCGCCGAGGCCGGGGATCTCGCCGACAACGTCGCGTCCGCGGCCGGTCAGACCTCCGCCAACATGCAGACCGGCGCGGCCGCCGCCGAGGAACTCGCCGTCTCGGTGCGCGAGATCGGCGGGCAGGCCGGCCGCTCCGCGGAGGTCGCGCGCCAAGCGGTCGAGAGCGCGCAGCGCACCGAGCGCACGGTGTGCGGGCTGGCCGAGCAGGCGCGCGAGATCGGGCAGGTGGTCGACCTGATCTCCTCGATCGCCGGCCAGACGAACCTGCTCGCGCTCAACGCGACGATCGAGGCGGCGCGGGCCGGCGAGGCGGGCCGCGGCTTCGCCGTGGTGGCGAGCGAGGTGAAGTCGCTCGCGGGACAGACCGCGAAGGCCACCACGGAGATCGGCGCGCGGATCGGCGCGATCCAGGACGCGACCCTGCGCAGCGCCGCGGACATCCAGGAGATCGTGCGGGTGATCGGCGATGTCAGCACCATCGCGACCGCCATCGCGGCGGCCGTGGAGGAGCAGACGGCCGTCACCCAGGACATCGCCGTCACCGTGCAGCGGACCGCGGCGAACACCCAGGAGGTGGCGGGCACCATCGAGACCCTGCGCGGCTCGACCAACTCGGCCGCGTCGGCGGCGCAGGGCGTGGTCGCGGCGCGCGCGACGCTCGGGACGCAGCTCGACCGGCTGCGCGCCGACATCGACCGCTTCCTGGAGGCCGCCCGCGCCGCGTGAGACGGACCGCGGCGCCTGCGCCCGAACGGCGCAGGCGCCGCTCCCTCGCCCGATAGGAGGAGACGGTTCCCTCCGGCCGGAACCCGCCCACCTTGACGCCAGGAGGCCCCGCCATACCTGCCGCTGGAGTAGTACTCCTGTGCAGTATGGTGGGAGGTCCCTTGCTCCGCTCGTCCGATGAAGCCGCCGCCGCGCCCGTGTCGCTGGCCGAGCCGGTGCGCGACCATCTCGGCTTCCTGCTGCGCGACCTCTACGCCGCGCACCAGAGCCAGGAGCTGTCCGCGCCGCTGGCGAGCCTGCTGGCCCGGCTCACTCAGGCCCTGGACGAGCAGTCCGACGCGGATGCGCGGGCCTTCCATGCCGGCCTGATGCGCGCCCTGCCCTCCCTGCGCGCCTTCGCGCTCAGCCTCGCGGGCCGCTCCGCCGAGGCGGACGATCTCGTGCAGGAGACGGTGCTGCGGGGCTGGCAGAACCAGCATCGCTTCCAGCCCGGCAGCAATCTCGACGCGTGGCTGTTCACGATCATGCGCAACATCTTCTACTCCCTGCGCCGCAAGCGCTCGCGGGAGGTCGAGGACGATGACGGCCAGTACGCGGCGACGCTCGCCGTGGCGCCTCGCCAGGATCACGGGATCAGCCTCGCCGAGGTGCAGGTGGCGCTGGGGCGGCTGCGCCCCGACATGCGCGAGGTGCTGATCCTCGTGGGCGTGCAGGAGGTGAGCTACGAGCAGGCGGCGCAGATCATGGGCGTGGCGATCGGCACCATCAAGAGCCGGGTCTCGCGCGCCCGCACGCAGCTCGCCGCCCTGCTCGGCTATACCGGCCAGGACTTGGACGGGGACGCGCTGATCCGCTCGGTGATGGCCGCGAGCCCGAGCCGGATGCCGCGCTGATCCGGCCGGGCTGTCCGGAGCGGACGGCTACAGCCGGTAGCCCATCCGCAGTCCGCCCCAGTGGCGGCCGTGGACGCGGATCGGCACCGCGATCTCGCGCAGCGGGGGCCGGGCCTGCCCCTCCGGGCGGCACATCTGCACCACGAAGGGCCGCGTCGAGCGGGCCGCGGTGAGGCCGGCCGGATCGTCGTGGAAGCGCCGATGGCGGGAATGGCGGGCGGTCCAGGCCGGATCGTCCGGGCGCGGGGCCTGCGAGAAGCGGCGGTTGTGCACCGGCGCGTAGCCGTGGCGGTCGACCGCGAAGCAATGGGCGAGGCGCTCGTCCGCGATCAGCAGCGGCTCCAGGATCGGCGGCAGGATCTCTTCCAGCGCCGGCAGCGCCGCGGTGAGGAAGCGCGGCGGATCGGTGCCGGGCAGCGGCCGGTAGGCATCGTCGAACAGCGCGTCGCGGCCGAGAAGCCCGGAGCCGATCGCGGCCTCCAGCGCCGCGCCGATCTGCGCGGCCCCGGCCTGCGCGGTCGCGACGAGCGGCCGGTGCTCCGCCTCGATCCGCGCCGCCGCCTGCCGCACGGCCTCGGAAATGGGCTCCGCGAAGGCGCAGTGCAGCCCGCGCGCGCTCACGCCCACCACCGTCACCCGTAACTGGCCGAGCGGGCGCACCGCCAGGGCGAGCGGCGTCCCCACAGTCGGGCGCAGGCCCTCCGGCGGGGCGAGCAGGAGCCCGCCGCGCCCGAGATCGCGAACCCGCCCCACGCCGAAGGTGCCGACCCGGGCCGGCAGGTCGACCGGATAGCGGTCGTGGAGCCGGCGGTCGCCGAGTTCGGCCTGCCGCAGGGCCGCCACCACCCGCGCGCCGAGTGGGGATGCCGGCTCCGGGGCCTCGGCCTCCGCCAGGGTGTCGAGCGCGTCCGCCATCGCGGCGGCCTCGGCCGCGAGATCGGCGGCGGTCGCGGCCTGCCCGCGGCTCGCGGCGGTGAGCGTGTCGAGCACCGGCCCCAGGCCGCCAACCAGGGCCTCGGCCGCGCGTGCCGCCGCGATGGCGCCCGCGGCGGCGCCCGCCCGGTCGCCGAGGCCGCGCAGGGCAGCGGCACTGCGGCTGCCCTCGGCGGACAGGATCCGCACCGCCTGCGCGAGCCGCAGCGTGCCCTCGCCGGCCTCGCCGAGCCGAGCCGCCTCGACGGTCGCCTGGAGTGCTGCCAGATGGGCGCGCCGGGCCACGCCGGACAACGCCGCCGCCAGGGCGTCGATCTCCCCGGCCGCCCCCGCGAGCGGCAGGGCGGACCGGGCGGCCTCGCCGCAGCGCATCCCGGCGAGGCCGAGATGGCGCCCGGCCTGCGCCAGCACCTCGCCGGCGCCCGCCCCCTCGCTCGACAGGGTGCTGCAGACCTCGGCGACGCGGCCGGCCGCCCGGGCGAGATCGGCAGCAGAGCCGGCCGAAGCGGCCGGGCGCGGCGCGCCGCCGGCCCGCGCGACGTCCGCCTCCACCAGCGCGATCACGTCCCGGCCCGCGCGGACGGGGTCGGCGAGCGCCGCCGAGGGGGATTCGGCGAGGCCCTGACGAGGATGGGGAATGCGGGAGCGGTCGATCCGGCGCATGTCGCGATTGGGCGCCGAACCCCCTTAAGGGCGGCTTAACCCTGAGGCCGGCCCCGCCGGGCCGGCGCCCCGCCCAACGCCGCGTCACGCGCGCTGTTGCGCGGGTGCGGGCGGGCGTGGCAAGGAGCGGTCAAGCCCCGATCGACGAGGGTCCCGCGCCGTGTCCTACGGTTGTCCGACGAGAATCTGCGACCCTCCGGCGAGCGACGCGGCGGCCCGGGCCCGCCGGCCGGCCGGCCGAACCGCGTTCCTGCTCGCGGGCCTCCTCGTCGCCCTCGCCGCCGCGATGGTTTCGGCCCGCGCCGACCCGCTGCCCTCGCCGGTGCGCATCGCCACCGAAGGGGGCAAGCCGCCCTTCAACTACGTCGAGGACGGCAAGCCGGCGGGGTTCGAGGTCGACCTCGCCCAGGCGCTCTGCGCCGCCGCCAAGCTCACCTGCGCGATCGTGCTGCACCAGTGGGACGGCCTCATCAAGGGCCTGGAGACCGGCGAGTACGACGCGATCATGGCCTCGCTCGCCATCACGGCCAAGCGCCGCGCACGGGTGGCCTTCTCGCGGCCCTATTACCGCATTCCCTCCGCCTTCATGGCGCGGCGCGACGCGGTGGCCGGCCGGCTCGATCCGGCCGCGCTGAAGGGCCGCGCCGTGGGCGTCGCCGCGCACGCCCCCCAGCTCGCCTACCTGGAAGAGCGCGCGCCCGAGGCGGACATCCGCACCTTCGACAGCCTGCGCGACGCCGGCTACGACCTGCGGCTCGGCCGCCTCGACCTCGTGTTCGGCGACAAGCTCGACCTGTGGCGCATCCTCGAACTGCCGGACGGCGCCGCCTGCTGCCGCCTCGTGGGGGACGCGCCCGCGGGCGACCCGCTCCTCGGCGAGGGCATCGGCGCGGCCTTCCGCAAGTCCGACGCGGGCCTGCGCGAGGCGTTCGACACGGCGCTCGCGGCGATCATCGCGGACGGCACCTACGACCGCATCCGCGCCAAGTACCTCCCCTTCGACACCAAGGTCGACACGAAGTAGGCCGGGCGCGCGGCTCGGGCCGGCCGCGGCCGGCACGGCGGTTTGACGGCCGCGCCCTCGCCTCACTACACGGGACCGCCCGGCGCACGGGGCCGGCAGGGAGTGTTCAGCATGGCGAAGGTCGCGTTTCTCGGTCTCGGCGTGATGGGGGCGCCGATGGCACGCCATCTCGCCGCCAAGGGCCACGACGTCACGGTCTACAACCGCACGGCCGAGAAGGCGCAGGCCTGGGTCGCCGCCCATGGCGGGCGCAGCGCCGCCACCCCCGCCGAGGCCGCCGCCGACCAGGAGATCGTGTTCGCCTGCGTGGGCAACGACGACGACCTGCGCCAGGTCACCACCGGTCCGGACGGCGCCTTCTCGGCCATGCGCGCGGGCGCGGTCTTCGTGGACCACACCACCGCCTCGGCGGAGGTGGCGCGCGAACTCGCGGCGGCCGCCGCCGCGGGCGGCTTCGGCTTCGTGGACGCGCCGGTCTCCGGCGGGCAGGCGGGCGCCGAGAACGGCGTGCTCACGGTGATGTGCGGCGGCGAGCCTGAGACCTACGCTCGGGTCGAGCCGGTCATCGCGGCGTTCGCCCGCTCCTGCCGGCTGATGGGGCCGGCGGGCTCGGGCCAGCTCACCAAGATGGTGAACCAGATCTGCATCGCCGGGCTGGTGCAGGGCCTCGCGGAGGGCATCCATTTCGGCAAGCGCGCCGGGCTCGACATCGAGGCGGTGCTCGAGGTGATCGCCAAGGGCGCGGCCGGCTCCTGGCAGATGGAGAACCGCGGTCGCACCATGAACCAGAACAAGTTCGACTTCGGCTTCGCGGTCGACTGGATGCGCAAGGACCTGTCGATCGTGCTCGCGGAGGCCCGCCACAACAAGGCGCTGCTGCCGGTGACGGCCCTGATCGATCAGTTCTACGCCGAGGTGCAGACGCTCGGCGGCGGACGCTGGGACACGTCGAGCCTGATCGCGCGCCTGGAGAAGTGAGGCGCGGCCGGCGCCCTGCCCCGGGTGTCGGCGAGGGTGTGGCGCAGCCGACCGCATGCTGCGCTGCATGGTTCCCTGAGACGAGGCGCGCGGGCCGGGCAGCCGGCGCGGCTCAGCCGCGCGCCAGGGCCGCGGCCTCCTCCGGCGCCAGCCAGCGCCAGTCCCCGCCCACTTGGTGGCGGAACCACGTCACCTGCCGCTTGGCGTAGCGGCGGGTGTCGGCCTGGCCCCGCGCCACCGCCTCCTCGCGCGTGACCGCGCCGTCGAGGTGGGCGATCAGGCCCGGCACCCCGTGGGCGCGCATCACCGGCAGCATCGGGTCGAGGCGCCGCGCCCGCAGCGCCCGCACCTCGTCGAGCGCCCCCGCCTCCATCATGGCGAGGAAGCGCGCGTCGATGCGCGCCCGCAGGACGGCGCGGTCCGGCACCAGAAACAGTTTTTCGCACGCGGCCCCGGCCAGCGGCCCCGGCCGGCGGGTGCCCTGGAAGGCCGCGAGCGGGCGGCCGGTGGCGGCCAGGACCTCCAGGGCGCGCAGCACCCGCAGGCGGTCGCCCGGAGCGATCCGGGCCGCGCCCTCCGGGTCGCGCAGGGCGAGCTCCGCGTGGAGCGCCGCGGTCCCGCGCGCCTCGGCCTGCGCCCGCACCGCGGCCCGCACCGCCTCCGGCACGGCCGGGATCTCGGACAGGCCCTCCAGCATCGCCTTGACATACAGCCCGGTGCCGCCGACCAGCACCGGCAGGCGCCCCGCCGCCCATGTCTCGTCCAGCACCGCGGCGGCGTCCGCGAGGTAATGGCCGACCGAAAAATTCACCGCCCCGTCCACGTGCCCGTAGAGGCGGTGGGGCGCCTCTGCCTCCTCGGCCTCGCTCGGCCGGGCGGTGAGCCGGCGCAGGTCGCGGTAGACCTGCATCGAGTCGGCGTTGATCACCACCCCGCCCCGCGCGCGGGCGAGCGCGAGCGCCAGGGCCGACTTGCCCGAGGCGGTCGGCCCTGCGATGAGGATCGCCTGACGCCCGACCATTTTCGCTCCCGACGCCGTGCCGGGCCAGACGAGTGCCGTGATGACCCTTGTGGCGACCCTGATAGCAAACCCCGCGCGCCCCGCCATCACGGACGCGGTGCTGGCCGAGGCCCGCCGGGTGCTGGCCACGGAGCATCAGCCGCGCATCCTGCACGGCGAGGTCGCCGCCGAGGTGCTGGTCCCGGGCGCGCCCGATTCCGCGCCGTCGCTCGCCGAGCGGCTGCGCCACGCGCTCGGCGACGAGCCGATCGACGTGGCCGTGCGCCCGGCCGACGCCCATCGGCGCAAGCGTCTCGTCCTGGCCGACATGGACTCCACCATGATCGGGCAGGAATGCATCGACGAACTCGCCGATCGGGTCGGGCTCAAGGACCACGTCGCGGCGATCACCGAGCGGGCGATGCGCGGCGAGATCGCGTTCGAGCCGGCCCTGCGCGAGCGGGTGGCCCTCCTCGAAGGATTGCCGGTCGGCGCCATCGACGCGGTGATCGCCGAGCGCATCACCCTGACGCCGGGCGGGCGCACGCTGGTGCAGACCATGCGGGCGCACGGCGCCTATGCGTGCCTCGTCTCGGGCGGGTTCACGCTGTTCACCGGGCCGGTGGCGGCCCGGATCGGGTTCGACGAGCACCGGGCGAACCGCCTCGTGGTGGCGGACGGGCGCCTCGCCGGCCGGGTCGAGGAGCCGATCGTCGGGCGCGAGGCCAAGCGCGCGACCCTGATCGAGCTGCGCGACCGCCTCGGGCTCTCCCCCGCCGAGACGCTCGCGGTGGGCGACGGGGCCAACGACCTCGCCATGCTGGAAGAAGCCGGGCTCGGCGTCGCCTTCCGGGCCAAGCCCGCGGTCGCCGCGGCGGCGCATGCCCGCGTGGAGCACGGGGACCTCACCGCCCTGCTCTACCTCCAGGGCTTCGCCGCGGCCGAGTTCGTGGCCTGATCCGCAGCAGCCATGGCCTCCGGACTGATCTACCATCCCGACGGGCACGCGCGCTGCTGGTGGCCGGGCCTCGATCCGCTCTACGTCGCCTATCACGACACCGAGTGGGGCGTGCCGGAGCTCGACGACCGGGCGCTGTTCGAGAAGCTGATCCTCGACGGGTTCCAGGCCGGCCTGTCGTGGATCACCATCCTGCGCCGCCGCGACGGCTTCCGGCGCGCCTTCCGGGGCTTCGAGCCCGAGATCATCGCCCGGTTCGGCGAGGCGGAGGTCGCGGCGCTGATGGCGGATCCCGGCATCATCCGCAACCGCGCCAAGATCGTCGGCACGGTGCGGAGCGCCCGCGCCTACCTCGCCATCCAGGAGCGGGGCCCCGGCTTCTCGGCCTTCCTGTGGGACTTCGTGGACGGGCGGCCGGTGCAGGGAACCGCCCGCGACCGGGCGGAGATCGCCACCGAGACCGCGGTGTCGCGCCGCCTGTCGAAGGCGCTCAAGGCCGAGGGCTTCGGCTTCTGCGGCCCCACCATCGTGCACGCCTTCATGCAGGCGGTGGGCATGGTCAACGACCACCTCGTCGGTTGCTGTCGCCATGGACCCTGCGCGGCCCTGCCCGGCCCCGAAGGGCATGGGGTTGGGCCGGGAACGGGGCATGGGACCGCCGCATGAGCATGAGCCGGCCGCCCCGCGCGTGGCAGCGCATGCTCTCGGGCCGCCGCCTCGACCTCCTCGATCCCTCCCCGCTGGATGTCGAGATCGGCGACATCGCCCACGGCCTCGCCCGGGTCGCGCGCTGGAACGGCCAGACGGCGGGGCCGCACGTCTTCTCGGTGGCCCAGCACGCGCTCCTGGTCGAGGCGATCGGCGCCGGTTTCTGCCCGCAGGCGAGCGCTCCCGAGCGGCTCGACCTCCTGCTGCACGACGCGCCCGAATACGTGATCGGCGACATGATCTCGCCCTTCAAGGCGGCGATCGGCCCGTCCTACAAGGCGGTGGAGCTGCGCCTGCTCGGCGCCATCCGGCTGCGCTTCGGCCTCAGCCCGCAGCCGGCCGCCGCGATGCAGCGGCTGATCAAGCGGGCCGACCGGCTCGCGGCCTTCCTCGAAGCCACGCGGCTCGCCGGCTTCGCGCGCGAGGAGGCCCTGAAGGTCTTCGGACGGCCCGAGCCCCTGCACGCCGCGGTCGATGCGCTCCTCGTCCCCTGGCCCACCGCGGAGGCGCAGGAGCGCTTCCTCGCCCGCTTCCACGCGCTCGCGGCGCCCGCCCGCGCGCCCGCCCGCACCGAGGCCTGAGATCCGTGCCCACCCTCCACGTCTGTTCCCTCTCGCGCCTGCCCGAGACCGTGGCGGCGGTCGGCGCCAGCCACGTCGTCACCCTGGTCACCCGCGGCACCGCCGTCCGGCGGCCGGCCACGATCCGGGAGGACGATCACCTGATCCTCGGGATCAGCGACATCTCCGCCCCGATGACGGACCACGTCCTGCCCGAGCGGGCGCATGTGGAGCGGTTCCTGGCCTTCCTGCGTGCCTGGGACCGGGGGCGGCCGCTGGTCCTGCACTGCTACGCCGGAATCAGCCGCTCGACCGCGGCGGCCTACATCGCGGCCTGCGCGCTGCATCCGGACCGGGACGAGGCGGAGCTGGCGCAGCGCCTGCGGCAGCTGTCGCCCTCCGCCACCCCGAACCGCCGCCTCGTCGCGGTGGCCGACGAGGTGCTCGGCCGCGACGGCCGGATGGTTGCGGCGATCACCGCGATCGGGCGCGGCGCCGACGCCTTCGAGGGCGAGCCGTTCTGCCTCGCGATCGAGTGATCGCCGGGCGGCGCCCGCGCCCTGGCGCCCAGTCCGGATCGGCGTAGCATGGCCGCATCGGGACCGGAACGGAGCGCGACCATGACGACGATGTTCGAGGAACGGGAGCGGGCCTTCGAGACGCTGTTCGCGCACGAGGAGGAGCTGCGCTTCCTCACCCTGGTGCGCCGCAACCGGATGATCGGGACCTGGATCGCCCGCCGCCTCGGGCTGACGGAGGCCGAGGCCGAGGATTACACGCGCCGCCTCGTCGAGACCGTGGCGCTTCCGCTCACCGAGGAGGCCCTGGTGGCGCGGCTGCGCGCCGATCTCGACGCGCGCGGCGTCGAGGTGCGGGACCTGCCCGCCCTCGTCACGCGCTGCGCCGCCGAGGCCGCCCGGGAGGTGCGGGCGGGCTGAGTGAGGCGGTCCGGCCTGCATTGCACCGTCGGTTCCCGCGGTCAGCGCGGGATCCCCTCTCCCGTGCGGGAGAGGGGTAGGGGTGAGGGTCCCGGGAGGGTGCAGCAAGAAGACACCACGCTTCCGCTCCCAGCACCACGCTTCGTGTTTGAGCCTGCCCCGTTCCGCTCCCCTCACCGCGTTCTCAGCGTCAAAACGGAACCATCTAGACCCTCACGCGGGATCTTCGATCCCCTGCCCCTCTCCCGCACGGGAGAGGGGTTCCCCGCGCCAGCTCCGGTTGCCGGCCGAAACCCCCTCAGAAGAAGGTCGGCCGCGCGCTCGCGGTGTGCTCCTTGAGCACCGTGCCGGTGGCGGGGTCGACTTCCTTCAGCAGCACGTCGTAGCCCCAGAGGTCGGCGAGGTGCTGGAGCACGCGGTGCGCGTCCTCCTTCTGCAGGAGGACGCGGTTGAGCACCCGGTGGTGCAGGATCAGCTTGCGGTCCCCCTCCAGGTCGACGTCGATCACCTCGATGTCGGGGTCGAGCCATGCGACGTCGTACTGGCGCGCGAAGGCCCGGCGCAGGCGCCGGTAGCCGCGTTCGTCGTGGATCGCCTCGACCCGCAGCTCCGGCTGGTCGGGGTCGTCCACCACGTGGAAGAGCCGCAGCTGGCGCATCAGGCGGGGTGAGAGGAACTGCGCGATGAAGCTCTCGTCGCGGTAGTTTTCCCAGACGTCGCGCAGCACTCCCATCGGGTCGCCGGAGCCGGCGATGTCGGGGAACCACGCCCGATCCTCCTCGGTCGGCTCGGTGCAGATGCGGGCGATGTCCGTCATCATGGCGAAGCCGATCGCGTAGGGGTTGTGGCCGCCGTAATGGCGGTCCTCGTAGGTCGGCTGCCGGATGACGTTGGTGTGCGACTGCAGGAATTCGAGGTAGGCCGCCTCGCTGATCCGCCCGGTCTCGGAGAGCCGGGTCATGATCCGGTAATGCGAGTAGGTGGCGCAGCCCTCGTTCATCACCTTGGTCTGGCGCTGCGGGTAAAAATACTGCGCCACGTGGCGGACGATGCGCAGGATCTCGCGCTGCCAGGGCCGCAGGCGGGGCGCGGCTTTTTCCAGGAAGTAGAGGATGTTTTCCTGGGGCAGTTCGAGCAGCGCGCGGCGGCGCTCCACCGAAAGATCCGGCTTGTCGGTCTTGGCCTTGGCGGGGAGCGTGCGCCAGAGGTCGTTGTACATCCTCTCCTGATGTTCCTTGCGCTCGCGCTCGCGGCGCTGCTCGGAGGAGAGGTCGGGACGCTTCTTGCGCGGATAGCGGTGGACGCCCTGGTTCATCAGCGCGTGGGCGGCGTCCAGCACCGCCTCGACGGCGCCGTGGCCGTAGCGCTCCTCGCAGCGCGAGATGTAGCGCTTGGCGAAGTCGAGGTAGTCGAGGATGCCCTCGGCATCCGTCCACTGGCGGAAGAGGTAGTTGTTCTTGAAGAAGTGGTTGTGGCCGAAGGCGGCGTGCGCGATCACCAGCGTCTGCATCGTCGCCGTGTTCTCCTCCATGATGTAGGAGATGCACGGGTTGGAGTTGATGACGATCTCGTAGGCGAGCCCCATCAGGCCGCGCCGGTAGCCGGCCTCGTGCTGGGCGAAGTGCTTGCCGAACGACCAGTGCTTGTAGAAGAGCGGCATGCCGATCGACGCGTAGGCGTCGAGCATCTGCTCGGCGGTGATGATCTCGATCTGGTTCGGGTACCAGCTCAGGCCCAGTTCCGGTCCGGCCACCGCCTCGCAGGCGTCGTGGATGCGCCGGATGGTGTCGAAGTCCCAGTCGTTTCCGGTGAACAGAGGCTCGCCCGTCCGGACCAGGGCGGGGCTGGCGGGCCGGATCGTCCCGCTCGGGGCTGAACTCATCGAAGCCTGGACCTCTCGTATCCTCCGGCGGACCGCTCTCCCCGGCCCGCCCCCTCGGGGGTGTCAGGGCGCCGCGTTCTCCTGCCCGGCCTTGCGGGCGAACAGCTCGCGGAAGACCGGGTAGATGTCGCGCCGGTGGTTGACCTTGCGCATGGCGAGCACCGGATTGGCCTTGGCGACGGGCTCGTAGGTCCGCCACAGCGTGGTGCGGTGCTCCACGAAGCCCGCCCGCGGCCCGGTCTCGTCGCCGACCTCCAGATAGGCGAAGTGCTGGCAGGCCGGCAGGATGGCCGAGCGCAGCAGATCCTGCGAGGTGGTCGAGTCGCTCGACACGTTGTCGCCGTCCGAGGCCTGGGCCGCGTAGATGTTCCAGTCCTCGGGATTGTAGCGCTCGGCCACGATCCGCTTCATCTCGACGAGCGCCGAGGAGACCAGCGTGCCGCCGGTCTCGCGCGAGCCGAAGAAGGTTTCTTCGTCGACCTCCTTGGCCTGGTCGGTGTGGCGGATGAACACGATCTCGACGTGCTTGTAGCGGCGCACCAGGAAGATGTGCAGCAGGATGTAGAACCGCTTGGCGAGATCCTTCATGTGCTCGGTCATCGAGCCCGAGACGTCCATGAGGCAGAACATCACCGCCTGGGCCACCGGGCGCGGATAGGCCTCGAAGCGCCGGTAGCGCAGGTCGATCGGGTCGATGTAGGGGATGCGCTGCGAGCGGGTGCGCACCCGCTCCAGTTCCGCCAGAAGGTCAGGGAGTTCGGGCGCGTCGGGGTCGCGGGCCTCGATCTCCCGGACCTGCGCCTCCAGGGCGGCGAGGTCGTCGGCCTTCGGCCGCTTGAGGGCGATGCGCCGCGACAGCGAGTTGCGCAGGGTGCGCGTGAGCGCGAGGTTGGCGGGCGAGCCCGAGACCATGTAGCCGGCCCGGCGCAGCGCCTCCGTCTGGACCACGGCGAGGCGCCGCTTGGCGAGGTCCGGCAGTTCGAGGTCTTCGAGGAAGAGTTCGAGGAACTCTTCCCGGGTGAGCACGAACTGGAAGGAATCCTCGCTGTCCTGGCCGCCGTCCCCGGCTTGGCCGCCGCCCCCGCCGCCCTGGCCCCGCGGCGGGCGCTCGATCGTGTCGCCCTCCACGTAGGTCTTGTTGCCCGGCAGGATGTGGTCCTGCACGCCGCTGCCGGGGGAGCGGACGAATTTCGGCTCGCGCACCCCGTCCGCCGGGACGGTGACGCTCGCCTCCTTGTCGATGTTGCGGATGTCCCGGTCGCGGGCCGCCTCCCGGACGGCGCGCTGCGCCACGTCGCGCACGCGCCGCAGGAAGCGCTGCCGGTTCGCCAGGCTCTTGCCGCCCGGATTGAGGCGTCGATCGATGATGTGCATCAGGCCACGTTTCCGATCACGCCCATCCTACCCTACCGGGCGGCTTCCGGCATCACCCGCGAGACCGCCTGCCCGTCAGCCCGCCTGCTTCACCCGCATGTACCACTCCACGAGGCGGCGGACCTGCCGCTCCGTGTAGCCGCGGGCGCGCATGCGCTCGACGAACTCGCCGTGCTTCTTCTCCGTCTCGCTGTCCTTCTTCGAGCCGAAGGAGATGACCGGCAGGAGTTCCTCCACCTGCGAGAACATGCGCCGCTCGATCACCTCGCGGATTTTCTCGTAGGAGGTCCAGGAGGGATTGCGCCCGCCGTGCTGCGCCCGCGAGCGCAGGGCGAACTTCACCACCTCGTTGCGGAAATCCTTCGGGTTGGCGATGCCGGCCGGCTTCTCGATCTTGGTGAGCTCCTGGTTGAGGAGTTCGCGGTTGAGCAGCTGGCCGGTCTCCGGATCCTTGAAGTCCTGGTCCTCGATCCAGGCGTCGGCGTAGTCGATGTAGCGGTCGAACAGGTTCTGACCGTAATCGTGGTAGGATTCGAGGTAGGCCTTCTGGATCTCGTGGCCGATGAACTCAGCGTAGCGGGGGGCGAGTTCGCCCTTGATGAATTCGAGGTAGCGCTTCTCGGTCTCAGGGGGAAGCTGCTCGCGGCGCAGGGACTGCTCCAGCACGTACATCAGGTGGACCGGGTCGGCCGAGACCTCGGTGGTGTCGTGGTTGAAGGTCGCGGCCATGACCTTGAAGGCGAAGCGGGTCGAGATCCCGTCCATGCCCTCGTCGACGCCGGCCGAGTCCTTGTATTCCTGCAGCGAGCGGGCGCGGGGATCGACCTCGCGCAGGGACTCGCCGTCGTAGACCCGCATCTTCGAGAAGACGTTGGAGTTCGGGTGCTCGCGCAGGCGCGAGAGCACCGAGAACCGGGCCAGCATCTCCAGCGTGCCGGGCGCGCAGCGCGCGGTGGCGAGTTCGGAGCCCGAGACCAGCTTCTCGTAGATCCGCTGCTCCTCGGTCACCCGCAGGCAGTACGGCACCTTGATGACGTAGATCCGGTCGATGAAGGCTTCGTTGTTCTTGTTGGTCTTGAAGCTCTGCCACTCGGCCTCGTTCGAGTGGGCCAGGATGATGCCGGAGAACGGGATCGCCCCGATGTTCTCGGTGCCGACGTAGTTGCCCTCCTGCGTCGCGGTGAGCAGGGGGTGGAGCATCTTGATCGGCGCCTTGAACATCTCGACGAATTCGAGGATGCCCTGGTTCGCCCGGTTGAGGCCGCCCGAGTACGAATAGGCGTCGGGGTCGGCTTGGCTCAGGGTCTCGAGCTTGCGGATGTCGACCTTGCCGACGAGGGAGGAGATGTCCTGGTTGTTCTCGTCGCCCGGCTCGGTCTTGGCGACCGCGATCTGGCGCAGGCGCGAGGGCCGCACCTTCACCACCTTGAACTGCGAGATGTCGCCGCCGAACTCGTCGAGCCGCTTGAGGCACCACGGGCTCATCAGCCCGGTGAGGCGGCGGCGCGGAACGCCGTAGCGCTCCTCGATCGCCGGCCCCATCGTCTCGGGGTCGAACAGCACCAGCGGGCTCTCGAAGACCGGGCTCAACTCGTTGCCGGCCTTGAGCACGTAGATGGGGTGCACCTCCATCAGGGCCTTGAGGCGCTCGGCCAGGGACGACTTGCCGCCGCCCACCGGTCCGAGCAGGTAGAGGATCTGCTTCCTCTCCTCCAGCCCTTGCGCGGCATGGCGGAAGAACGAGACGATCCGCTCGATCGTCTCCTCCATGCCGTAGAATTCCGAGAAGGCCGGGTAGATCCGGATGGTCCGGTTCATGAAGATCCGGCCGAGGCGCGAGTCACGCGCCGTGTCCACGAATTCCGGCTTCCCGATCGCCTCCAGGATGCGCTCCGGGGCGCTGGCGTACATCAGGGGGTCGTCGCGGCACGCTTCGAGGTACTCGGTCAGCGACAGTTCCGCGTCGCGTCGCGCCTCGTAGCTGCGGGCAAAAGTCTGAAATAGGTCGCTCGCTGACGGCATTGGCATCCCGAACCCTCACGACATCGCCAGCTTCATCCTGTCCCGCCTCGGATGCAATCGATATCCCCATGTTTGTCGCAGTGCGGCGACGGGCAGACTGCGCAGGCGGGGGCAGCGTGGTCCCGAAACGGGGCGGAGTTGCGCCCGCACCGCCGCAACCGTGCGGAAAGTCCGTGGCCCGCCAAGGCGAAAGCGTGGCGGGCCCCGCCCATGTGTTCGAAAGGACACGCCGATCGGCGATCTTCGAACTCCGTCCGGGCGGCCCGCGCCGGCGGCATGGAGGAAACGCCGGCCCGGGCCAGGGCGTTCCGGGCGCACCGCCAGGGCGCTTGGAGGCCAGGGCTCAGAGGTCGGTGGTCTCGGATTTGGCGCCGCCCGGACCGCCGACCTTGATCTTGATCGTCTCGATCGTGGTCTGGCCGTCCGCGCCCTTCACCTCCACCGTCACCTCGTCGGTGCCGGTAAAGCCGGCCTTGCTCTCGTAAAAGACCGCCTGGACGTTCGCCTCGGTGTTCGGGCAGCGATAGGTGGCGGGCGTCTTGAGCTTGCCGGCGCGCTGGATCAGCGCCCCGTTCTTCGGCCCCGAGGTGATCTTGATCTCGGGCTGCGGCCCGAGCGAGCAGTCCTTCTTGAGGTTCGGCGCGAGCAGGATGCGCACCTGCTTGCCGGAGGCGGCGGATTGCTCGCGGGTCTTGGTGGTCTGGGCGAGGGCCGGACCTGCGAACACCGCGCAGGCGGCGAGCGTCAGGAGGGGGCGGATCATGAGCGTGTCTCTCCGAGGAAGCGCTGCCGCCCCGATGTGGGGAGTGCGCCGACCGGCGTCGAGCCCGCCGGGCTGACCTTGGAGCAATTTCCGGCAGCCTCCCGGCGGGGCGGCGCGGGCCCGCGGCGGCCCGCGGCCGGGCTCGATGCGAAACGGCTCGAGCTTGTCCGCGCAGGATCTTGTTTCCGCGGGATTTTCCGCCAGCAAGCCGAATGCCGATGCTGAGGACGATGGCGGGATCGCCCTACGCCGGAGGGGGATGCCCGTTCGGGGCGGGAATAACTCAAAACGACAGGAGCTTGGAGCCGCGTCTTCATGCGACGCGAGAGGAGGTAGCTCTAGAGCATGTTCCGACGAAGGGCCACTGCTCGTTGCAGAAAGAACAAGAAAAATCAGAGATTTAGTGCTGGATTCTCTTGTAGCGCAATCGAGCGCGGCTCTAATGCAGCGTCAGCATCACCGCGAGGTTGAACAGGCCGAGCAGCGCGATGCCGGCCAGCCACAGCCAGTAGCCGCGCCCCTCGACCGGGTAGTCGCCGAACATCACCGCTCCCCGCTGCCGCCGGAGGATTGCAGCACGGCCATCACGGCGCCGGTCACCCGGGCGATCTGGGCCGGGGTGAACTCGCCCGAGAGGGCCGTGCCGAGCTGCACCTCGATGCGCTGGCGCTCGCCCGCATCCCCGATCGGGTCGGCTGGAATGTCGGACTCGGCGAGCCCGCAGGCGTCCCGGATGGTGTCGGCGGCCCGCCGCAGGGTGGCGCGCTGATCGGGCGACATGTCCCAGAGCGGGTGGCGCAGGCGCGCGATCACCCGCTTGGCGTCGCGGTAGTCGCGGTCGACGTTGGTCAGGGCCTCGACCTGACTCACCAGCAACACGAGTTCGAGCACGTCGGCGGTCGCCTCCGGGCAGGTGCGCACGACGCGCATCAGCCGGGCGATGAGCGCGGTGGTCGGGGAAGCGTGGCGCGACGACTCGGCCATGTCCGCCTAACTCCCTTCGGTCGGCGAGGTTCTCGCCGCGAAACCCTCGTCGCCGATGGCGTCGTCGCGGGTATCGTCGTCGGCGGCGTGATCGCACGGGCCGTCCCGCCACGCGGCGAGCTGCGCCCGGCAGTCGCGCAGGATCTCCAGGGCGCGTCCGAGCGCCGCCCGGTCGGCGGGCGACAGGACCGGCTTGCCCCCCGCGGCGGGCTGCGCCGGCTCCGTCTCCGGGAAGGCCGCCGGCGCGACCTGCTCGCCGCGGCCCACCGCCTGGACGAAGCGCATGCCGCGCTCGCGCAGGATGCGCTGCACGCCGCGGATCGTATAGCCCTGGCCGTAGAGAAGCTGGCGCACGCCGCGCAGGAGGTCGACGTCGTCGCGCCGGTAGTAGCGCCGGTTGCCTCCGCGCTTGAGCGGCCGGATCTGCGCGAAGCGGGTCTCCCAGAACCGCAGCACGTGCTGCGGCAGGTCGAGATCCTCCGCCACCTCGCTGATGGTGCGGAAGGCGTCCGGAGCCTTGTCGCCGGCCGCTTCGGCCGCCGCGAGCGTCGTCATGCGCGCGACCCTCAAGCCTCGGTCGTTCCGGGGACCGCGCCCCGGGCGCTCAGCCCTCCTCGGGCTCGGCGGGCTCGCCGTTGATGCGGGCCTTGAGCACGTTGGAGGGCTTGAACACCATGACCCGGCGCGGCTCGATCGCCACCTCGACGCCGGTCTTCGGGTTGCGCCCCACCCGCTTGCCCTTGCCCCGCACCACGAAGGAGCCGAAGGAGGACAGCTTCACGGTCTCGCCCGCCGCCAGGCAGGTGCAGATCTCGGACAGCACCGTCTCGACCAGGGCCGCCGACTCGGTCCGCGAGAGGCCGACCCTCTGGTAGACGGCCTCGGTCAGATCAGCCCGCGTGACCGTCTTGCCTGCCATCCTGCTGCTCCCCGGCGGCTCTTCAAAAACCGTCATATGTGTATGATCGCGCACGCTAATCCGCGCCGGTCACGGGGTCAACTGGGAGTCGTGCGGTTTCTCGATTGCGTGCCGCCTATCAGCGGTGCCGCCTGCCAGCGGTGCCGCCTACCAGCGGATCAGCGCGCTGCCCCAGGTGAAGCCGCCGCCGATCGCCTCGATCATCACGAGGTCGCCCCGCTTGATGCGGCCGTCGCGGCAGGCCGCGTCGAGGGCGAGCGGGATCGAGGCCGCCGAGGTGTTGCCGTGGCGGTCCACGGTCAGCACGACCTTCTCGCGGGCGATGCCGAGCTTGTCGGCGGAGGCCTCGATGATGCGGCGGTTGGCCTGATGGGGCACGAACCAGTCGAGTTCCTCGGCCGTGGTGCCGGTGGCCCGAAAGGCGTCCGCGATCACGTCGGTCACCGAACCGACCGCGAAGCGAAACACCTCCTTGCCCACCATCCGCAGCTTGCCGGTGGTGCCGGTGGAGCCGGGACCGCCGTCCACGAAGAGCTTTTCGCGGTAGCGCCCGTCCGAGCGCAGATGGCTGGTGAGCACCCCGCGGTCGCCCGCATGGCCCTCGCCCTCCTGCGCCTCCAGCACCAGCGCGCCCGCGCCGTCGCCGAACAGCACGCAGGTGGTGCGGTCCTCCCAGTCGAGCAGGCGCGAAAACGTCTCGGCCCCGACCACCAGGGCGCGCCGGGCGGCGCCCGTCGTCAGGAACTTGTCGGCGGTGGCGACGCCGTAGACGAAGCCCGCGCAGACGGCCTGCAGGTCGAAGGCCGCGCCGCCGCGGATGCCGAGCCCGGACTGGATCTGGGTCGCGGTGGACGGGAAGGTGTGGTCCGGCGTCGAGGTGGCGCAGATCACGAGGTCGATGCTCGCCGGGTCGATGTCGGCGTCGGCGAGCGCGGCCTGCGCGGCCCTGATGCCGAGCACCGAGGTGGTCTCGTCGGGTTCCGCGATGTGGCGCTGGCGGATGCCGGTGCGCTGCACGATCCAGTCGTCGGAGGTGTCGACGCGGGTGGCGAGTTCATCGTTGGTGACGACGGTCCGCGGCAGATAGGAGCCGCAGCCCCGCACCACCGAGCGAAGGCGGGTCATGGCGGGTGTCCTCTCTCAGGCCGATGTCACCGCCGGGGTGGTCTCCAGCATGTCGCGGATCGTCCGCATCAGGTCGTGGCGGGCCATGTCGTGCGCGATGTCGATCGCGCTCGCGAAGCCGTGCGCGTCCTCCGAGCCGTGGCTCTTGATGACGATGCCCTCCAGCCCGAGAAAGACGCCGCCGTTGGCCCGGCTCGGATTCATCTTCTCCCGCAGGGCCTCGAAGGCGCCGCGGGCAAACAGGTAGCCGATCTTCGCCATCAGGGTCCGGCTCATCGCGCCCTTGAGATACGTGGCGATCTGCTTGGCGGTTCCCTCGGCGGTCTTGAGGGCGATGTTGCCGGTGAAGCCTTCGGTGACGACCACGTCCACGGTGCCGCGCCCGAGGTCCGTGCCCTCCACGAAGCCGTGGTAGCTGAGGCTCGGCAGGTCGGCCTCGCGCAGCATCCTGGCCGCCTCCTTGACCGCCTCGTTGCCCTTCATCTCCTCGGTGCCGACGTTGAGGAGGCCGACGGTCGGCCGGTCGAGGTCGAACACGATGCGCGCCATGGCGGCGCCCATCAGCGCCATGTCGACGAGGTGGGCGGCGTCCGTCCCGATGGTGGCGCCGACGTCGAGCACCACGCTCTCGCCCCGCACCGTCGGCCACAGGCAGGCGATGGCCGGGCGCTCGATATGCGCCATGGTCTTGAGGCAGATCTTCGACATGGCCATCAGCGCGCCGGTGTTGCCGGCCGAGACCGCGGCCTCCGCCTCGCCGTCGCGCACGGCCTGGATCGCCTTCCACATCGACGACTTGCCGCGCCCGGTGCGGACCGCCTGGCTCGGCTTCTCGTCCATCGACACCGCCACGCTGGTGTGGCGGATCTCCACCGCCCCCGCGAGCCGCGGCTCCGCCTCCACCATCGGGGTGAGGAGCGCCTCGTCGCCGAACATCAGGAAGGTCGTCTCGGGATGGCGCTCGCGGGCGATCGCCGCCCCGGGCACGACCGTGGACGGACCATGGTCGCCGCCCATCGCGTCGAGCGAGATACGCACTCTCTGGGACATGGGAAAGTCGACGAGCCTCGTTCGCGGCAGGCGGGACAGGGGGGCCGCGGCGCGGCGGAAAATAGCGACCCGGCGCCGGGCCGCAAACGAATTCTCGATCCCTGCGCCCTTCGCCCCGCTGCCCCTGGCCCCGCTGCCCTTGGCCCCACTCAGGCCGGCGCCCCGATGATCGCCCGCCGCAGCCGGCCCGAGACCCAGTCGATGGCGGCGACCGTCACGAGGATCATCAGGACCAGGAAGGCGACCTGCTGCATCTCCAGCACCCGGATCAGCTCCGTCAGGTACTGGCCGATGCCCCCGGCTCCGACGATGCCGATGATCGTCGCCGAGCGGGTATTCGATTCGAAGTAGTAGAGCACCTGGCTTGCCAGCACCGGCAGCACGCCGGGCAGGAGGCCGAAGCGGACCCGGTGGAGCGGGCTGCCGCCCGCGGCGGTCACGCCCTCCTGCGGCCTTCGGTCGGCGGCCTCGATCGCCTCCGAGAAGAGCTTGCCGAAGGCGCCGACATCCGAGCAGGCGATGGCGAGCGCCCCCGCGAAGGGACCGAGCCCCACCACGTTGATCCAGATCAGGGCCCAGATCAGCACGTCGACCGCCCGGATCACGTCGAAGCCACGCTTGACCGTGAAGCGCAGGAAGGGGTTGGGCATCACGTTGCGAGCGGCCAGCAGCGCCACCGGCAGGGCGATGAGCGCGGCCGTCAGCGTGCCCAGGAAGGCGATGCCGAGGGTCTCGGCTAGCGCCTTGAGGAAGACGAGGCCCTGGCCCTCCGGCGAGGGCGGCAGCATCAGCACGGCGAACTCGCCGAGCCGGTGCAGCCCGGTGAGGATGCGCAGGAGCGAGAAATCGAGCCGCACCATCGCGACGACGGCGAGGCCGGCGAGCCCCGCCACCACCCCGGCGACGAGGAGCCGGCGGCGCAGCGGCACGGCGAAGGCCGCCGGGTGGCGCGCGCGCAGGCCCGCGAGGTCGGCGAGCGCCGCCTGGCGCAGGGCGGAGCGGCGCGGGGCGGAGGCCGGCGGGGCGGCGTCTTGCGAGGCAGGCCGGCTCATCGGGCGGCCTCCCGGCCGAGCAGGTGGTGGCGCAGGCGCTCGGTCGCGAGGTCGATGCCGATCACCGTCAGGACGATCAGGAGCAGGATCGCGCTCACGTCCGAATAGTAGAAGTTGCGGATCGCCACGAGGAATTCCTGGCCGATCCCGCCCGCGCCGACGAAGCCCATCACGCCGGCCCCCCGCACGTTGATCTCGAAGCGCAGCAGCCCGTAGGAGGCGAAGTTCGACAGCACCTGCGGCACCACCGCGAAGCGCACGGTCTCGACCCAGGAGGCGCCCGTCGCGGTCAGGCCCTCGACGGGCTTCATGTCGATGTTCTCGACCACCTCCGAAAAAAGCTTGCCCAGGGCGCCCGCGGTGTGGATGGCGAGCGCCAGCACCCCCACCATGGGACCGAGCCCGAAGGCGATCACGAAGATCAGCGCGAAGACCACCTCCGGCACGGTGCGGCAGACCTCGAGCAGGCGGCGGGTGCCGAACCGGATGGCGCGCGACCGCACGAGGTTGGAGGCGGCGGCAAAGCACAGCGCGAAGGCGGCGAGCCCCCCGAACAGGGTGCCGAGATAGGCCATCAGCAGCGTCTCGCCGAGCAGCGCCAGCCATTTCGGCAGGCCCCAGTACCAGGCGGCGAGGTCGCCGCCGAGGTTGGCCAGGGTGAGCGGCGGGACGATCTGGGCAATGTAGGCGGTGAAGTTGGTGATGTTCTCCGCGAGCGTCAGCGGGCGCACCTCCGCGGCGAACCCGGCCAGCACCACGAGGACGACGAGGAGCGCCAGCAGGGCGAGGCCCCGCCTGCGCGCGCCCGCGACGCTCGCCGCGTAGGCCCCCGCGAGGGCGTCGGCCCGCGCGGAGGGAAGCCTGTCGAGGGGCAGCGTCACGTGCGATCCGCCTCAGGAGCGCTTGCGCTGCTCGTCGTTGTAGCGGAGCATCTCGATGATCGGCTGGTAGTCCTTCAGCGTGACGGCCGTGAAGTCGAGGTCCTTGCCGTCCGAGAGCCGGTCGAAGGCGGCCTTGTCCTTCTTGGGCATCGCCACGAGCGCGGTGCGGATCGCCTGCTTGAGGTCGTCCGGCAGGGACGAGAGCATGGCGAAGGGGCCTTCCGGCAGGAAGTCCGACTTGAAGATCACCCGGAAGTCCGACTGCGCCATCGGCGAGCCGTCGGGCTTCTTCAGCATGCCCTTGGCGATCATGCGGGTGACCGCGGTGTCGTTCTCGGAGTTCCACAGGTTGGCGGCGGCGTCCGCCGTGCCCTGGACCAGCGCCAGCACGGCGTTCTCGTGGCTGCCCGCGTAGAAGGTCTTGCCGAACAGCTTGTCGACGTCGTGGCCGGCCTTCTGCATGAAGAAGCGCGGCGCCTGGTTGCCGGAGGTCGAGTTGGGATCGACCAGGGCGAGGTTCTTGCCCTTGAGGTCGTCGACCTTCCGGTACGGGCTGTCGGCCCGCACGTAGATCACCGAGTAGTAGCCCGATGCGCCGTTATCGTGCTTCTGGTTGACCACCGGCTCGGTCTTCACGCCGGTCATCACCGCGCGCGAGAACGAGGCCGGGCCGTAGAAGGCGATGTGGATGTTGCCGGCGCGCTGGCCCTCGATCACCGCCGCGTAGTCGTTGGCGACCCGCAGCTTCACCGGCACGCCGATCTCCTTGGAGAGGTAGGCGGTCAGCGGGGTGTAGCGGTCGACGGTGCCGGAGGCGTTCTCGGCCGGGATCACCCCGAGGGTCAGCTCGGGATACTTGGCCTTCCAGTCCTGCGCGAAGGCGGGCGCCGCAAGGCAGGCGAACGCCGCGGCGGCGGCGCCCGCGAGGGTGCGTCGGGTGAGCATGGGTTCATCCTCTGTCATGGGCGCGGGGCCGCACCCCGCGCGGCGCGGGGACGCTCCCCGCCGGATCTCAGGCGACCGCGGCCTGCGTCTCCGCCCAGGCGGGCGCAGGGCGGCCGGGCGGCTCGTCCATGACCTCGCCGGCCTCCAGACCGTAGAGGTCGCGCGCCACGTCCTCGGTGAGGTCGAAGGCGCGGCCCTCGAAGACGACGCGCCCGGCCGAGAGGCCGACCAGCCGGTCGCAATAGGCCCGCGCGAGGTCGAGGGAGTGCAGGTTGCACAGGACCGTGATCCCGTAGCGCTTGTTGGCCTCGGCCAGCGCGTCCATCACCAGGCGGGTGTTGCGCGGATCGAGCGAGGCCACCGGCTCGTCGGCCAGGATGATCTCGGGCTCCTGCACCAGCGCGCGGGCGATCGCCACCCGCTGCTGCTGGCCGCCCGAGAGCTGGTCGGCTCGCGCGGCGGCGAACCCGCCCATGTCGAAGTTTTCCAGCGCGGCGAGCGCCAGCGCCCGGTCCTCCTCGCTCCACAGCTTGAGCAGCGAGCGGTGGGCCGGCACGTGGTTGAGGCGCCCCATCAGCACGTTCGTCATCACGTCGAGCCGGCCGACGAGGTTGAACTGCTGGAAGATCATGGCGCAGCGGCCCCGCCACGCCCGCAGCGCCGACCCGCGCAGGGCCGTCACGTCGGTGTCGCCGAACAGGATGCGCCCCCCGGTGGGGTCCGCGAGGCGGTTGATCATGCGCAGCAGCGTCGACTTGCCGGCGCCCGAGCGCCCGATCACGCCGACGAAGCTGCCGGGCTCGATGCGCAGGGTCACGCCGTCCACGGCGCGGCGCGCGCCGTACTGACGCGTGAGGTTTTCGACGACCAGCATCCATCCGTCCGGTTCGCGGGGCCCGCAAACCTAAACGCCGGTTTAACGACAGCCGGATGACAGCGGCCGGCGCGCCTCAGCCGCCGTGCCGGTCCAGGAAGGCCGCGACGTCGAGCGAGCGGAAGTCCGGCAGCGCCGCGCGCAGGCGCTCGTGGTCCCAGTCCCACCACGCCAGGGCGTCGAGGCGCAGGGCGGTCTCCTCGTCGAAGCGCCGCCGCAGCACCCGGGCCGGGTTGCCGGCCACGATCGTGTAGGGGGCCACGTCGCGGGTCACCACCGCGCCCGCGCCCACCACCGCCCCGGTGCCGATGCGCCGGCCCGGCAGCACCACCGCCCCGTGCCCGATCCAGACGTCGTGGCCGATCGTCACCGGGCTCCGGCGGCGCCAGTCGAAGAACGCGGCCTCGTCCTCCTCCTCCGGCCAGTACAGGCGCGAGCGGTAGGTGAAGTGCGCCTGCGAGGCGCGCTGCATCGGGTGGTTGCCGGGGTTGAGGCGCACCATCGCGGCGATGGAGCAGAACCGGCCGATCGTGGTGGCAAACACCTCGCCGTCGTTGACGATGTAGGAATAGTCGCCGAGCACCGTCTCGGTGAGCTGCGTGCGGGCGCCCACCTCGGTGTGGCGGCCGAGGCGGCTCTCCACGACCCGGGCGCTCGGGTCGACCAACGGCTCGGGGCCGAGGTGCTTGGCGCTCATGGCGCCGCCCCGAAGGGCAGCCGGCGCAGGACCCGGAAGGGCGCCTCGCCGTCCTGGCGCAGCAGCGTCACCGCGTCGATGACGAGCGGCTCGCCCGCCCCGTAGGCGGCCTGGAGCCGGGCGCGCCAGGGTTCGCGCTCGGGCTGCGGCAGCGCGTCCGTGAGGGTCATGTGGAAGCGGAATTCCTCGAAGACGTGCGGGTAGCCCCAGCGCGCGAGGAGCGCCCGCTGGCGCGGGCGCAGGCGCTCGGGATCACGGCGGGCCAGCTCCGCCGCGGTGAGCGGCGCCCGCAGGGGATCGAGGGCGGCCACGCACTCGGCCGCGAACAGACCGAGATCCGGAGGCGCCTCGGCCGGCACCAGAGCGGTGAAGCCGCCGAGCGTCGCCACCGCGAGCGGTCCCACCGTCACGGGCGGGTGGTCCGCGCTCAGCGCCGCGGCGGCGGCGATCAGGTCGTCCTCGCCAAAACCCTCGGCCAGGCGCATCGGCGCCTTGAGGGTGGCGTGGAAGCCGTAGCGGCGGGGCGAGGCCGTCACCGCGCCGGCCTCCGCGAAGCCGGGCAGCGGCGCCACCGCCGCGCCGGTGGCGCTGTCGTAGCCCAGGATGCCGTCGCCGAAGCGCGCGAGCGGCGTGCCGGGTGCGGGCGTGTAGTAGAGCGCGTAGCGCGTGCGGTCGCTCAACGGGGCGTTCTCCTCGCGGCCCGGTTCAGCACGCGCGCGTGACGGACCGGTGACGGGGCGCCTACAGCACGTTGATGGCGAGCCACACCACGCCCCACCCCACGAGGCCGAACCACGCGACCACGAGGGGGACGCCGACGGCGAGCGTCAGCACGAGGGCGGCCTGCCTCAGCCTGTGCCCGAACGGGCCATCGGCCCCATCCCCGGACAAGTGCGTGTCGTTCTTGCGCAAGGCGTGAGCCCTCCTTCTTGGTCGGCCCACGCCGGCGCAAGCGCCGCGCCGCGCTCAAGGGGCGCAGCCGATCGTCCGCTCGGTCCGCCGGATCTGCGCGACGGTCTCGCGCTGGCGGACGGAGAGCGGCACGTCGCGCTCGTCGTCGTAGGAGCAGCCCGCGTTGCCGAAGGCCCGGATGCCGCGCGGCGTGCGGAAGCAGTAGCCGGCCTCCTTGTAGATGCGGTTGCGCTCGTACCAGAGCTCGTCGCAGCCCTGGGCGGCCGCCTCCCCCGGCAGGCAGGCGCCCGCGCAGGCGAGCGCGGCCAGGAATGCGCGCCGGAGCGCGGCGTGGTGGGTCATCGTCGGTCGTTCCCGTCCGCCCGCATCTCTCGCGGGCGGGCGCATCATGACCGATCCGCCGCCCGCCGCATCCCCGCTCAGGCTGCGCAGACCGCCCCCGGCACGATGGTTGAGGAATCCTTAACCGGAAGCGTGGACGGCGGCATTGCCCGCTCCTACAACCGGACCGTGGGGCGATTCCCGTTCGCGCCGCGGCACGCCGGAGGCGGTCTTTCCGGCGAGGAGGATCCGATGCCGAAGCGACCCCTCACCCCGACGCGCCGGCTCGTCTCGGCGGCCCTCCTGCTCGGCGCCGCGTGGGCGGTTCCGGCCGCGGCGCAGCCCCAGCCGGGCTGGACCGACCCGCCCGTCCGCACCGGGCCGCCCGAGCCCCCGTCCCAGAGCCCCCAGACGGTTCCCCCGAAGGCGGATGCTCCCGGGCGGTCCGCGCCGGCCGTGGCGGCGCGCCCCGCGCGGGTCCGCACGGAGGCGGCGCGGCGGCGCCCGGTGCCGGTGGCCCGGGCCGTGCCCAGGCCCCGTCCGGCGATCACGGCCGCGGCGCGCCCCGTGCGCCAGCCGGCCGTGCGCACCGCCGCGGTCCGGCCCCGGCCCGTCCGCGTCCGGACGCTGCGGCCCGCCCATTACGACGGCGCCTGGGAGGTCTGGGAGGCCAACCGCATGGAGCGGATCCGCCGCGCCCAGGCGGCAGGCTACCTCGTCATGCGGCGCAGCACCTGGGAGTCCATGACGGGCCGCTCCCTCCACGTCCCGGCAGGGTCGTGGTCGGAGGAGACGGATGAGGAGTGAGCAGACGGGTGGGCGCCGGATGGCCGGTCGCGGCGGGCGGCCTTTTCCGGCCCTGGCCGGATGCGGGTGCGGATTCTAATATTTTTTGGTACATGGTGGCATCAGGAGGCAGCCGTGGCCAAGAACACATCCGTCACTCTGGGCGACCATTTCACCGGCTTCATCGATCGCCAGGTCGAGGCGGGACGCTACGGGTCGGTGAGCGAGGTGGTGCGAGCGGGCCTGCGTCTGCTCGAAGAGCATGAGGTGAAGGTGCAGGCGCTCCAGGCCGCGATCCAGGCCGGTGAGGAATCCGGACCGGCGACCGCCTTCGACTTCGAGGCTTTCATCGCCAGCAAGAGCGCGCCGGTGTCCGAGCCGCGATGAGCGGCTACGTCCTCACGCCTCAAGCCCAGGCCGATGTGGCGGAGATCTGGGACTACACGGCCGAGCGGTGGAGCAGAGAGCAGGCGGCATCCTACCTCCGAGCGATCCGGGACGCCTGCGAAGACTTGGCATGTTGCAGGCGGATCAGCCGCCCGGTCGATGTGAAGCTGGGCTATTTCAAGGCCACGGTCAAATCGCACCTCATCATCTTCAGGCGAGACGATGCTGGCCTCGTGATGGTGGTGCGCATCCTGCACGGCCGGATGGATGTGGAGCGGCACCTGCGTTAGAGCCGCATCCGCTCGCAACCCGATCGAATGCGGCTCTAAGGTCTTGTATTCCCGCGCGCTCTCGCACCGAAGCGGCCTCCGCTTCGGCACAGAGCGCTCCAGCGTCCCGGCACCCATCGCCGAACCTGTCTCCGCTTCGGCGATGGGCCTTGCTCCCAGGGCAGGGCGCGCCTACCACTCGGCCCCATCGCGACGAGCCGGAGCCGGGATGCCGTGAGCCAGGAGGCGAGCCGAGAGCCGAGCGGGCAGCGAAGCGTTCGGGTGATCGTGCGCGGGCGGGTGCAGGGCGTCGGGTTCCGGGCCTGGGCCCGCGACGAGGCGGCGCGGCGCGGCCTCGCGGGCCACGTGCGCAACTGCCCGGACGGGAGCGTCGAGGCCCTGCTGTCCGGTCCGCCCGAGGCGGTGGAGGCGATGCTCGCCGCCCTGCGGCACGGGCCGGCTGGCGCCCGGGTCGCCGAGGTCGCGGTCGCGGACGCCCCCCGCCCGGCCGGCGGCGGCTTCGACATCCTGCGTGCGCCGTGAGGCCGGCCCCGGCGTGAACGATTTCTCGCTCCTCGACTTCGCGGCGGTGGCGTTCTTCCTCGTCGCCTGGATCGCCTACAGCACCGCCGTCGAGCGGGTGAGCGGGCGCTCCAGCCTGAACCGGATGATGAACCGCTACCGCCATGCCTGGACGGACCAGCTGGCAGTGCGCGACAACCGGGTGGTCGACACCACCATCAACGCCTCGCTTCAGAACGGCACCGCCTTCTTCGCCTCGACCTCGCTCATCGCGCTCGGCAGCGTGCTCACCCTCACGCGCTCGTCCGACGACGTCCTGACCCTGTTCTCCACCCTGCCGTTCGGCATGCAGACCACCCGGGTGACCTGGGAGATCAAGGTCGCCGGTCTGGCGCTGATCTTCGTCTACGCGTTCTTCAAGTTCGCCTGGGCCTACCGGCTGTTCAACTACGGCGCCATCCTGATCGGGGCGGTGCCGCCCTGGGGCAGCGACCCGGCGGAGATCCGCCGGGCGTCGCAGCGCGCCGCCGCCATGAACGTGGTGGCGGGCGGGCACTTCAACCGCGGCCAGCGGGCGTTCTTCTTCGCCCTGGCCTATCTCGGCTGGTTCGTGAGCGCCTACGTGCTGTTCGCCACCACGGCCGCCGTGATGTACGTGATGTGGCAGCGCCAGTTCGCTTCCGACGCCCGGCGCGCCCTGCAGGAGACCGATGAGTCAGGAGAGTTCCCGGGCGAGGCCCGATGACGCGGCCATCACCGAGACGCTGCTGCGCCTCGTCGCGGAGCGCGGCGCCGACAAGACCGTCTGCCCCTCCGAGGTGGCCCGCGCGCTCGGCGGATCGCACCCGGACGGCTGGGGGCCGCTGATGCAGCCGGTGCGCCGCGCGGCGGTGCGGCTGATGAAGGACGGCCGGGTCGTCATCCTGCGCAAGGGGCGCGCGGTCGACCCGGACGATTTCCGCGGCATCTACCGGCTGTCGCTGCCGCGCTGACTCCGGGACGGACCGGCGCGCACCGCGCCGGTCTCCGGAGGCCTACTTGGCGGCCATCTCGGCCTCGTAGCGGGCCTTGGTCTCGGCGTTCGGCGGGTAGAGGCCCGGCAGCGCCGCGCCCTTCTCGACCTCGCGCATGATCCAGAGTTCCAGCCGCTCCTGCTCCACGGCGGCGAGCGCCACCTCCTGGGCGATGGCGGCCGGGATCACCACGGCGCCGTCCCCGTCCGCCACGATCACGTCGTCGGGGAAGATCGCGACGCCGCCGCAGCCGATCGGCTGGTTCCAGCCCACGAAGGTGAGCCCCGCCACCGAGGCAGGGGCCGCGACGCCGGAGCACCAGATCGGCAGGCCGGTGCCGGCCACGCCCTCGCCGTCGCGCATCACCCCATCGGTCACCAGGGCGGCGACGCCGCGCTTGTGCATGCGCGCGGCCAGGATGTCGCCGAAGATGCCGGCATCGGTGACGCCCATGGCGTCGACGACGGCGATGCAGCCCTCGGGCATCGCCTCGATGGCGCCCCGCGTCGAGGTCGGGCTCGACCACGATTCGGGGGTCGCGAGGTCCTCGCGGGCGGGCACGAAGCGCAGGGTGAAGGCCGGGCCGACGATACGCCGGTCGGCGGCGAATTTCGGCATCGGTCCGCGCATCCAGCAGCGGCGCAGGCCCTTCTTGAGCATGACCGTGGTCAGGGTCGCGGTGGTGACCGCCTGGAGCGCGTCGATCAGCGTCTTGTCGAGGGGCATCGCGGAATTCCGGGTGCGAGGGGCCTGCCCCGCGCCTTAGCCGATCGGCGCGCGGGGCAGAAGACCCGGCGGGCGAACCCCTCCCCAGTTCTGTTCGCCGGGGTCGGGCGTTCGGTCCGAGAGTCTTGAGCCTCGGGTCGTCGAACGATCTCGGCGGCTCGACACCGGACCTTTCGATCCGGCGAGACCGGAACCAAGGAGCGACTCCCGGCCGATGACAGGGAGACGCGCGGCACTGCGAGGGGCGTCGGTCAGACGCGGATTTATCCTCTCCCCGCCTGCGGCGTGGCTGTCCAGAGACAATCGATGGCGCGGGGAACCCCTCTCCCGTGCGGGAGAGGGGCAGGGGTGAGGGTCCCGGGAGGGAGCCGCAAGTACCCGGAACGCTGCCGCTGCCAGCACGACGGTCAGTGTTTGAACCTGAAGCGTCCCGCTCCCCTCACCACGTTCCACGCTTCACTGCGGCTCCACCTGGACCCTCACGCGGGATCTTCGATCCCCTGCCCCTCTCCCGAACGGGAGAGGGGTTCCCCGCGCCATCCTTGTCGGCGATTTTTCCCCGGACAGCCGTGCGCCTGCGGGGAGAGGAGAACGCACACCACCGGCTGAGCACCATGGTGCATCCCAGCGACGCGTTCTAGGTGATCGGCGTGACCAGCACGGTGGCGGCGGCCGGGCGGGCGGAGATGTGCGCGCACCACGCCTCCAGCGCCGGCCGCGGCCGGCGCGGCACCGCGAGGTGGAGCCAGCGATGCGCCGCGCAGCCGAGCGCGATGTCGGCGGCCGTGAAGTGGTCGCCCACCGCATAGGCGCGGCCGGCGAGGTGCGCGTCGAGGATCGCCGCGCAGGCCTCGGTCTCCGTCACTGAGCGGGCGATCACGGCCGGATCGCGCTCCGCCTCGGGCACCCGCACCGTCTGCCAGAAGGCGTCGCGCATGGCCGGCGTGAAGGCGGTGGCCTGCCAGTCGAGCCATTGGTTGACGTGGGCGCGGGCCTGCGGCGCCTGTGGCCACAGGCGGCCGGCCCCGTGCGTCTCCGCGAGGTGGCGCAGGATGGCGTTCGACTCCCAGAGCACGAAGCCGTCCTCCTCCAAGACCGGCACGAGGCCGTTGGGATTGAGCGCGAGGTAGTCCGGGTCGCGCACCCGCCCGTGGGCGCCGCCGGCCTCCACCCGCTCGTAGGGCAGCCCCAGCTCCTCCAGGCCCCAGACCGCCTTCTGCACGTTGACCGAACTCAGCCGTCCCCAGAGTCTGCGCATCGGGTGTTTCCCTCCTCCGGCGGATAGGCGTGCGGGCGCCCGTCCGGATCCGTCACGGTCCAGGTCTCCCCCGCCCCATCCCGCGCCGCGAGGTAGCCCGGCCCCAGCGGCACCTTGCCGTGCCCGCCCGGAATGTCGAGGACGTAGGTCGGCTGGCACAGGCCCGAGATCCGCCCGCGCAGAGTGCGCATCAGCGCCTGCCCCTCCCGCAGCGTCGTGCGGAAATGACTGGTGCCGGGGGCGAGGTCGCCGTGGTGGAGGTAGTAGGGCTTGATCCGGTTCTCCACGAAGGCGCGCATCAGGGCGCCCAGGGTCTCGGCGTCGTCGTTGACGCCCCGCAGCAGCACCGACTGGCTCACCAGCGGGATGCCGGCATCGACGAGCCGGGCGACGGCCGCCTGGGCGGCGGGCGCGAATTCCCGCGGGTGGTTGGCGTGGAGCGCCACGAACACCGCCCGGCCGAACTCCTTCAGGGCCGCGATCAGCGCCGCGTCGACCCGGGCGGGCTCGACCACCGGCACGCGGGTGTGCAGGCGCAGCACCCGGACATGCGCCGTCGCCCCGAGCGCCCGCGCGATCCGCGCGAGGCGGCGGGGCGAGAGCAGCATCGGGTCGCCGCCCGTGAGCACCACCTCCCAGATCTCGGGCCGCGCCGCGATGTAGGCGAGCGCCGCGTCGAGATCCGCCTCGCTCAAGGCGCCGAGGCCATCCGGCCCCACCACCTCGCGCCGGAAGCAGAAGCGGCAATAGACCGGGCAGACGTGGAGCGGCTTGAGCAGCACCCGGTCGGGGTAGCGGTGCACGAGGCCGGGCAGCGGCGCGTGGGCCTCGTCCCCGATCGGATCGGCGCGCTCGCCGGGCGCCGCGTCGAGCTCGGCCGGATCCGGCAGGAACTGGCGGCCGATGCCGTCCCCGGGCGTCTCGATCAGCTCGGCGATGTCGGGCGTGACCGCCACGGCGTAGCGCGCGGCGACCCGCTCCAGGGCGGGCAGGCGCTCGCGCGCCACCAGCCCGGCCTGCGCCAGGGAAGCGGGATCGCGCAGGGTGCGCACGCTCACGGCGCGCCTCCGGCGACGGGGGTCCAGATCACCTCGTCGATCCGCCGGGCGTGGGTCGCCAGCATCACGAGGCGGTCGAAGCCGAGCGCCACCCCGCTCGCCTCCGGCATCTGCGCGAGGGCGTTCAGGAAATCCTCGTCGAGGGGGTAGCGCTCGCCGTAGATCCGCTCCTTCTCGTCCATCTCGGCCGTGAAGCGCCGCCGCTGCTCGGCCGGGTCGGTGAGTTCCCCGAAGCCGTTGGCGAGTTCGACCCCGCAGGCATAGAGCTCGAAGCGCTCGGCGACGCGCGGGTCGGCCGGGCTCGGCCGGGCGAGCGCCGCCTCGGGCACCGGGTACTCGCACAGGATGGTGGCCCGGCCCTGCCCCAGCGCCGGCTCGACCCGCTCGACCAGCACGCGGCTGAACAGGTCGGCCCACGTATCGTCCGGGGCAGTGCGGATCCCCGCCGCCGCCACCGCCGCGTGCAGGCCCTCGCGGTCGGTGGCGCCGTCCGGCGCGACGCTCGCGAGCAGGTCGATCCCGGCGAAGCGCCCGAACGCCTCCGCCACGGTGACCCGCTCGGGCTCGGCGAAGGGATCGGCCTCCCGGCCGCGGTAGGAGAGCCGGTCCGTACCGGCCGTCTCGGCGGCGAGCGCCAGCAGCGCCCCGCAATCGCGCATCAGGGTCTCGTAGGGCTCGCCCGCCCGGTACCACTCCACCATGGTGAATTCCGGATGGTGCAGCGGTCCCCGCTCCCGGTTGCGGTAGACGGCGGACAGGCTCATCAGCCGGCGCTCGCCCGCCGCCAGGAGCTTCTTGCAGGCGAATTCCGGCGAGGTGTGCAGGTAGAGCGGGATCGTCCGCCCGTCCGGCCCGATGCACCGGGTGGCGAAGGCCGAGAGGTGGGTCTCGTTGCCCGGCGAGACCTGGAGGGCGGCGGTCTCCACCTCGATGAAGCCGCGCTCCTCGAACCACCGCCGCAGCGCCGCCCGGATGCGGGTGCGGGCGATGAGCCGGGGGCGCCGGTCGGCGTGGACGTGGGGCGCCCACCAGGGCGAGGCGCAAGTCGTCGCAGGGGAGGTCGTGGCGGGGGAAGAGGTCGCGGAAGACATGGATCGGGGCTCGAACCGCTCGCGACTGGCGGTCGCGCGTCAGATGCGATAGGGCGGGCGCTCGGGCACCCAGGGCCGGCAGCGGCTTGCGGGACGCCGGCCGCTTCTGTCAACGCTCGCACCCAGGATCTGACCCCGTGAAGGTGATCGCCAGCTCGCTCCGAAAGGGCAACGTCGTCGACAAGGACGGCCGCCTCTACGTGATCCTCTCCGCCGAAAATATCCATCCCGGCAAGGGCACCCCGGTGACGCAGCTCGACATGCGCCGCATCACCGACGGCGTGAAGGTCTCGGAGCGCTACCGCACCACCGAGCAGGTCGAGCGCGCCTTCGTGGAGGACCGGGAGCACACCTTCCTGTACTCGGACGGCGAGGGCTTCCACTTCATGAACCCGGAATCCTACGAGCAGCTGGCGGTGCCCCAGGACGTGATCGGCGACCAGGCCGCCTACCTGCAGGAGGGCATGGCCGTGATGCTCTCGCTGCACAACGGCGTGCCGCTCTCCATCGAGCTGCCCCAGCGCGTGACGCTGGAGATCACCGACACCGAGCCGGTGACGAAGGGCCAGACCGCCTCCTCGTCCTACAAGCCCGCCACGCTCTCGAACGGCGTGCGCACCCTGGTGCCGCCCCACATCACCACCGGCACCCGCGTGGTCATCATGACGGCGGACGGCTCCTACGTGGAGCGCGCCAAGGACTGACCGCGCGGGCGGTCTCGGGCGCGGGCGGATTCGGGGCCGCCGCGCTCAGCCGGGCTTGGCCCGGCGGAAGCAGTCCTGCGAGGCCGCGACCGCACGCTCGCGCGCCTCGTCCGTGAGCGTGCCCCGCTCGGCCGCCTGCCACAATCCTTCCTCGCGCAGGCGCACCAGCAGGCAGCGCGCGGCGACCCGGCAGACGTCCGCCTCGCCGCCCGCCGCCGCGCAGGTCTCCCGGTACTCGCGCAGGAAGGCCCCCTCGCCGGCCCGCGGATGCGGCCCGGTCAGCGCCGCGGCCCCGGCCGCCAGCCCGAACAGGACGGGCTGGTGCACGAGGTAGATCGCGAGGCTGTGCCGCCCGGCCGCCGCGAGGAGCCGCCAGGGCCGGGCGTGCAGGTTTGGGGGGGCGAGCCGCGTCAGGCCGAGCCGCGCGAGGGCGATCCCGGCGAGCACGAAGCCGATCCAGGGGAAGAGCGGGACGTAGTCGTTCGTGGCCGGCACCGTGCGGCCGAGCCCGAGGAACAGCAGGGCCGGGGCGTCGAGGAACCCGGCATCCGCCCCGCTCCAGGCCGCGAGCGCGGGCGCCGCGAAGGCCCCCGCCGCCGCCGCGACCACGAGCGGTCGCGGCGCCCGGAGCGCCGGCAGCGCCAGCACGCTCGACAGCGCGATGCAGTGCAGGATGCCGAAGAAGATCCAGGATTGCGGGAAGGCGAGCCGGGTCGCGAGCGAGATGGCGCCGGCCGCCGCGGCGATGCGGCCGAGGCGCGCCAGGAACGGGCGCGGCCGAAAGCCCTTGCCCTGCGCCAGCACGAGGCCGATGCCGACCAGCGTGAGGAAACTCGCGGCGATCGCGTGCGCGCAGGCGCGGCCGAGCGGGCTCAGCGCGTAGTTCTCGGGCGTCAGCCGCAGGAAGCCGAGGTTCCAGGTCAGGTGGTAGAGCGCCATCGCGACGAGTGCGGCGCCGCGGGCGGCGTCGAGGCCCGCGAGGCGGACCGCGCCGGCCGGCGCGGCGGGAGCGAGGAGGCGGCGCAACCGCGCGGGCAGCGGCATCACGGTCGGGATCCAAGGGCTTGAGCCGACGCTGATAGCGGCGCGCGGACGATCCGTCGAACCCTGCGACAGAACCGCGCGGGGCCTCCGCCGGTGCCCTCCTCCGGCCGCCGGTGCTGCACGGCGCGGCGGCAGATTGCCGTCCAGGCATGCGGAACGGGCGGGAGTGGCTCCGATCCGCGCCGCATCCCGGGCGGACTAGGCCGCGGCGGGCACGGAAACGGGCTTCCCCCGAGTCATGACTTTGTTAAGCTCCCGTGGGAATCGCATCGCGCGATTCGGTGTTGGGTTGCTTAACATGTCGGACGAATTCGGTTCAGGCCCGCTCGGCCCGCTGCCGGGGAGTACGTTCGAGACCGGCGCGCGTCGCACGTCGGCCGGCTCCGACGCGGAGACGGAGCGTCCGCTCGACCTCGTCGAGATCAGCGGCCGGATCAAGTGGTTCGACGTCGCCAAGGGATTCGGCTTCATCGTCCCGGACGACGGCTCGCCGGACGTGCTGCTGCACGTGACCTGCCTGCGGCGGGACGGCCACCAGAGCGCGAGCGAGGGCGCCCGCATCGTGGTCGAGGCGGTGCAGCGCGCGCGGGGCTGGCAGGCCTTCCGGGTGATCTCCCTCGACCAGTCGACCGCGATCCATCCGGCCGAGCTGCCGATGCCGCGCACCCACGTCACCGTGGTGCCGACGAGCGCGCTGGAGAGCGCGGTGGTGAAGTGGTTCAACCGCCTGCGCGGCTTCGGCTTCCTCAGCCGCGGCGAGGGCACGCCGGACATCTTCGTCCACATGGAGACCCTGCGCCGCTACGGCATCGCCGAGCTGAAGCCCGGCGAGCGGGTGATGGTGCGCTACGGCGACGGCTCCAAGGGCCTGATGGCCGCCGAGGTGCGGCTGGCGGATGGCGCGCTGCCGGCCTCGCACTAGCTTGCCCGGCATGTCGACTCGCATCGCGCAGCAGGGCGCCGCGGCGGCGCTCGCCGTCCTCGTCCTCACCTCCTTCATCTTGGGCCTCGCCCTCCTCGTCCGGCCGGCCTTGGCCGAGGGGCCGACCGAGCCCCTGACCATCGCCTCCCGCTCCGGCCGCCACGCCTTCCGGGTCGAGGTGATGCGCGACGAGGCCGGGCGCGC
Source organism: Methylobacterium oryzisoli (assembly GCF_046557895.1). Lineage (NCBI taxonomy): Bacteria > Pseudomonadati > Pseudomonadota > Alphaproteobacteria > Hyphomicrobiales > Methylobacteriaceae > Methylobacterium > Methylobacterium oryzisoli. The sequence continues at coordinate 62,686 of NZ_JBKIBX010000003.1, read as the reverse complement.
CCAGGGGCTGATGTACCGCCGCACCATGGCGCCCGACCGCGGCATGCTGTTCGACTTCGCGCAGGTGGCCCCGGTCGCCATGTGGATGAAGAACACCTACCTGCCCCTCGACATGCTGTTCATCCGCGCCGACGGCACGGTCGCGCGCATCGCCGCCGACACCGAGCCCCTTTCGACGCGCACGGTCTCGTCGGGCGAGCCGGTGCTCGCAGTGCTCGAACTCAACGCCGGCACGGCGGCCAAGCTCGGCATCCGGGCGGGCGACAGGGTGGAGCACCCGGTGTTCAGGGGGCGGTAGCGCAGGATGGTGCCTGTATGATTGTATGACTCCTTTCGTGATCAGCTCAGATCGTTTGTATAGCGGCGATTTGCGACGCAGACAGGACTCGCTGCCTATGGATTGCGTAAATACACCGAGATTTGTTGTTGCACCGATCGAAGTTTTGAAGTCTGACTGCAATTTTCATCGTGTAGGAGGTCGCAGGAGTATCTAAATTACCGCCATGCGGCTTCAATTTTGATCAAGAATGAAGCGCAATTTGACATCTAGACATAGTAAATTATTGCATACTTGTAGCCTAAATTGTAATTCTAACGCATAGCTATCGAAGCGGGTGCCGCATCTGAAGCTAGTAGCCTGATCGGCGCACCGGAAGAAAATTAGGTAGATACTGTCGAAAATACAGCAATGATTTGGGTTTTTTTCGAGAAATTTAGTAAACAAAGATCGATTTCCCCGGTCGCAGATCTAACGTACATTGACGATGGTCGGGGCGAGTTCCGCTGCAATGTCGGACCATCGAACGGTCACTCACTCAGTGCGCGCGCATGGAGTGCTCTTCGGCGCGATCGCGAATGCCCTGACTGGTTTCGTCTTCGCTATAATTCTAAGCTCTACAATTATAGTTGCATCAAAAATCCCCTACGTTTCCGGGCCGTTCGAGGCAATGAGGCGCCTCGGGATCGACAAGGGAATGGGTCTTTATGCCGACATCTATGCGCCTCGGCGCCGGATGACGCGATCCGGTGCGCCTGAGCCTCGCCTGATCTTTCTGGATATCCAGCAGAGTGCCTGCGAGACGTATTTCACGCCGAGGAATGCAATCGAACGTTGCCGGACCGGGCATCCCGCCCAGCCGGAACTCGTGCATGAGGTTCTGGCGCTCGCGCTGAGCGGTGGTGCCCAGCCCGCCGCCATCGTTCTGGACGCGGCGCTCGTCGATCGGAGAACCGCACCGGATTGGCCGGAGCCCGGGCGCACGGCCATCGAGAGCCGCGGCACGTCGGTGATCTACGCGCTGTCCGGCCGTCTCGCACAGGAGCCGCGCACGATCTGGTTCGACGCCCGGGAAGACCCGGTCAAGGCAGGTCTCCTGCGGGAGAACGCCTACGCGGCCATGGCCCAGACCTTCATCGAGGCGGAGGACGGGGATGACGTCTTGCGCCGCTACGCTCCGGCCATCGTCGCGCGCCCGGCCGATGGCGGCATGCGGGTCCTCAAGCCGACGGTAGCCGCCGCCGCCGCCATCGCGGCGGCCGAGGGGCGCGATGGCCTCGACCGGTTCATGGCCGGTCTCCTCGATGGGAGAGCGACCGATTGCAGCGACCACGCGGACGGGCATGCCCCGCGCAGCCGCTACGGCTTCGAGAACCGCCTCATCTGTCTTTCGGCGCTCACGCCAGACACAGCGGGTGCGTCCGGGACGCAAGTTCCGCAACTGCTCTTCACGCTGCGTTCGCTCGCCTATCCGCGCAACGCATCGGGGGCGGGTCCGAACGCGATCGCGAGCTCCTGGGATGATGACATCGAGCAGGCCGCGTATCTGCGGATCCCGGTCGGCGACGTCGAGCAGTTGACGAGCCAGTCCAGGAGCGTCGCGCGCTTCTTCGACAAGGCCGTCATCGTGATCGGAACCTCTGCTCTCAGCGCCGGGGACGTCCACACCACGCCGATCGGGACGCTGGCCGGCGCGGAGGTGGTCCTCAACGCCGTCCGTGCCTTCCTGAGCTTTCCGGTGGCCCTGCATCCGACCCTCGCCGCCGAGCTGTGGAACGAATTCGTTCTCATCGTGCTCGCCTCGTTGATGTTCTTCCTCATCTGGTGCCCGATCGGAGCGTTGTCGCACCGGTTGCCGGGCGCCTCATGGCCGCGTGCCTTCTGCCTGAGATCGATGATCGCGATCGTCTTCGTTGGAGGCATCGCCGTGATCTTCATGGTGTTGCTGTATTGGAAGGTCGGTCATTCTGTGCCGAAGATTGGCGACGGGGTGCCCCCTCCGGATATTCTAACGCCGATCTTCGCAGTCTCTCTCGAAGGCTTCGCCAAGGCTGCGAAATGGGTTCTCGACCTCATCCATGGGGTGGTGGATCGGATCCTCGAAGCCGTCCATGGCTGGATCAGGATCAAGTGGATCAAGCTCAAGTGGATCAGAGGCAAATGGGGAGCACGCAGCAGGTGACGGGTTTGCTCAGAGCCATGCCCGATCGCGTCGGGCCGGATCGCGACCGGAGAATCCCTCGCCTGCGCCGGACCGGCATCCGTTGCGGCGGACGTCGGTCCGGTGCCCCGTCCGGACGGTCGAACGAAGAAGGACTTCGACCCACGGCAGCCGGGTCACCGGAGCATGCCGCCCGGACCTGCGGCCGGCGCGCATGCCGAGCCGTGCTGGCGATCCTCATTCCGGGCCTGCTCGGAACGCAGCCCGCCGCTTCCCAGAGCGGGCCGCCGGACAGTGCCGACATCCTCCGGGCGGACGCCTACATTGCCGAGTACAGCAAGGCGCTGGGTGGCCGCGCCATCGTGCGCCGCGACGGCCAAAGCGTGCGAGAGATCGAGCCGGGCCAGCTCCTCCACGAAGGCGACGTGGTCGAGATCGTCGATGGCCGGCCGCGCATCTCCATCAAGCGGCCCGGTCGCGACCGGCCCTTCTATCTTCCCGACGACGGGAGTGTCTTCAGGGTCGCGCCGCGGCGGATGAGCCAGAGCGGCAGCTCGCTGCGCCTTCCGGACTGGGTCCTGCAACTCTTCGAGCGCTCGCGTCTCACGCATGTCCGCAGTACGCTGGCGCGCGGTTCGCACGAGGAGCTGGATTCAAAGGCGCGGACGAGCGCAGCCGCGTGCCAGCAGCCGGCCGATGCCGGACCGGTCATCCGTCCGGCCGTTCAGATCCTTGCCGCCGACCGCACCCGCATCACCATCATCTGGCAGAACATGCCGGTCGGCCGGGTCGAGCTCCGCGGCAAGACCGGACCGATCCTGTCGGCGAAGGCCGTGACCGGACGCAGCGCCGAACTGACCATAACCGCGCACGACCGCGACCGGATCGACCGGATCGGCCTCTATCAGGAGAGCGGGCGGCTGCTGATGGACGTTGCCGTGCGTTTCGCCGAGGGAGCATCCGAGCCGGCCTCGGATGAGGTCCGGCTGGTCGGGGCCCTGCAGATGCTCAAGACGCGGTGCGCCCGGCATGATGCGCGAACGCTCGAGGCGATGTCGCGCATCGCCGACCTGCGGGATCGCTCGCTTGCCGCCACAGTCGCATTCGAGGCCATGTCGGACGGCGACGTGCGCTGGTGACGACGCGAGGACGGCAGCCATGCGCCGGGAGCCGTCCGCCCGTCATCGGACCAGCCCGTCGGGGGCGAGCGCGCCGGCGCTCCTGCCGCCGAGCGGCATCAGGTCGGTCCTGCGCTGCCGCGCGAAGGCCGGGCACTGCGCGACGAACTTCGCCCAGCTCGTCGCGTAGCCCATTTCCCCGGCCTTCTCGTACAGCTCGCACGCCTTCTGCCGGTCGGGCGCGCCGCCCCAGCCCAACTCGTAATACTGCGCGAGATTCTCGGTCGCCTGACCGCTGCCGAGCCGCGCCGCCATCTCCCAGTATCGCTTCGCCGTCGTCAGGTGTTCCGGGGCGTTGGTCCAGTCACGGTAGAGACTCCCGAGATGAAGGATGGCCCGACGGTGCCCCGTCTCCGCCGCGGTCTTGAAATACCTCTCGGCCAACCGGTAGTCCTTCGGCATTCCGCCACGGCCCCGGTAGGACATGATGCCGAGCCAGAACGCGGCCTCCGGATCCTGGCGGCCGTAGGCGCGGCGAAGATGACGGATGCCCGCGTCGTAGGCGAGATCCGATCCCGAGGGGTAGTAGGGGGGAGCCTGCCCCCTGATCGTCATGAGGCCGAGGAAGGTTTCGGCGCGGGCATTGCGCGACATCGCCCGGCGCAGATGGCCGGCGGCCTCCTCGGAGTAATCCTGCTCGCCGTCGGCGTTCTCGCGATACACCATCTCGACCAGGGCCGTCTCCGCCGCGGCGTAGCCTCCTTGCGCCGCCGCCTCGAAGGCGGCGCGCGCCTTATCCTCCTCCATGTTCGCCCAGTAGGCGCGCGCGAGCTGGAACTGGAGGCGGACGTTGCCGGGGGCGGTGCGCAGTCCGGTCTCGCACGCCTCGATGGCCGGGACCGCGTCGATGAACTCGCGGCGCACGCCCGGCAGATCCCGCGGCCTTTGCTCGTCGTCGGGCGCGGCGGCGAGGCGGTCGCACTGCTGGGCCGCCTCCGCTCCCGTCGGGGGGATTCTGCGGGGTCCGGGCGGCTGCGTCCGGCCTCCCTGTGGGGCCGGCGGAGTCAGGAAGAAATCGTCGGTGATGTTGTTCACGTAGACCGGCGTCTGCACACGGCGCGGATCGCCCTGGCTGACGAGACGCTGCACCTCGGCCCGCACGTTCTTGGCGATCTGCTCCAACGGGCGCGGGGGAGCGACGAGATGCTTCAGAAGGACTCGCGTGAAGACCGAGTTCGGCACCGGGTCGTCCTCGCCCAGCCGGTCGAGGGCCTGCTGTTGCGGTCCGGCTGCGTAGAACTCGAAGGATTCGGTCCGCACGCCCGACGGGATCGGCAGCGGTGCCCGGATGATGATCTGCAACGATCCATCGAAGCCGTTCGACGCTTCGAAGGGATTTCTCCGGCAAGTATCGATGATGACGATGGCGAACCGCGCCCCCCGGCTCTGAAGGGTGTTGATCACCCGTTCCACCGACAGCGATTGGTTCCGGATTCCTCTCACCTGATCCCGGCTGAACCTCTGTATGTCCGTCGGCATCAGAAGATTCTGCGCGCCGTCGTTATAGCCATGCCCCGCAAAGAAGAACAGCGCGGTGTCGCCTTCGGAGATTTTGCTGGAGAACGACCGCAGGCCGTCGTTCAGAGCCGCATAGGATAGATTTCTCTCGGGTATCACTTCATCGAAGCCGACCTGCCGCAAGAGCGACGCAATGCTGTCGGCGTCTTTCTCGGCATTGCGCAGCAGGGGTACGTGGTCGTAGCGGTTGTTTCCAACCACGTAGGCCAGACGGCGTTGCGCGAATGCGGCCGTGGCGAACAGCATCATCAGAGCGGCGGCGAGCGTGGCGCCGAGAAGCCGAGCGAGCATGGAAGCACTCCCACGATGGATGCTGCGGGAACTCCGGGCTACGCAACTCCTGCCGTCAACGAGACCGGATGCATAAGGTTGCGAAGCAGAAGAGATTTATGCGGCGGAGATTGCTTTCGATGGCAGTGTCATCACCACATGATCTTGAGCAATGGCACGCGCCGCTCTGAAGAATTGCGCTGTGAATGACTGTATGAGCGGATCTCGATCGTTATTGTCAAATCATGGAGCTTATTGGCTCAAAACAATAGAATTATATTATGGGAATGGCGCCGCTATCAATGGCCTGAAAGACCGATAGTGAACGGAAATTAGTAACGAAGAAGGAATCCAATATGGATTTTGTTTTTGCCGATATGATGTCCGCGTGAGGATGGCTTGGTTGGTACTGCCACGCTGGCGGGACCAGCGTCCGCTTCGGCCTAGCCGACACGCACGACGCATGACGGATCGGGCCGGTCGCTGTGCCGTAAGCCGTTCGCGGCGTCAGCGCAGCAACCCCGAGAGCCCGCGCAGATACGCCTCCGGCAGCCCGGCCTCGCGCCCCGCCGCGATCACGCCCTGGAGGTAGCCCGGCCGCGGCGTGCCGCCCTGGCTGCGCCCGAGATAGACGAGCGCGCGGCGCACCCCCTCGGGCGTCACCACGGGCTGCTGCGCCTTCACGTAGAGGCCACCCGCCACGCCCTCGTAGCGGTCCAGCGCCGGCACGTCGGACAGCGCGAGGTCCCAGACCAGTCCCCACACGGTGGCGGCGGGATCGCGCACCACCGAGGCGTAGCCCTCCCGCATGATCACGAAACGGTGGCGGTGGAGGCGGCCGATGCCGCAGGCGCGCGAGGCCGGGCAGCGCCGGGCCATCGCGGCCCGGTCCATGTTGGAGCCGTACGCGAAGTAGAGCGGCACCGCGTCAGGCGAATTCGAGGATCACCGCGTCCACCGCGAGGCTGTCGCCCTCCTTGGCCTGGATGGTCTGCACCGTGCCGTCGCGCTCGGCGCGCAGCACGTTCTCCATCTTCATGGCCTCGACGATCGCTAGCGGCTCGCCCGCCTTCACCTCCTGGCCGGGCGACACCATGATGCTCTTCACGAGGCCCGGCATCGGGCAGAGCAGCTGCTTGCCCGACCCGCTCGCCTCCTTGACCGGCATCAGGGCAGCGAGGTCCGCCTCGCGCCGTGTGTAGACCCGCGCCTCGGCGGCGGCGCCCGCGTGCTGCAGGAAGACGCCGTTGAGGAGGCCGCGCACTTGGATCGCCGCCCGGGCGCCCCCGACGGTGCCGGTCCAGACCGGTTCGCCCGGGCGCCACGCGCTCTCCACCGTCCAGGCAGTGCCGTCCGCGAAGGTCACGGCGATCCCGTCCGCTGGCCCGTGGCCATCCGCCGGCCCATGGCCGGTCGCCGGCCCGTGGCCGGCCGCGATGGTCTCGACCGTCGCCTCGAAGCGCTGGTCGCCCAGCCACACCACGCGCTCGCGCTCGAAGCGCAGGTATTTCGGGTCGCGCATCTGGCCGGAGATGCCGCGCTTGCGCTCGTTGAGCCGATGGTCGATCGCGGCGGCCACCGCCGCCATCCGGCGCGCCACCTCGCCCGCCGGCACCGGCGCCTCGAAGCCGCTCGGGAATTCCTCCGCGATGAAGCCGGTGGAGAGGCGGCCCTCCCGCCAGCGCGGATGCGCCATCAGGGCCGCGAGGAACGGGATGTTGTGGCGGATGCCGTCGATCGCGAAGGCGTCGAGCGCCTCGCCCTGCGCGGTGATCGCCTCCTCGCGGGTCGGCGCCCAGGTGACGAGCTTGGCGATCATCGGGTCGTAGTGGATCGCGATCTCGCTCCCCTCCTCCACGCCGGTGTCGTTGCGCACGGTCGCGCTGCCCTGCGCGCCCTCGGCCGGCGGGCGGTAGGTCGTGAGCCGGCCGATCGAGGGCAGGAAGTTGCGGGTCGGGTCCTCGGCGTAGACCCGGCTCTCGACCGCCCAGCCGTCGAGCCTCACCTCGTCCTGGGTGAGCGGCAGCGGCTCGCCCGCCGCCACCCGGATCATCAGCTCCACGAGGTCGAGGCCGGTGATCATCTCGGTGACCGGGTGCTCGACCTGGAGCCGGGTGTTCATCTCCAGGAAGTAGAAGGACTTGTCCTGGCCGGCGACGAACTCGACGGTGCCGGCGGAATCGTAGTTCACGGCCTTCGCGAGAGCGACGGCCTGCTCGCCCATCTTCCGGCGGGTCGCCTCGTCGAGGAGCGGGCTCGGCGCCTCCTCGATGACCTTCTGGTTGCGGCGCTGGATCGAGCACTCGCGCTCGCCCAGGTAGATCACGTTGCCGTGCTTGTCGCCGATGACCTGGATCTCGATGTGGCGCGGGTCGGTGATGAACTTTTCCACGAAGACCCGGTCGTCGCCGAAGGACGAGGCCGCCTCGGAGCGGGCGCGCGCGAAGCCTTCCGCCACCTCGGCGGCGGAATGCGCGATGCGCATGCCCTTGCCGCCGCCGCCGGCGGAGGCCTTGATCATGACGGGATAGCCGATCTCGTCGGCGATCGAGACGGCCTGCTCGGGGCTCTCGATCACGCCGAGGAAGCCCGGCACGGTCGAGACCTCGGCGGCGGAGGCCGCCTTCTTCGATTCGATCTTGTCGCCCATCGCCGCGATGGCGCCGGGGTTGGGGCCGATGAACACGATGCCGGCCTCGGCGAGCGCCTTCGGGAAGGCCTCGCGCTCGGAGAGGAAGCCGTAGCCCGGATGCACGGCCTGCGCGCCGGTCTTCCGGCAGGCCTCGATGATCTTCTCGATCACGAGGTAGGACTGGGCGGCGGGCGCCGGGCCGATATGCACGGCCTCGTCCGCCATCGCCACGTGCACGGCATCGCGATCCGCATCCGAATAGACCGCCACCGTCTTGATCCCCATCCGGCGCGCCGTCTTGATGATGCGGCAGGCGATCTCGCCCCGGTTTGCGATCAGGATCTTGTCGAACATCGGATGCCGCGCCCACTCTCCGGACCGGGACGGCGGCAGGCGCCGGCGGGCGGGCCGCCGGCACTCCGGGTCCAGTCGGGTTCAAAACTCAAGCTTTGATCCCGTTAAAGCACTTGCGCGCGGTTCGGCAAGCTGACCAACGGGTGGGGCTCGGCGTTTTCGGGCGGGGCGCGGTCCCCGGCGTCGGCGGGCGCCGGCGCGGGGCCGGTCAGGCCGCGAGGCGGCGGACCGGCGCCAGGAGGATCGCGCCGCCGGTGCCGCCGAGGGCGCAGGCCAGCAGCGTCTCGTGGCTCGATTCCGCCTCGCGGATCACCTCGCGGGCGATCCGCATCCCGAGCGGGGTCGGACCGCCGCCGACGCTCAGCGAGCCGGCGAGCCAGTGGGCGATCTCGGCGTCGATGCGGCCGGTCGGGCGCTCGCCCCACACCGCGAAGTCGACCAGCATGGCGGTCAAGAGATCCGCGAAGGACGGGTCGGCCGCCCGCACCGCCCGGTCGAGGCCGAGCAGCATGTCGGCCTCGTCGCGGCAGGCCAGCCCCTCGGGCAGGATCTCGCGCGCCAGCTCGTTCACGTCGTCGCGTCCGATCGCGCCCTTGGCGACCATACGGTTGCAGAAGTCTTGCAGCGAAGCCTGGATCATCTGTCGTGCCTCCCCGGCTTTTTTGGTGCCGGTGCTTGTCCCTGTCTGAGGACGACTATGCGAGGCGATGTTCCCGTCGGCGGTTAACGCCGAAATCTGAATCGGCGTTCAGGTTAAGCTTGAGCAAGGAGGCAGCGTTGCGAAACGGTTTCAGCGCACGATGACCTTCGCGTCCACGGGCACGCGGTTGAAGAGGTCGACGACGTCGATGTTGCGCATGCGGATGCAGCCCGAGGAGGCCGCCTGCCCGATCCGCTCCGGCTCGTTGGTGCCGTGGATGCGGTAGAGCGTGTCCTTGTTGCCGTCCGCGAGGTAGAGCGCGCGGGCGCCGAGCGGGTTGGCGGGGCCGCCCTTCATCGCGTGCACGTGCGGCCAGCGCCGGACCATCTCGGGCGGAGGATTCCAGTCCGGCCACGACGCCTTGCGGAAGACCCGGGCGGTGCCGGTCCAGCCATAGGCCTCGTCGCCCACCGTCACGCCGTAGCGGACCGCCTTGCGCTCGGGCAGCACGTAGTAGAGCTGGCGCTCCTTCGTCTGGACCACGATGGTGCCGGGCGCCTCGCCGGTCGGGTCGTCGATCAGGTAGCGGGCGAAGCGCGGGTCGGCTTCCGCGTCCGGTACCATCGCCATCCAGGCGGCGTCCTGCGCGGACAGGGCCGGGTCCGGCAGGGACTTGTAGCTGCAGCCCGCGAGCACGAGGGCGGCCGCGAGCGCGATCAGGGGGCGAGGCATCGAAGGGTTTCCACTCGGAGCCCGAAGTCAACCGACTCGTGGTTGCTCAATCCCTAACCTGTAGAGCTTGGCCGGACCGCCGCGAAGACACGGCGGGACATCCGCGGCGTGAAAGCGCGCACGTGTTGCGTCCGTGTCAGCCTCCTGCCACCGTGGCGCACGATCACGAGAGGCCGGCCCCATGCCGGGCCAAGGACCGCGCATGACGACGCTGTATCTCTGCCACCCCGCCTCCCTCGACCACGCCACGCCGACCGGGCATCCCGAGCGGCCCGACCGCATCCGCGCCATCGAGCGGGCGCTGGAGGACGAGCGCTTCTCCCCCCTCGTGCGCGAGCAGGCGCCGCGGGCGGAGCTCGCCGCGGCCGCGCTCGCCCATCCGCAGGCCTTCGTGGACGCGATCGCCGAGGCCGCCCCGCGCGAGGGCATGGTGGCGATCGACGGGGACACGGTGATGTCGCCCGGGACCCTGGAGGCGGTGCTGCGCGCGGTCGGCGGGGCCATGCACGCGGTCGACGAGGTGATGACGGGGCGCGTCGCCAACGCCTTCTCGGCCATGCGCCCGCCCGGCCACCACGCCGAGCGCACCCGGGCGATGGGCTTCTGCGTGTTCAACAGCGCGGCGATCGCGGCGCGCCACGCCCAGAAGGCGCACGGCGCCGCGCGCGTCGCCCTCGTCGACTGGGACGTGCACCACGGCAATGGCTCGCAGGACATCTTCTGGGACGATCGCAGCGTCCTGTACTGCTCCACGCACCAGATGCCGCTCTATCCCGGCACCGGCGCGACCTCGGAGCGGGGCGACCACGACACCATCGTCAACGTGCCCCTGCGCCCCGGCGACGACGGCGAGCGTTTTCGCGAGGCGTTCGAGCACGGCGTCCTGCCGCGCATCGACGCCTTCGCGCCCGACCTGATCCTGATCTCGGCGGGCTTCGACGCGCATTGGCGCGACCCGCTCGCCAACCTCCAGCTGACGGAGGCCGATTTCGGCTGGGCGACGCGCCGGCTGATGGAACTGGCCGACCGGCACGCGGGCGGGCGCGTCGTGTCGGTGCTGGAGGGCGGCTACGACCTCGACGGGCTGTCGCGCTCGGTCGCCGCGCATGTCGAGGCGCTGATGGGGCGGTGAGCGCGGATCAGGCGGCGAGGCCGAGGAGGCCCAACAGGACGATCGGGATGGCGGCGCCGGCCAGCACCGTCTGGGCCGCCGTGATCCCGGCCATCAGGGGGGCGTCCCCGCCGAGCTGGCGCGCCAGGATGTAGGACGAGGAGGCGGTCGGCAGCGCCTGAAACAGCAGCGCCGTCGCGGCGGCAGGCCCCTGCAGGCCGAGCGCGCGACAGGCCAGCAGGGTCGCCACCGGCATGAGCACGAACTTCGCCGCCGAGGCCACGGCGACCGGGCGCGCCCAGCTGCGCGCCGCGCCGAAATCGAGGGCCGCGCCCACGCAGAGCAGGCCGAGGGGCAGCGAGGCTTGGCCGAGCGCCTTGAGCATGGGCTCGATCCCCGGCGGGAGCCCGATCCCGGCCGCCTGCAGGCCGATGCCGATGGCGCAGCCCACCAGCAGGGGATTGAGCGCGAGCTGACGCAGGACCGCGCGTCCGGTGAGCCGTCCCCCGGCGCCGAATCGCGCGAAGACCAGCACGCAGAGCACGTTCACGGTCGGCACGATGGCCGCGTTGGCGACCGCCGCGAGCGCGATGCCCTGCGCCCCGAACAGCCCGGCCGCGGCCGAGACGCCGACGTAGTTGTTGAAGCGCACGCCGCCCTGGAAGACCGAGGTGAAGGCGGCGCCGTCGAAGCCGAGGAGCGGGCGGGCCGCCAGCAGGATCGCCGCGACCGCCAGGGTCGAGGCCACCAGCACGACCGCGAGGGCGGCCACCGGCACCCCGTCGAGCCGCGCCGTTCCGAGCCCGTGGATGAACAGGGCCGGCAGGAGCACGTAGTAGCCGAGCCGCTCGGCCTGCGGCCAGAAAGCCTCCGCCACGAAGGCCGCCCGGCGCAGGGCCGCGCCGAGGCCGATCAGGAGGGCGATCGGGACGAGCGCGAGGAGGATGGGGCCGATCACGCCGTGCGTCCCCATGTCGATCGGGCTCGCAGGCCCGCACGGCGCAGCCGCGGTGTCGAGGCCGGAGCAGCTTTCCGGACGGCCGGGTTCGGCGGCATGGCGGATGGGTCCCTCGCGTCGGGCGCGACCATAGCGGCGCCCGCGCCGGGGGCGAAGCCTGGCCGGTGCCATGGGTCTTGATGCGGACGGCGAGGGAGCGGGATGGTCCGGGCTCTTCCGCTCAGCCGGTCCGCAGCTTGCCTTGGTCCGCCATGGTCCCGGCGCGGTCCGCGGCATGAACCGTCCGCGCGCGCGTCGTGACCCGCGCGGTCTGCGTTGCCGGGTCGAAGATCCGCACGGTGTTCCGTCCCGCGGCCTTGGCGGCGTAGAGCGCCGCGTCGGCCTCGGCGAAGAGGTCGGGCGCCGGGCCGCCGGGCCGCCGCACCAGCGTCGCGCCGACCGAGGCGCTCACGCGCAGGCCGCGGCCGGCCCAGGCGAGCGGCCGGTCGAGCGCGCGGGAGGCCTGCGCCAGCCGTCGGGCGACCTGCGCCGGGTCGAGAGAGGCGGGCAGCAGCACGGCGAACTCGTCGCCGCCGATCCGGGCGATCAGGACGGCGTCCGGGAAGGTGCGCGTCAGCCGCCGCGCCGCCTCGCGCAGGCAGGCATCCCCGGCAGCATGCCCGAGCCCGTCGTTGATCGCCTTGAAGTGGTCGAGGTCGAGCAGGACGAGGGCGGAGACGCCGAGGCTGCCGGTGGTCAGGTCGCGATAGCGGGCCTCGAAGACGCCGCGGTTCGCCAAGCCGGTGAGCGAGTCGTGCTCCGCGCGCTGGCGCAGGCGTGCCCAGGCGGCGCGCTCGGCGGTCACGTCCTGCTTGTAGCCGAACAGGCGCACCGCCCTGCCCTGCTCGCAGGCGACCTCGGCGGCGATCCGGATCCAGCGGCCCTCGCCCCGCGGGGTGCGGATCTCGGAATCGAGCACGAAGCCCTGCCCGGTGCGGAGGGCTGCGGCCCGCATCGCCTCCATCTCGCGGCGGGATTCCTCGGCGTAGAGGTCGACGATCGCCCCGCGCCGCAGGGGAGCGCCGACGGGCAGCCCGAAGAGGTCGTAGACGCCGTCCGTCCAGATCAGCCGCTCGTCCGCGAGGTCGCATTCCCAGGCGCCCATCCGGGCGAGGCGGAACGCCTGCTCGTGCAGGCGCTTGTGGAGGCCGAGCGAGGCGTGCGCGCCGAGCCGGTCGGGACTCCTATCCATCGCGTGGCCAGCCTCTGCGACTCGTCGAGGCCAGCCTGCCGCAGGCACCTTAATCCGGCGTTGCCGACGGGGGACGCGGCATCCCCTCGCTCTCCAGCGGCTCGTCGCCCACCAGTTCGATCCCGAAGCCCGAGAGGCCGACATAGGAGCGCGAGGCGGTGGCGAGGTTGCGGATCGAGACCACGCCGAGATCGCGCAGGATCTGGGCGCCCAGCCCGATCTCGCGCCACTGGCGCACCCGGGCGGCCTCGGCGCCGTCGCCCTGCTCGTCCGGGAAGGCGGTGAGCGGCACGCCCGCGGTGCCGTCGCGCAGGTAGACCAGCACGCCCCGGCCCTCCTGCGCGAAGCGGCGCATCACGCAGCCGATGGCGTGGCCGCCCTCGATCACGTCCGCCACCACGTTGGAGCGGTGCAGGCGCACCAGCACGTCGCGCCCGTCGCCGATGCGCCCGTGCACGAAGGCGAATTGCTGCATCGGCTCGAACGGCGTGGTGTAGGCGTAGCCGGTCAGGTCTCCCCACGCGGTCCTCACCGGGAAGGTGCCGACGCGCTCCACCAGCTTCTCGCGCGCCTGCCGGTAGGCGATGAGATCGGCCACCGAGATCTGGCGCAGCCCGTGCGTCTGCGCGAAGGCCGCGATCTGCGGCCCCTTCATCACCGTGCCGTCGTCGTTGGCGAGTTCGCAGATCACTCCCACGGGCGGCAGCTTGGCGAGCCGGCAGAGATCCACCGCCGCCTCCGTGTGCCCGGAGCGCATCAGCACGCCGCCGTCGCGGGCGATGAGCGGGAAGACGTGGCCGGGGCGCACGAAATCCGCCGCGCCCATGTTGCCGTTGGCGAGCGCCCGCACGGTGTTGCAGCGCTGCTCGGCCGAGATGCCGGTGGTGAGCCCGTGCTTGACGTCCACCGTGACCGTGAAGGCGGTGCCGAGCGGCGCGTCGTTCGAGGCCACCATCGGTTCGAGCCGCAGGCGCCGCGCCTCCGCGGCCGTCACCGGCGCGCAGACGATGCCGCAGGTGTTGCGGATGATGAAGGCCATCTTCTCCGGCGTGCAGAGGGAGGCCGCGACGACGAGGTCGCCCTCGTTCTCGCGGTCGTCGTCGTCCGTGACGACGACGATCTCGCCGCGGGCGAAGGCCTCGATGGTCTCGAGGACGGAAGCGTGGGGCACGGACATCTCCTGCCGCGGGGGCGCGAGGCCCAGGAAGTCGTTCGGGGTCACGGCGCCGCCCGTCTCGCGGGCGACGAGCGCTGCGGTCTCGCGGGTCAGCCAGGGCGCGGGATTGTTGCACAGGCCCGTCACCGCCGCGGGCGACAGGCCGCAGCGCCGCGCGAAGTCGAGGCGGGACACGCCCTGCCGCCGGAGCCAGTCGCCGAGTTTCACCCCGCCGTCATAGACCCGCGGCGGTTTCGGCGAAACTGAATTCTCCCAAAAATTCAGTCCGGCTGAAAGGCCGCGCCGCCCACCTGCCCGCGATGGCGGAGGAAATGGTCGGCAAGCACGCAGGCCATCATCGCCTCGCCCACCGGCACCGCGCGGATGCCGACACAGGGATCGTGGCGGCCCTTCGTCACCACGTCGGTGGCGCGGTTGTCGCGGGTGACGCTGGCCCGGGGCGTGAGGATCGACGAGGTGGGCTTCACGGCGAAGCGGCAGACCACCGGCTGGCCGCTGGAGATGCCCCCCAGGATGCCGCCCGCGTGGTTTGCGAGGAAGTGCGGCGCGCCGCCATTGCCGGGGCGCATCTCGTCGGCGTTCTCCTCGCCGCGCAGGCAGGCCGCCGCGAAGCCGTCGCCGATCTCCACGCCCTTCACGGCGTTGATCGACATCATGGCGCTCGCGAGATCGCTGTCGAGCTTGCCGTAGATCGGGGCGCCGAGGCCCGCCGGCACGCCCTCGGCCACCACCTCGATCACGGCGCCGAGCGACGAGCCGTCCTTGCGCACCGCATCGAGGATGCCGGCCCACTCGGCCGCCGCCACCGGGTCCGGGCAGAAGAACGGGTTGCGGCCGACCTCGTCCCAGTCGAAGCGGGCGCGGTCGATCCGGTGGGGGCCGAGCTGCACCAGGGCGCCCCGGATGGTGAGGCCGGGCAGGACCTTGCGGGCGATGGCGCCCGCCGCCACCCGGGCCGCGGTCTCGCGGGCGGAGGAGCGCCCGCCGCCGCGGTAGTCGCGGATGCCGTACTTGGCCTCGTAGGTGAAGTCGGCGTGGCCGGGCCGGTAGCTGTCGCGGATCTCCGAGTAATCCTTCGAGCGCTGGTCGACGTTCTCGATCATCAGCGCGATCGGCGTGCCGGTGGTGAGCTGGCGCCCGCCCGTGCGGTCGTCCGCGAAGACGCCCGAGAGGATGCGCACCGCGTCGGGCTCCTGGCGCTGCGTCGTGAAGCGCGACTGGCCCGGCCGGCGCCGGTCCAGCTCGGCCTGGATCTCGGCGGCCTCCAGCGGGATCAGCGGCGGACAGCCGTCGACCACGCAGCCGAGGGCCGGGCCGTGGCTCTCGCCGAAGGTGGTGACGCGGAAGAGATGGCCGAAGCTGTTGTGCGACATGGCCGCACCGCTCTAGCGCGGGATGCGGCCGCGCACAAACGCGCGGCCGCTCCGCCTCAGGCGGCGAACTTGAGCCCGAGGATGCCCGCCACGATCAGCCCGATGCAGAGCAGGCGCAGGAGCGTCGCCGGCTCGCCGAGCAGCACGATGCCGAGGATCGCCGTGCCCACCGTGCCGACGCCGGTCCAGACCGCGTAGCCGGTGCCGACCGGCAGCGTCTTGAGGGCGAGGCCGAGCAGCCAGAGGCTGACGATCATGCTCGCGACGGTGAGGAGCGAGGGCACGAGGCGCGTGAAGCCCTCGGTGTACTTGAGGCCGATCGCCCAGCCGATTTCGAACAAGCCGGCGACGAGGAGGTAGAGCCAAGCCATGACGGGGACCCTGTGAGAGGCAGGGCCGTCCCCGCGTGCGGTTCTCCGGCCGGGTCGTCCCGGCCCCATCGAGATAGTGCGCCGGCACACGCGGCCAAGCGGGGCAGCAGCCCGCGCGCGTGCCGCCGCGCACGGATCCGGGCAGCGGCCCGGAGCATGGTCGCGACATCGCCGGAGCGGTCCGGCGATGTCCCTCCCCGCGGTGCTCCCCGCACCCTCCCCGAGGATCCGCCGATGTCCTTCGTCTCCCTCCGCAAGACCGCTCTCATGGCCGCTTCCGCCGTCGTGCTCGGCGCCGGCCTCACCGCCTCGACCGGAGCCGTGGCCGGTCCCTACTGCAAGTTCCATCCCTGCGGCGTGCCCGGCTGGGGCGTCGGCGCGGCGGTGGCCGGCGGCCTCGCGCTCGGTGCGCTGGCGACCGCGGCCCATGCGGCCCCGCGCCCGGTGGTGGCGGAGGATTGCTACTGGGCGCGCCGCCGGGTCGTCGACGCCTACGGCGAGGTCTACGTCGAGCGGGTCCGCGTCTGCGAGTGAGCGGGGTTTTTTCCGCTCCGCCGCCGGTCCGGCGGCCGTGACGGAGGCTCAGCCGCGCGGGAAGTCCAGGCCCATCTCCCGGTAGCGCTCCGGGTCGTCGGCCCAGTTCTCGCGCACCTTCACGTACAGGAAGAGGTGCACCGGCGCCTCGGCCGCCTCGGCGATGTCGACCCGCGCCGCCTGCCCGATCGCCTTGATGGTCTGGCCGCCCTTGCCGAGCACGATCTTCCGCTGGCTCTCGCGCTCGACGAAGATCGTCTGCTCGATGCGCACCGACCCGTCCGGCCGCACCTGCCACTGGTCGGTCTCGACGGTCGAGGAATAGGGCAGTTCCTCGTGCAGCCGGTCGTAGATCTTTTCGCGGGTGATCTCGGCCGCGAGCATGCGCAGCGGCGCGTCCGAGACCTGATCCTCCGGGTAGAGCCAGGGGCCGGGCGGCATCAGGGCGGCGAGCGCGCGCCGCAGGTCGGGCACGCCGTCGCCGGTGAGCGCCGAGATCATGAAGGTGTGGTCGAAGGGCACCCGAGCGTTGAGCGAGGCGGCGAGGTCGAGCAGGCGCTCGCGGGCGATCACGTCGATCTTGTTGAGCACCAGGATCTTGGGCCGGCGCAGGTCGGGGAGTTTTCCCAGCACCGCCTCCACCTCCTCGTCCACGCCCTTGCGGGCATCGACCAGCAGGCAGACCGCGTCCGCATCCGCCGCCCCGCTCCAGGCCGAGGTCACCATCGCCCGGTCGAGCCGGCGCTTGGGCGCGAAGATGCCGGGCGTGTCCACGAACACGATCTGGGCCTGGCCCTCGATGGCGATGCCGCGCACCAGCGCCCGGGTCGTCTGCACCTTGCGCGAGACGATCGAGACCTTGGAGCCGACGAGGCTGTTGAGGAGGGTCGACTTGCCGGCATTCGGCACCCCGATCAGGGCGACGAAGCCCGCGCGGGTCTCAGGGGTATCCTCGGCCATCTCTCATCCGGCGCCCGCGGCGCCCTCCTCCTGGCGCCACACGCCCTCGCGCACGAGGATCAGGCGCGCCGCCTCCTGTTCGGCGAGGCGCTTCGAGCCGCCGATGCCGAGCCCCGGCGCGACGCCGACGACCCGCGCCTCGATGTGAAAGATCGGCGCGTGGTCGGGGCCGGCGCGCTCCACCACCGCGTAGGTCGGCGTCGGCAGGCCGAGCCCCTGCGCCCATTCCTGCAACGCGGATTTCGGGTCGCGGGTCCGCGTGCCCTCGGTCTCGTTCCCGGCCGCGAAGGCGCGGTCGATCACCGCCTTGGCGGCCTCGTAGCCGGCATCGAGGAAGATCGCTCCGAGGATCGCCTCGCAGACATCGGCCAGGATCGCGGCGTTGCGCCGCCCGCCCCCGTGCACCTCGCCGCTGCCGAGCTTGAGGTGCGGGCCGACGTCCCAGGCGGTGGCGACCGCCGCGCAGCTCTCGCGGCGCACGAGGCCGGAGAGGCGCCGCGACAGGTCGCCCTCGTCGGCGCCGGGCAGCGCCGCAAAAAGGCCGTCCGCCACCGCCAGCCCGAGCACGCGGTCGCCGAGGAATTCGAGGCGCTGGTAGCTCTCGAGCCCGCTCCCCGCGCTGACATGCGTGAGCGCCCGCTGCAGCAGGCCGGGATCGCGGAAGGCATGGCCGATCCGCTCCTGGAGGGCCGCGAGGTCGGGCCGCTCGCGCCGGCGCTTGCCGCGCCCGCCCGCGGGCTTGAGCTCGCCTGCCGCGGGCGCGCTCGCCGCCGGCTCGGTCGCGTCGGCGGCCCCCACGGCCGTCCTCAGTGGATCGGGTTGAACAGGCGGCTCCAGCGCACCGTCCAGGGCCAGTTCCAGATCTGCCACGCGGAGGCGCCCTCGTCGATCGAGAAGAAGATCACCTCGGCCCGCCCGACGAAATTCTCGAAGGGCACGTAGCCGACGCTGCCGAGGTCGCGCGAATCCGTCGAATTGTCGCGGTTGTCGCCCATCATGAAGAAGTGGTTCGGCGGCACCGTGTAGACCTGGGTGTTGTCCCACATGCCGCGGTCGCCGTCGCGCTCGATGATCCGGTGGGAGACGCCGCCCGGCAGGGTCTCGATGAATTGCGGCACCAGGATCGGCTGGCCGAAGGCGTCAGAGGTGGCGTAGTCGGCGATCTGCTCGCGCTTCACCGTCTTGCCGTTGATCGTCAGCGTGCCGTTGATCATCTGGATCCGGTCGCCCGGCAGCCCGATCACCCGCTTGATGTAGTCGGTGGCGTTGTCCTTGGGCAGCTTGAACACCGCGATGTCGCCGCGCTTCGGCTCCGCGCCCCAGATCCGGCCCTTGGCCTCGAAGGGCAGGTACTCGCTCAAGGGCAGCGAGTACTTGGAGTAGCCGTAGGAGTACTTCGACACGAAGAGGTAGTCGCCGATCAGCAGGGTCGGCACCAGCGAGCCCGACGGGATGTTGAAGGGCTGGAACAGCAGGGTGCGCACGACGAGCGCGATCAGCAGCGCCTGGAGGCCGACCTTCACGGTCTCCTTGATCGACTCCCACAGGCCGGCCTCCTTGGCCGGCTTGAGGTCCTGGTTCGTGCGCGCGCGTTCCATTGCGTTACGTCTCCGGCGGTCCGTCATCTCGCCTGGGGTCTGTCACCTTGGACCTGTCACCTGGGCGACCGCCGGGACGCGGGCGAGCCATCCGCGGTGCGGGGGGTCTAGACCAACGTCGGCGCTCCCGCAACGGAGGCCGGCCCGGGTCCGGGTCAAGGCCTTCTCGGTCGTGCCGTTCGGCCCGCCCGCCTCATTCGGGAACGGCCTCGATCACCACGAAGGCCTGGGCGAGCGGCGGGTCGTCCGTGAGGGAGACGTGCACGTTGGCGCGGTGGCCGGCGGGGATCAGCGCGGCGAGGCGCGCGGCGGCCCCGCCGGTGAGCCGCAGGGTCGGGCGGCCGCCGGGCAGGTTCACCACCTCCATGTCGCGCCAGAAGACGCCCTGCGCGAGGCCGGTGCCGAGGGCCTTGGCGCAGGCCTCCTTGGCGGCGAAGCGGCGGGCGTAGGACGGCGCCCGGGCGGCCCGGCGGTCGCTGCGCGCCCGCTCCCCCGCGGTGAAGACCCGGTGGGTGAAGCGGTCGCCGAACCGCTCAAGCGAGCGGGCGATCCGGCGGATGTCGCAGAGGTCCGAGCCGATGCCGACGATCATGCGGCCGCCTCGGCCCGGGCCGCATCCATCGCCTCGCGCATCGCCCGCACGGCCTCGCCGAGGCCGACGAACACCGCCTCCGCCACGATGGCGTGGCCGATGTTCAATTCGCGGATCTGCGGCACGGCCGCCACCGGGCGGACGCTGTCGAGGGTGAGGCCGTGGCCCGCGTGGATCTCCAGCCCGAGCGCGCTGCCATGCGCGGCGGCCCGGGCGATGCGGGCGAGTTCGCGCCGCGCCTCCTCGGCCTCGCCCGCCGCCACCGCCTCGCAGTAGCGGCCGGTATGCAGTTCGACCACCGGCGCGCCGAGCTGCCGGGCCGCATCCATGATGTGCACGTCCGGCTCGACGAAGAGCGAGACCCGGATGCCGGCCTCGCTCAGGCGCGCGATGGCCGGACCGACCGTCTCGCGTGCGCCGACGATGTCGAGGCCGCCCTCGGTGGTGCGCTCCTCGCGCCGCTCCGGCACGAGGCAGGCGGCGTGGGGCTTCAGGCGCACCGCGATGGCGATCATCTCGTCGGTGGTGGCCATCTCCAGGTTCAGCGGGCGGTCGATCTCCTGCTTGAGGCGCTCGACGTCGACGTCGCGGATGTGGCGGCGGTCCTCGCGCAGGTGGGCGGTGATGCCGTCGGCCCCCGCCGCCACGGCCGCGTGGGCCGCGCGCAGGGGATCCGGCATCACGCCCCCGCGGGCGTTCCGGAGGGTGGCGATGTGGTCGATGTTGACGCCGAGGCGGAGGGATGACGCGGACATCGGTAGGGCACTCCCGGGGCTGCGCGCGATGTAGCCGAGGCCGCCCCGCGAAACCAGCGGACGAGAGGGCAATCCAGGCCTTGGTGGGCGCGCGCCGCGGATTCCCGCGGCTCCCGCCTGGACAGGTCTCCGGGGGGGCCGCACTCTGAGGCGTGCGCCGCCCGTCGGCGCCCCGAGCGACGACCCGATGCGGGCCGGCCCCCGCCGGCCCGGGAGACGAGTGACGATGCCTCTTCGACGGCCCACCCGCGGCGCCCCCGTTTCCCGGCGCGCCCTGCGGGCCTGCTCCCACAACTTCGCCGCGTTCCTCCGGCATCCGGGACCAGGGCGCCCTGCCCCGGAATCCCGATTGGAACCCGTGCGGACGGCCGCGGTTGGCGGAGCGACCGGCGTGACCTTACGACGAGAGGCGGACGTGCTGAGGACCCTGCGGACGGCCATCGCTGCGCTCGCGACCCTGTCGGCCGTGACGGCCGCGGCGCAGGACACGGCGGCACCGCCCGCGCCCCCGCCGCCCCAGGAGGCGAGACCGCCCGAGGCCGCGCCCCCGGCGGCCCAGCCCGCGCCGACCCCGCCGCCCGCCGCCCAGGCTCCGCCGGCCAATCCTGCCAATCAAGCGCCGCCGGCCGCCCAGGCGCCGTCCGCAGCGCCCCCGGCCGCCACCGCGCCCGTCGCGCCGCCTCCGGCCGCGACCCCGACGGCCCAGCCCGTTCCGGCGCAGCCGCCCAAGGCGCCCGGCACGCCCGCGACCGTCCTCGACACCCAGGATTACGACAGCGTGATCGGCAAGCCCGTGCGCAGCGCGGCCGGCGAGGATATGGGGCGGATC
This sequence comes from Methylobacterium oryzisoli, assembly GCF_046557895.1. Lineage (NCBI taxonomy): Bacteria > Pseudomonadati > Pseudomonadota > Alphaproteobacteria > Hyphomicrobiales > Methylobacteriaceae > Methylobacterium > Methylobacterium oryzisoli. The sequence goes on along the minus strand of NZ_JBKIBX010000003.1, from coordinate 41,435 downwards.
ATCGACATCGTGGTCGATCGGGAGGGGCGTCCGCGGGCCGCGATCATCGATTTCGGCGGCTTCCTCGGCGTCGGCTCGCGCAAGATCGCGGTCGACTGGCGGGCGCTGCATTTCTCGGCGGACAACAAGCCCGGCCGGGCCGTCCTCCAGCTCACCCGAAACCAAGTGCGGGTTTCGCCCGAATACAAGCCCGGCGACCCGATCGTGGTGCTGGGGCCGGCCTCGCCGGCGCCCGACCCCGAGCAGGCCGTCGCGCGCAATCCGCCGGACAAATGACGCCTGCCCGCCAGACGCAACGACGGCCTCCGGCCCACCGCGAGTCGCCCCGCTACGATCCGCGGGCCGATGTGCTGCGCGACCAGGGCCGGCCGGCCGCCGGCGCGGCGCAGCCGGGCCGGCGGCGCGAGAAGCCGGAGCCGTCGGCGACGAGCAGCCGGGGGCTCGACGCCTTCACGTTCTTCGTCGCCAACCTGCAGACCGGGTTCGGGCCGTTCGTGGCGGTCCATTTCACCGCCCACAGCTGGACCCAGGCCGATATCGGCCTCGTGCTCACCATCGGGGGGCTGTTCAGCCTGCTGGGGCAGGTGCCGGGCGGCGCCTTCGTCGACTGGGTGGGCTCGAAGCGGTTCGTCGCCGGGCTGTCGGTCGCGATCATCGGGGCGAGCGCGGTCGGCCTCGCCGTGTGGCCGACCTTCCTGATCGTCGCCCTGGCGATGGCGGCCCACTCGCTGGCGAGCTGCACGCTCACCCCGGCCATCGCGGCGATCAGCATCGGCCTCGTCGGCCACGACCGGCTGGGCGAGCGGCTCGGGCGCAACGCGCGCTTCTCCTCCATCGGCAACGCGCTCGCGGCGGCCGGCATGGGCGCCTGCGGCTACTACCTGTCGAACGCCGCCGTGTTCTACGTGACGGCCGCCCTCGTGGCGCCGACGCTCGCCGCGCTCTGGTTCATCCGGGCGAACGAGATCGACGTGGTGCGCCCGCAGGCGCGCGAGGGAAGCGCCTCCCCGCTCTCCGGCTGGGCGAGCCTGCGGCTCGTCCTCACCAACCGGGCGCTGCTCTGCTTCTCGTTCTGCATCCTGCTGTTCTACGTCGCCAACGCGGCGATGCTGCCGCTCGTGGGCAGCGTGCTCACCATGCGCACGAGCCAGACCGCCACGATCCTGATCGCCGCCTGCATCATGGCCCCGCAGGTGGTGCTGGCGCTGATCGCGCCCGCGGTCGGCCGGGCGGCGCAGACCTACGGCCGCCGCCCCCTTCTGCTCCTCGGCTTCGCCGCCCTGCCCCTGCGCGGGCTGCTCTTCGCCTTCACGGACGAGCCGGAACTCCTCGTGGTCATCCAGATCCTCGACGGCATCTCGGCGGCGGTGATCGGCGTGATGGTGCCGCTGGTGGTGGCCGACGCCACCCGCGGGACCGGCCGCTTCAACCTCGCGCTCGGTGCGGTCGGCACCGCGATGGGCATCGGGGCGGCCATCAGCACGACCCTGTCCGGCTTCATGGCCGACCGCTTCGGCACCCACGCCGCCTTCGTGGGCCTTGCGGCCGTTGCGGGGCTCGCATTCCTGGCCCTCCTGCTGCTCATGCCGGAGACGCGCCGCACGCACGGCCGCTGAGCGAAAGGCCCTCAAGCCGGCTTTCGCACCGCACGCGTCTGCCGCATCGCGGCAGGCCCGCTCAACTCCCGTTCATGTGGGACGCGTATAAAGCGAGCGACCGACGTCTTTTGCCTGCAACATAAGGCGACGCTTGCGCGTTGCGAGTTCGGGCGGGTCCTGCCCGCCGACCGGCGAGCAACCGCACGCGAAGAACCGGGATCGATCAGCACGATGGATGACCTCTGCGCGTACGCTCACCGGCCGTGGGCCTTCGTCGCCCGCTACATCCGCCGCCGTGCGGTTCCCCACGCCGCGATCGTCGTGGCGGTGCTGGGGGCCGTGGCCTGCTCGGTCAGCACGCAATACGGCCTCAAGGGGGTCGTGGACGCGCTGGGCAAGGGGCCGCAGAGCGGCGAGATCTGGACGGCGCTGACGATCCTCGTCGTCTTCATCGCCGCCGACAACATGCTGTGGCGCGTGGCCAGCCTGATCGCGAGCTTCACCTTCGTGTCGGTCACGGGCGACATCCGCCGCGATCTGTTCAAGCACCTCACCGGCCACTCGCCCTCCTACTTCGCCGACCGGCAGCCCGGCACGCTGGCGAGCCGCATCACGGCGACCTCGAACGCGATCTTCACCGCCGAGAACATGTTCGTCTGGAACGTGATGCCGCCCTGCGCGGCGGCATTCGGGGCGATCCTGTACGTCGGCGCGGTGAGCATCCCGATGGCGCTCGGGCTCCTGGTGATCTGCGGCGGCGTGGTGGTGCTGATGTTCCGCATCGCCGCCGCCGGCAAGCCGCTCCACCACGACTTCGCCGAGAAGGCCGCCTCGGTCGACGGCGAGATGGTCGATCTCGTCAGCAACATGCCGCTCGTGCGCGCCTTCTCGGCCTTCAAGCGCGAGTACGTGCGCTTCGACAGCACCATCGGCACCGAGATGACGGCGCGCCGCCGCAGCCTGCTCTACCTCGAGAAGCTGCGCATCATGCACGCGGTCATCACGGTGGTGGCGGTGCTCGGGCTGCTCTACTGGGCGGTGCGGATGTGGGAGGTGAACGCCGCCACCGCCGGCCAGGTGGTGCTGGTCTGCACGCTCGGCATCACCATCCTGGCCGCCACCCGCGACCTCGCGGTGGCCCTCGTCGACGTCACGCAGCACACCGCCCGGCTCTCGGAGGCGCTGACCACGCTCCTCCAGCCGCACGACCTGCGCGACCACCCGGAGGCCAAGCCCCTGGTGGGCGAGGGCGCGCGCCTCGATTTCGAGCACGTCGCCTTCAACTATCCGGACGGCCGCGAGGTGTTCACGGACTTCAACCTCACCATCGAGCCCGGCCAGCGGGTCGGCCTCGTCGGCCGCTCGGGCGGCGGCAAGTCCACGCTGTTCACCCTGCTGCAGCGCTTCTACGACCCGCAGAACGGGCGCATCCTGATCGACGGCCAGGATATCGGCCGCGTGACCCAGGAATCCCTGCGCGAGGCGATCACGGTGGTGCCGCAGGACATTTCCCTGTTCCACCGCTCCCTGCGCGAAAACATCCGCTACGGGCGCCCCGATGCCACGGACGACGAGGTCTGGGCGGCGGCGGCGGCGGCGCGCTGCACCGACTTCATCAACGACCTGCCGCAGGGCTTCGACACGATCGTGGGCGACCGCGGCGTGAAGCTCTCGGGCGGCCAGCGCCAGCGCATCGCGGTGGCCCGCGCCATCCTGAAGGATTCGCCGATCCTGCTCCTCGACGAGGCGACCTCCGCCCTCGACACCGAGTCGGAGGAGGCGATCCGCGAGGCGCTCGGCAACCTGATGCAGGGCCGCACCGTCATCGCCATCGCGCACCGGCTCTCGACCCTCAAGGACTTCGACCGGATCGTGGTGCTGGACGGCGGCACGGTGATCCAGGACGGCTCGCCCGACCGCCTCACCCACCTCGACGGCTTCTACCGCGACCTGATCCAGCGCGAGAGCATCAAGCTCTCCCGCGAGGCGGCGTAGGGAGCGACGGCACCATTGGGGGCGCCTGCAGGGCCTCAGCTCTCCGTTGATCGAGGAGCGCGGGATCCCCTCTCCCGTGCGGGAGAGGGGTAGGGATCGAAGATTCCGCGTGAGGGTCCCGGGAGGCTGCCGCAGTGAAGCGCGGTGCGTGGTGAGGGGAGCGGAACGGTTCAGCATCAGCCGCCAACCTCAGTGCTGGTAGCGGGCAGCGTCCTGCCCTCTTGCTGCCCCCTCCCGGGACCCTCATCCCTGCCCTTCTCCCGCACGGGAGAAGGGTTCCCCGCGCGTCACGCGGCGAGGCGGCGAAGACCGGCGCCGCCTCTACTCCACCACGATCTTGTAGGGCTGCCCGGGCCGCAGGACCGCCCCGCGGTCGAGGCCGTTCAGGACGAGGAAGCGCTCGGTCTCCCGGTCGCCCACCATCATGCGCCGGGCCATCGTCTCCACGCTCTCGCCGGGCGCGGCGGTGACGATCTGGATGCGGGTGGGCCGCAGCCGCCGGGCATCGTCCGGGCCGACCGCGCCGACGCTCGCCAGCCAACGCTCGAAGGCCGGCTCGGGATCGGCCGCGCCCTTGGCCGCCATGATCATCCGGAAGGTGTTGGTGCCGACCCGCACGGCCGCGAGCCGGAAGAACCATTCCTTGCCCTTCGAGACCGCGGTGACGGCCGGGAAGCCGTTGACCATCCGGGTCTGGAAGCTGCCGGTGTCGATCGCGTCGTTCCAGGTCGCCTTGAGCACGTCCTCCAGGCCCTGGCCGGCGTTGGTCTCGACCGCATCGAACAGCAGGCGCCGCCCGCCCTCCGGCGTGGTGCCGAGCACGGCCCGGGCGGTGTTCTCCAGGGCGAAACCGTCCGGCGCCTCGAACGCGACGCCGAGGCGCGGATGCAGGAAGCGCCGCCCGCGCACGATCCCGTCCGCCGGGTTGTCGCCGTAGGCGATGCCGTCGATGGCCGCGAGGTAGCGCGCGCGGTCGTCCGCGCCGAGGCCGGGGGCGCCGATGCGGCGGGCCGCCTGCGTCACCTGGGTGATGCGCTCAGGCGTGCTCGGATGGGTGGCGAGGAGGTCCGCCTCGGTGGTGAGCCCGCTGCCAGCCTTCAGCGCCATCGTCCGGTTGAGGCCGGTGAGGAAGCGCGCGGCGCCGAACGGGTCGTAGCCCGCCCGCGACAGCGTGCGCACGCCGGCCTGATCGGCCTCGAACTCCTGCGAGCGCGAAAAGCGCGCCAGCACGAAGCGGGACTGGTCCTGGAGCAGCGCACCCGTGGCCGGGTCGTTGAGCACGTCGGCCACCACCTTGCTCACCAGTTCCGAGCGCAGGGCCATCTCGGTGCGGGCGCTCGCGTGGCGCAGCGTGACGTGGGCGATCTCGTGGGCCAGGACCGCGGCGAGTTCGGAGGTGTCGCTCGCGAGCGCCAGGAGGCCGCGCGTCACGTAGAGCCGCCCGTTCGGCAGCGCGAAGGCGTTCACGGCGGGCGAATCGAGCAGCGTCACCGCGTAGGTCTCGTCGGGCCGCTCGGTCGCCCGCACGAGGCGGTCCGTGACCTCGCTCACCATCCTGAGGGCCGTGGGCGACCGGTACTCGCCGCCGAACGAGGCGACGAGCTTGGCGTGGTCGGCGTCCGAGCCGCCGCGCTCGCGGCCGGTGGTGCGCGGCGCCTCCGGCGGCACCGTCACGGCGACGGGCGAGATCGCGCCGGTCTGGTCGCCGGCGCAGCCCGCCGCCGCCACGATCAGGCCGGCCGCCAGCACGGCCGCCAGGGTTCTGGTGAGGGACCCGTCCATCGCGATCAGCGCCGCAGCGCGCGCTCCTCGTCCAGCATCTCGATCATCTCGGCCGCGCTCACGTCGAGGGTCGGGCCGCGCCAGAGCTCGACGAAGCCGCGAGCCCGCACGCGCCGTCCCCGAAGCGCAGCCGCCGTCAAACCACGTTCGAGCATGATCCGCCAAGTGCGTTTCGACACCGTGACCGTCAGACCTTCCTCGCCGAACCGGGCGAAGTTGAGGTAGGTGCGGCTGCGCCGCTCCCCGACACTCACCACCCGCCCCTCGGCGACGACGAACCGTCCGTGGAGGCCCGCGAGGCGGGCCGTCTCCCCGGCCGGCACCGGCAGACCCTCCGCCCAGACGCCCCGCCGGGCCGCCCGCGCGGCGGCCTCCACGGCGAGCAGGCCCGGCCGGCACAGCGTATCCGATTCGCCCGCATCGACCAGGGCGAGACCCGCCGCCAAGAGGCTGCCCGCGAGGTCCGCCGGCTCCCCCTCCTCGGCCGCGGCGTCGAGCACGATCCGGCCCCAGCGGTCCGCCGCCGGCTCCTCGCGGGTGGCGAGATCCCGGCCGCGGGCGGCGGCGAGCCGGTCCCGCGCCGCCGCCCGCAGCACCGGATCGTCGGGCAGGCGCACGCCGTCGAGGCGGGCGGTGCGGCCGGACGCCAGCACGAGGTCGCCCGTGGGCGCCACGGCCGCGAGGCGGTCGGCGCGGGCGATCCGGTGGCGGCAGCCGCCCGCCTCCACCCCCGACCTCGCCCCCGACCCGGCCCCTGCCTCCTGGCCGGCCGCCGGCCACGCCAGCGCCGCGGCGACCGCGCCCCACAGCGCCGCCCGCATCCCCTCCCCTCCACCGGTTGGCGCGGCCCGCCCGAGATGCTAAGACCCCGCCGTGAGTCTCCGTAGCTCAGCTGGACAGAGCACAGGTTTCCTAAACCGCAAATTGGGCGTCGCGCCGGGAAACCGCGCGGCGGATCCGCTCAAAGTCGGGGAAAGCGTCGATCCCGCGTCACGCCGATCCCGAGCCAAGCCCGGCCGACAGGCCGGGAAGGTGTAGAGACTAGACGGGCGGCACCTAAGGGCCGCGTGCCTACGGTGAAGGGATAGTCCAGCCCACGAACGCCGGCCGGCGGCGGCGAAAGCCGAAGTGGGATGAAACCTGGGGTCGCAGGTTCGAGCCCTGCCGGGGACGCCACTTCGATCGCCGGCCTTCGCCGGATGGACCTTCGGCCGCAGGCGGCGCCTCCCGCCCGATCGTCGTACGCGGGCCGCCGGACCTGCACCCGGGGCCGGGACGCAGGTTAGCATTTGCTAAGGCGCAAGCTTGGCATTCCTAATACCCGGGATTCATGATCTCCCCGATTGATTCGCAAGCCACCCGCATCACCACCGAGAGCGGTCAGGAGGACGGCCTGCTGCTGTTCCACGACGGATCGCTCGTCGCCGTCATCTCACACCTGCGCCATTCGGTGACCGACGAGTTCGCGGGCCGCTGGTTCGTCGAGGCGGGCTTCGGCCCGTGCGCGCGGGGGGGATCGCGGATGTTCGACACCGCCGAGGACGCCCAGCGGTGGGTGAGGCGCTGCCTCGAAGAGGACATGACGGACCACGAGCGCGCGGCCGCCTGACGCGGCCGGGTCCGCGCGCGAGCCGGGCGGCGCGCAGGCCGCATCGCGCGGCGACCGCTTGGCAGATCCTTAAGGATGTTGCGTCATGACGGAGCGTCGCGGAGTCCCTAGCGGGGATCCGCGACCACGCGGGTCGTGCGGCGCGACGGTCACGAAGTGGCCGTCATCATTCCGCGCCGCGGCGTCCGTCCCGCCGCAATCCGGCCCGCAACCGGCCGAATACTCCGCTCGTCAATCCCGGGCGGCCAGAGGACCGTGAAGGCGTCGCGTCATGATCTTTCTCGCGCTCGCAGCGATCGGCGGCGGCACGGCCGCGGCCGTGCTCACGATGCTCCACGGCTTCGGCTACGCCCTTCTCGCCGCCCTCCTCGGCGGCAGCGGCGCCACGCTGCTTGCCGGCCTCCTGCTGGCGCACCGGCGCCGCCGGGAGCGTCCGCGCGGGCGTTACGCTGGCGAGGAGCGGCCCTGGCGCCACAGCAACGCGGCGTAAGGTGGTGTTGAAGCCAAGGGCTTAACCTTTGGGCGAGGCTGCAGGTCTAGGGTGGCGCTGACCCCGAGCGCCGTCGCGAGCCCGCATGCAGTCGCTGATCGATCGCGGCCTGAGCCGCCCCCGGTATCGGTTGCGGCTGCCCGGCGACCTGGAGGCGCGCTACCACGCGGAGACCGCGCCGGAGAGCGGCCGCTTCGTGCAGTCCTGGCTCGCGGTCTTCATCCTCTTCAACATCCTGTCGCTCAAGGCCGACTTCGACGCCTTCGGGGCCGAGCGGGTGATCGTGCCGGTGGCGCTGACGCTCGGCGTCTTCGTGCCGGTGGCGCTCGCCGCGATCCTGTCCCTGCGCGGCCGTCCCTCCCCCCTGCGCATGACGCTCGCCGCGCTGGTGACCGCGCTGGTGGACATGGCGGTCGTGCTCAACAGCGCGCGCCTCGCCCCGGCTGGGCACGTCGACACCTATCTCATCCTCGCGACGCTCATCCCCCTGGTCGTCGGCCTGATCGCCCCGCTGCCGTTCCGGCACAGCCTGTGGTTCTGCGGCCTGTCCTTCGCGCTCTACGTCGCCGGCGTGGCGGGGCTGGGGCTCGCCAGGCCGACGAGCAACGGCGTGCCTCTGCTCGTGGCGAGCCTGACCCTCGTGCCGATCAAGCTCAGCTATTCGCGCGAGTGGGAGGCCAAGCTGCGCTTCCTGATCGGGCTGCGCGCGCGGGCCCAGGCGGAGGAACTGGCCCTGGCCAACCGCCGGCTCACCGCGCTCTCGCAGACCGATGCGCTCACGGGCGTTGCCAACCGGCGCCTCTTCGTCGAGCGCCTCGCCGCGGCCTGGGCGGAAGCCTGCCTGCACCGCACCTCGGTCGCCGTCATCCTCATCGACATCGACCACTTCAAGCGCCTCAACGACACCGCCGGCCATGCCGAGGGCGACCGCTGCCTGACGCGGGCCGCCGCCCTGCTGCGCGAGGTGGCCGAGGCCGCGGGCGGGCTCGCGGCCCGCTACGGCGGCGAGGAATTCGCGCTCCTGTTGCCGCGGGCGTCGCACGGCGAGGGCTTCGCCGTGGCGGAGGCCGCGCGCCGGGCGATCGCGGCGGCGGAGATCCCCCATGCCGGGCTGCCCGACGGCGGCCCCATGACCGTGAGCGCCGGGGTGGCGGCGGCCTGCGGGGCCGCGGTGGTCCGCGAGGGCGGGACCGGCCAGCTCCTCAAGGCCGCCGACGTCGCCCTCTACGCGGCCAAGCGCAACGGGCGGAATCGCGTCGAGAGCGCGTCGCTCGGCGATCTGGCCGTGCTCCCGGCCGCCTGACGCGACGGTCCGCGCGTCTCAGGAGGCGCGCGGCCAGGGCGCCTGGGCCTCGCGCCGCCACGGCCGGCTCATCACCACGAAGGCGAGGATCACGCCGACCGCGTAGTAGCCGTGCAGGCTGCGGTAGCCCTCGGTCGCCGTCCAGGCGAAGCCGCCCATGAACACGTAGCCGATGGCGGTGCCGAGCGCCCGGAAGGCTAGCGCCCAGGGATGCTCGGTGGCGGGATCGCCCGCCGCGTAGGCCATCACCACCCAGGCGAGCGCGTAGAGGATCCCGCCGACGGGCAGGCCGACGAACAGCGAGACGACGGCACGCAGGAAGAGGGTGGCCCAATCGTCACGGAAGACCTGCATCGCGTTCGCCCTGGTCCTGCCTCGCTACCGTCCGCCTCCGGCGGGCACCGGTCCGGCATCCGCCGCCTGCCCGGCGGCGTCAAGCCCGCCGGCGCGCCCGCGCGGTGGTGCGCGTTCGTCCGAACGCCGGGCGCGTTCGTCCGAACGCCGGGCGTTTACACGATCGCAAGCTTCGGGGGTCAACAATCCGGCGTCTCCCTTTCATGCCGCGGCGCGGGGCGCCGCGACCAGCGCCTGCGAGCCCTCATGGCCGGCAAACCTGCCGACGCGCGCGACGCGCATATCGGCCAGTGCATCGAGCGCCTGCGCACGCTGGCCAGGATGTCGCGCCGGTCCCTGGCGGAGCGGCTCGGCCTCTCGGCCTCGCAGCTCGACAAGTACGAGAAGGGGATCAACCGGGTCAGCGCGACGGACCTCGACCGCATCGCCCAGGTGTTCGGCGTGCCGATCGGGCACTTCTTCGACGACCTGCCGGCAGAGGGCGCGCGGTCGCCCGGGTTCGCCGAGCGGCCTCAAGCGCCCCTCGCCGAGGCGGCGGCGACGCGCTTCGCCCGGGATGTCGCGCGCGCCGCCGACACCCACCTGCCGCCGGACGACCGGCAGCGCCTCGCCGTCCTCGTCGGCGCGCTCGACCGTGCCCTGAACGCCACGGCATCGTTCGATAAAGAGAACTCCTCCGGTTCTTCGGGTTGACCGCCGGTAGTCCGGCTGCCAGAACCCTGCCCATCCACGGTACCGGGCAGACGACCGAATCGGCGCGCCCGCCTCAGGGGGTTCGAGCAGCCAATGCCACGTTCCGACTATCTGTTCACGAGCGAGTCCGTCTCCGAGGGCCATCCCGACAAGGTCTGCGACCGCATCTCCGACACGGTGGTGGACGCCTACCTGGCGGCGATGCCGGAGGCGCGCCTGGGCGTCGAGACCCTCGCGACCACCAATCGCATCGTCATCGCGGGCGAGGTGCGCGGTCCCGATTCCGTGACCTTCCGGGATCTCGAAGAGCTCACCCGGGCCGCCGTGAAGGACATCGGCTACGAGCAGGACGGCTTCCACTGGAAGAACGCCGACGTGGCGATCCACCTGCACGCCCAGTCGGCCGACATCGCGCAGGGCGTGGACGCGTCCGGCAACAAGGACGAGGGCGCGGGCGACCAGGGCATCATGTTCGGGTACGCCACCGACGAGACCCCGGCCCTGATGCCGGCGCCGATCTACTACGCGCACAAGATCCTCAAGGACCTGGCGGACGCCCGCAAGGGCAAGGCGGGGGCGGCCGCCGCGCTCGGCCCCGACGCCAAGAGCCAGGTCACCGTGCGCTACGCGGATGGCCGCCCGGTCGAGGCGACGCAGATCGTGCTCTCGACCCAGCACCTCGACGAATCCCTGGATTCGCACGCCGTGCGCGCGATCGTGGAGCCCTACATCCGCGCCGCGCTGCCCGAGTCCTGGGTGACCGACGCGACCGTCTGGCACGTCAACCCGACCGGCAAGTTCGTGATCGGCGGGCCCGACGGCGATTGCGGCCTCACCGGCCGCAAGATCATCGTCGACACCTACGGCGGGGCCGCGCCCCACGGCGGCGGCGCCTTCTCGGGCAAGGACCCGACCAAGGTCGACCGGTCGGCGGCCTACGCGGCGCGCTACCTCGCCAAGAACGTCGTGGCGGCGGGCCTCGCCCGGCGCGCGACGATCCAGCTCGCCTACGCGATCGGCGTCGCCAAGCCCCTGTCGATCTACGTCGACCTGCACGGCACCGGCGAGGTGGACGAGGCGAAGCTCGAGGCCGTGCTCGGCCAGATCCTCGATCTGTCGCCCCGCGGCATCCGCACGCATCTCGCCCTCAACAAGCCGATCTACGCGCGCACCGCGGCCTACGGCCATTTCGGCCGCGAGCCGGATGCCGACGGCGGCTTCTCCTGGGAGCGCACCGACCTCGTCGGCCAGCTGCGCTCGGCCCTGGCCTGATCCGCCGCCCAGGGGTAAGGGGCTCGCTCCCTCGACCCCTGGGACACGATGACCGACGACGATCACGATGCGGCCCCCGAGCGGGGCCGCGCCTTCTACGGCCGGCGCAAGGGCAAGCGCCTGCGGGCCGGCCAGGAGGAGCGCGTCGCCGCCCTCCTGCCGCGGCTGCGCCTGCCCGCCGCCGGCCCCCTCGACCCGCCCGCCCTCTTCCCGCATCCCGTCTCGGCCGTGTGGCTGGAGATCGGCTTCGGGGGCGGCGAGCACCTCGCCGCGCAGGCCCGCGCCCATCCGGATGTCGGGATCATCGGCTGCGAGCCCTTCGTGAACGGCGTCGCCAAGCTCCTGCGCGCGGTGGACGACCACGCGCTCGCCAATGTCCGCCTCTGGGACCGGGACGCCCTCGAAGTGCTGGTGCGCCTGCCCGCGGCCAGCCTCGCCCGCGTGTACCTGCTCTACCCCGATCCCTGGCCGAAGCGCCGCCAGCGCAAGCGCCGCTTCGTCTCCGACGAGAGCCTGGCCGAGATCGCCCGCGTCCTCGCTCCGGGAGGCGAGTTCCGCTTCGCCAGCGACATCGACGATTACGCCGGTTGGACGCTGGTGCGCGCCGCGCGCTGCCCCGGCCTGCGCTGGACCGCCGCGCGCGCCCGCGACTGGACCGCGCCCTGGCCGGACTGGCCGGGCACGCGCTACGAGGCGAAGGCCGTGGCGCAGGGGCGCCGGCCGACCTACCTGGGCTTTCGCCGCGAGGGCTGAGCGCGCCGGGGGCCTGTGAGCCCGGAAGGACGCCCGGTCCGGGCCGCGGTTTCGCCAAGTGCTTGATCCGACGCCGAGACGATCGAACCGCGCCGGCCACCCGGATCTCCCGCCCCCTCGACCATCTGCATCACGAACCCGCGAGTGCGCCGCGCAGGGCCGCGATGCCCTTCTCGACCATCGCCTCCGCCTCGGGGCGCAGCACGAGCGCGTCCGCCGTCGCCTCGATCAGGCCGGCCTGCTCCAGTTCGGCCACCGCCTCGGGGTCGGCCTGATGCCCGGCCCCGTCTCGGCGCACCACGCGCGACACCTTCTGCCCGCTCTCCAGTTGGTGATAGGCTGCGAACGCGAAGACCGAGAGAGCCTTGTCGCTGAGTTCCATGAGGGTCATCATCCTCGGACGGCCAAGCCGCGGGGGGCGAGCCCCCGGGGCCTTGGGTGGGTGAACCGGGCGGGACAACCGGGGCGAAGCGGCAGGGGGAGCGGTCCGCCCGCACGGCCATCGGCCCGGCGCGCAGACCCAACGCGCGACCCCGCGTTCCGTTCTGGCCGGCTCACGCCGACACGGCTGGCGCCGGCACCGGCTCGAAGACCAGTGGGGCATGCCTTGGATCACAGGCCCGACGATCAGCCCGACCCTCGGCCGGACGCGGCCGGGACGGACCGCCCGGACGACGCGCTCGCCCGCCTCGCCTTCGAGGCAGCGCCCGTCGGCCTCGCGGTTCTGGCGGGCGCCGAGGACCGCTTCGCCGCCGTCAACCCGCATCTCTGCGCCCTGCTCGGCGCCGCGCCCGCCGACCTTCTCGGCCGGCCGCTGGCGGAGATGCGGGACGCCGAGGCGGGCGCGGGCGCGCCGGACGAGGCCGCCGACCAATGCTGGCGCCGCCTCGACCAGGGCACCGCGTGGCTGCGGGTGCGGGTCTCGGAGCGCGACGGGCGCCGCGTGCTGGTCGTCGAGTCGGCCGAGGACGGCCGCGCGGCGGCCCGCGCCGAGCAGACCCGCCTCGCCCTCGCCTCCGCCGGGCTTGGCGACTGGAGCTGGAACGCGGCGAGCCGGCAGGTCACGCTGTCGGAGCGGGCCGCCGAGATCCTCGGGCTGGCCCCCGGCCCCTCGGTGACCTGGGAGACGCTTCAGGACCTCCTTCACCGCGACGACGTCGAACGGGCCCGCGCGGTCGTGCAGGACGCCGTCACCCAGGGGCGCGCCTACGCGATCGAGTTCCGCTACAGCCGCCCGCGCGACGGGCAGGCCCTGTGGATCTCCGCCCGCGGCCGCGCGACGCTCGGGCCGGACGGGGCGCTGCTGGGCATGATCGGCGTGGTGCAGGACGTCACCGCCCGCGAGGAGGCCCGGCGCGCCCTCTACGACCGCGAGCAGCGGCTGCGGGTCGCCACCTCGGTGGCGGCTCTGGGCATCTTCGAGTGGCATCTCCTCGACGACCAGGCGCTCTGGGAGAACGAGCGCATGTGGGAGATCTTCGGCCGCCGCCCGCAGGACGGCACCATCAGCATGACCGAGTTTTTTCGCGATGTGATGCACCCGGAGGACCGGGCGCCCTTTCGCAAGGCGGTCTCGGCGGCCCTGCGTGGCGAGGGCGTGCTGCACGCCACCGGCCGCGTGCGCCGGGCGAGCGACGGGGCGTGGCGGACGATCGAGATGGCGGGGCGCTTCGAGCGCGACACGCCGGGCGGCCTGCCGCGCCGCCTGATCGGCGTGCTGGCCGACATCACCGACCGGCGCCTCGCCGAGGAGCGCCAGACGCTGCTGATCCGCGAGCTGCACCACCGGGTGAAGAATACGCTCGCCACCGTGCAGGCGATCGTCGGCTCCACGGCCCGCACTGCGTCGAGCATCGACAGCTTCTACGAGGCCTTCGTCGGGCGCATCATGTCGCTCGCCCACACCCACAGCGTGCTCACCGAGGATGTCTGGCAGACCGCCTCGTTGCGCGGCCTCCTGGAGAACGAGCTGAAGCCCTACGCGGACGGCGCCATGACGCCGGAGGCGGACGGGCGCATCACCCTCGAGGGGCCGGCGGTGGACCTTGCCTCCGAGATCGCGGTGCCGATCGGCATGGCGATCCACGAACTCACCACCAATGCCGCCAAATACGGGGCGCTGTCGGGCCGCAGCGGCCGGGTGCAGGTGCGCTGGAGCCTGGAGCCGGAGGGCGACCGGACGGTCCTGCGCTTCGAATGGCGGGAATCGGGCGGGCCGGCCGTCACGCCGCCGACCCGGCAGGGTTTTGGCTCGCGCCTGCTCCAGCGGGTGCTCTCGACCCAGGTCCAGGCGACGGTCGCCACCGACTACGCCGCCGACGGGCTGCGCCTGACGATGCTGGCCCCGCTCCCGAAGCGGAACGCGGCGCTGAACCCGCTGGCCGCGCTCTGACGCGCCGCGCTCAGGCCGTCCCCGACCGGGCCCCCCCTCCCGCCTCCCCGCCCTCGGCGATGAACACCTTCAGCTCGTCGAGCGAGTGGAAGTGGAATTTCCCGCCGGGCGTGTCGGCGTCGATCGTGCCGTCCGAGTACATCACGTAGGTGTTGCCGCCCGACGCGTAGGTGCCGACGATGCTCGGCGGTTCGGGGGCCGCGGGCGGCTCCGGTTCGGCGGGCGGCGCGGTCTCCGCGACCGTGGCTTCGAGCTCGGGTTCGGTCGCCCGTGCGGCCTCCGGCTCCGGAATGGGTTCCGGCTCCGCCGGGATGGGCTCGGGCTCCGCGGGCTTCGACTCCGCGGGCCTGGGCTCCTCTCGCGTAGCCTCGTCGGGCTCCGCGCGGGTCAGGCGCAGCTCGGGCGCCGCCACCTCCGGCGCCGTCCGGCTCGGGCGCAGGTCCGTGGCGGCGAGCGCGGCGGCTCCGGCGACGCCCGCCTGCCCGAGGGCGGAGGCGACCGGCGAGGGCGTCGGCTCGGGCGCCGGAACCGGGGGCAGCGGCGGCAGGCTGCGGGTCGGGGCGGACAGGGCCGCGCCCTGCCCCATCAGGCGCTCCATGCGCTGCAGGCGCGCCACGACGGCCGCGAGTCCGAGCAGCACCGATCCGCCGCTCGCCGCCACCGTCCCGGCGATCACCATCGTCCAGCCGATCTCCAGGCGCACGTAGGGAATGCCCTGGACGACGGATGCCAACCCGCCGACGACCATCAGCAGGGCGAGGGCGTACAACGCAACGACCATTCGACTCTCGATCACCTGCGACACCGGCCGCTTACGGCCTAGATTAAGCCGCCCGGCGGGTTTTGCAAAACCGCACCGACGGGCAGGCTCCGTCACCTGGCCCGTCACCTGGCCCGTCACGTGGCCCGTCACCTGGCCCGGACACGTTGCCGGACCCAGGCTGCCGACTTACGTAAGCCGCGACACCGTGTGCCGCGGCCCCTCCGCCGCCCGCCGGTCCCTCGCCTTTCGAGCCGGAGAATCCCGATGGCCTTCACGCTGCCCGAACTGCCCTACGCCTACGACGCGCTGCAGCCCTACATGTCGAAGGAGACCCTCGAGTTTCACCACGACAAGCACCACAAGGCCTACGTCGACACCGGCAACAAGCTCCTCGAAGGCTCGGAACTGGCGGGCAAGAGCGTCGAGGAGGTGGTGAAGGCCTCCTACGGCCAGAACCAGCCGCTCTTCAACAACGCCGGCCAGCACTACAACCACATCCATTTCTGGCAGTGGATGAAGCCGAACGGCGGCGGTGCCATCCCGGGCGCCCTGGAGAAGAAGATCGCCGAAGACCTGGGCGGCACCGACAAGTTCAAGCAGGACTTCATCCAGGCGGGCGTGTCGCAGTTCGGCTCGGGTTGGGCCTGGCTCGCCGTCAAGAACGGCAAGCTCGAGATCATGAAGACCCCCAACGGCGAAAATCCGCTGGTGCACGGCGCCAAGCCGATCCTCGGCGTCGACGTCTGGGAGCACTCCTACTACATCGACTACCGCAACCGCCGTCCCGACTACCTCAAGGCGTTCATCGAGAACCTTGTGAACTGGGAGCACGTCGAGAAGATGTACGGCGAGGCGATCGCGTAGGGGCTCGAGCGCGGCGCGGACCTTTCTGAAGCGCGGGAACCCCTCTCCCACCCGGGCTTGCGGATTCACACTTCGGTTCGTGCACGTTCTCCTCTCCCCGCGTGCGCATGGCTGTCCGGGAAAAATCGATGGCGCGGGGAACCCCTCTCCCGTGCGGGAGAGGGGCAGGGGTGAGGGTCCCGGGAGAGAGCCGCAGTGAAACACAGGGCGTGGTGAGGGGAGCGGAACGGGCGCGGTTCGAACGCCAACCGTTGTGTTGGTAGCGGCAGCGTCCTGCCCTCTTGCTACACCCTCCCGGGACCCTCACCCCTACCCCTCTCCCGCACGGGAGAGGGGATCCCGCGCCATCCTTGTCGAGGATTGTTCCCCCGACAGCCGTGCCGCGTGCGGGGAAAGGGGACCCCGCGCCGGTCACTCCGGCCCGGGCACCAGCCGCAGGCCCTTTCGGTCCAGCAAGGCCGCGAAGCGGTCCGAGGCGAGATAGGCGAGTTCCGCCGGCCGGCTCGCCACGACGGGGTCGAGGGCGCGCAGCTCCTCGTCCACGTGGCCGGGGTGGCACATCACCAGCGGGGCGGGCCCGAGGGCCGCGAAGGCCCGCTCGAACGCCGCCGCAAACCCCTCCCCCGGCCCGAAATCCGAAAAACCCGAGAAGCCGCGGTTGGTGGAAAAACCTGCCTGGGCCGCCGCGGCCCGAAAGCCCGCGGCCAGACTCCGCACGAGGAGCGCCTTCGGCGAGGCCGGCCGGGCCAGGATCGCGGGCAGGCGGTCGCCCGGATCGCGCAGCCAGACCCGCCCGGCGAGACCGCGGGCGGCGAGCGCGGCCAGAACCGCGCCCCGCACCCCCGGCAGCACGTGCACGTGCTGGTGCCCGTCCAAAAAATCCGGCGCCCGGCCAAGGGCCTGCGCGAAGGCGTCGAGCTGGCGCTCGATCTCGGCCCGCACCTCGTCCCGGTCGAGCGCGCCCGCGAGCAACAGGCGCATCAGGCGCCCGAGCGGCGGCAGGCGGCCGGCGGGGGCGAGCCGCGGCATCGGCCCGAGCGGCGCGCCCGCCGTCAGCGTGAGGTGCAGGCCGAGCCCGATCCGTCCGTCCCATTCGCGCAGGCGCGCGGCCTCCGGGCGGAAGGCCGGCAGGTTCGTCATGGAGCCGGTGGCGGAGATCCGTCCCGCCCGGGCGAGGGCGAGGATCCCGCGGCTCACCCCCGGGCTGAGGCCGTAATCGTCGGCGCAGAGCACGATCGGGTGCCGTTCAGGTGGCATCGGCTAATGCAGTCCCTTGAGCCGGCCGTCGAAACCGGCTCTTGATGCCCCGACACGGCCGGCCCGGGCGCCGGCCCCCAGACGAGGAACGGCACCGTGGAGCTGTTCAGGCCCAGCGACCCGATCGACCTCAGCGTCGTCATACCGGTCTACAACGAGAGCGCCAATGTCGGTCCGCTCCTCGCCCGCCTCCTGCCGGTGCTGGAGCGGATCACCCCGGCCTTCGAGGTGGTGTTCGTCGACGACGGCAGCCGCGACGACACCGCGGCGGTGATCGCCGCGCACCACGGCGTCGAGACGCGCATCGGCGCGGTCTCCTTCAGCCGCAACTTCGGCAAGGAGGTCGCCATCGCGGCGGGCCTCGACCATGCCCGCGGGCGGGCGGTCGTGATCATGGACGCCGACCTGCAGCACCCGCCCGAACTCATCGAGACCTTCGTGGCGCGCTGGCGCGAGGGCAACGTGATGGTCTACGCCCAGCGCACCGACCGCGACGGCGAGAGCCGCATGCGCCGCAGCTTCGCCCGGCTGTTCTACGAACTCTTCGCCCGCTTCGGCGAGATGCCGCTGCCCGAGGGGGCGGGCGATTTCCGCTTGATCGACCGCAAGGGCGTGGAGGTGCTGCGCGCGCTGCCGGAGCGGGCGCGCTTCTCGAAGGGCCTCTATTCCTGGATCGGCTTCCGCTCGGTGGGCGTCCCCTACACCGTGGAGGCGCGCCAGCACGGCGATTCGAAGTGGAGCTTCCGCAAGCTCTTCCGCTTCGCCTTCGATGGCATCACCTCGTTCTCGACCGTGCCGCTGCGCGTCTGGACCTATCTGGGCGGCGCCATCGCGGCGCTCGCCTTCGCGGCGGCGCTCTACTTCGTGGCCGAGTACATGCTGCGCGGGCCGGTCGTGCCCGGCTACGCCTCGCTGATCGTCTCGGTGATGTTCTTCTCCGGCATCCAGCTGATGTCGTTGGGGATCATCGGCGAGTACATCGGGCGCATCTTCGCCGAGGTGAAGCGGCGCCCGCTCTACGTCGTGGCCGAGCGGATCGGCCCGGCCGCGGCGGGCCAGGACGCGGCGATCCGCGACGACCGCCGCGCCCGCGTCATCTCGGACGCGGCCTGAGCGCGCGACTCTGCTAAGGAGGCGCCGGGACCCTGCCGCCTGTCGCGGGCCGGGTCCCGCGGTGGGACGAGACCCGGTTCGATGATTCGCAGCATCCTCTCGGTCGGCGGCTGGACCCTGGTGTCGCGCGTCACCGGGTTCCTGCGCGACGTGGTGATGGCCGCCGTGATGGGGGCCGGCCCGATCGCCGACGCCTTCGTGGTCGCCTTCCGGCTGCCCAACCACTTCCGGGCGATCTTCGGCGAGGGCGCCTTCAACGTCGCCTTCGTGCCGACCTATGCGGGCCTCGACGGGGCGGGCGAGGCCGAGGCCGCCCGGCGCTTCGCCGACCGCGTCTTCACCCTGATGCTGATCGTGCAGGTGGCGCTGCTCGCCCTCGCGCTGCCGCTGATGCCCCTCATCGTGCGCGCGCTCGCGCCGGGCTTCGCGGACGAGCCGGACAAGTTCGCCCTCGCGGTGGCGCTCACCCGCATCACCTTCCCGTACCTCCTGTTCATCACGCTGGTCACGCTGCTCTCGGGCGTCCTTAACGCGAGGCGGCGCTTCGCGGCCGCGGCCGCCGCCCCCGTCCTCCTCAACCTCTCGCTGCTCGCCGGCCTCGGGCTCGCCTTCCTGTTTCCGAACGCCGCCTACGCGGCGGCCTGGGGCGTCGCGGTCTCGGGCGTGCTGCAATTCCTGCTCGTCTGGGCCGATGCGGTGCGGGCCGGGGTGGCGCCGCGCCTCGCCCGTCCGACCCTGAAGGATGCCGGGATGACCCGCTTCCTGCGCATGCTCGGGCCGGCGGTGATCGGCTCGGCGGGGGTGCAGATCGCGATGTTCGCCGACACGATCATCGCCTCCTTCCTGCCCACCGGCGCGGTCTCGGCGCTCTACTACGCCGACCGCCTCTACCAGCTGCCCTTCGGGGTCATCGGCATCGCGGCCGGCACCGTGCTCCTGCCGGAGATGAGCCGGCGCCTCGCCGCGGGCGACGCCGCCGCCGCGCACGCGGCGCAGAACCGCGCGACCGGTTTTTCGCTTGCCCTCTCGGCCCCCTTCGCGGTGGCGTTCCTGCTGGTGCCGGACCTGATCATGACGGCGTTGTTCCAGCGCGGCGCCTTCGATGCCGAGGCCGCGGCCCGCTCGGGCGCCGTGCTCGCCGCCTACGGCCTCGCGCTGCCGGCGGCCGTGCTGATCCGCAGCATCGTGGCGAGCTTTTACGCGCGCCAGGACACACGCACGCCGGTGATCGCTTCGCTCACCGCGGTCGCGCTCAACGTCGCCCTCAAGGTGGTGCTCACCGGGCCGCTCGGCGTCGTCGGCCTCGCTCTCGCGACCGCGGCGGGGGTCTGGGTCAACGTGCTGCTGCTCTTCCTCATCGCCCGCCGCCGCGGCTGGACCGCGCCGAGCCGGACCCTCGCGGTGACGGCCTGCGGGGTGCTGGCCGCCTGCCTCGTGCTCACGGCCGGCACGCTCGGCGGCCTGCCGCTCATCGAGCGCGCGATCCCCGCCCTTCCGCGCTTCCGCGAACTCGCCATCCTGGCTGCCCTCGGCACGTGCGGCCTCGTCGTCTACGGCGCGACCCTGCTCGGGGCGCTGCGCCTGTTCGGGGTGAGGCTGCGGCGGGTGTGAGGCGGGCTATATATGCAAAATCGGATTTTTGCATATATAGGACATGGACACCCTCCCGCTCACGCAGCACACGCTCTTCGCCGATCTCCAGCAGCGTTGTCTGGACGCGATGTTCGATGCGCAGCTGCCGGAGAACGGCTCCTTCAGCCAGCGCCATCAGAACGGCCGCTCCTACTGGTACTACCTCGGCTACGCGGCCGGGGCGGATGGGACGGCACGGCGCTACTCGAAGTATGTCGGACCGGTCGACGATCCGGCCGTGACGCAGCGCGTCGCGTCCTTCGGGCAAGCCAAGATCGGGTATCGCGAGCGGCGCGACCTCGTGCGAGCTCTGCACACCCTCGGTCTTCCCGCGCCGCCGCCCGTCGTCGGCGATGTGATGGAGGCTTTGTGGAAGAACGGCTTCTTCCGCCTGCGCGGCGTCCTCGTCGGAACGATCGCGTTTCAGACCTATGCGGGTCTGCTGGGCGTCCGCCTGCCGGAGGCGCATCTCGCGACCAGCGACCTCGATGTGGCGCAGTTCCATTCGATATCGATGCTGGTCGAGGACAGCATGCCGCCGATCCTCGACGTGCTGCGCGGCGTCGACGCGACCTTCCGGGAGGTGCCTCACCCGGCCGATTCGTGCGGCGGCGTCGCCTTCGTCAACGCGCGGCAGTTCCGGGTCGAGTTCCTGACTCCCAACCGCACCGGGGACGCCGCGACCGGGGCCGCCTCGCGCATGCCGGCACTCGGTGGCGCGTCGGCACAGCCCCTCCGCTACCTCGATTTCCTGATCTATCGGCCCGTCCGCTCGGTGCTGCTGCACAAGGGGGGCGTGCCGGTGACGGTGCCGGCGCCCGCCCGCTACGCCATCCACAAACTCATCGTCGCGATGCTCCGCCGCGACGATCCGGCCAGTGCCGCCAAGGCCCGCAAGGATGTGCATCAGGCCGCGGCTCTGATCGAGGCGCTCGGCCTCGCGTCGCAAGCGGATTCCCTCGGGGATGCCTGGATAGAACCTGCGGGCCGGCCGCGCCCGGCTTCCTCCGGCGATCGGCGAACGTCTGGACGAGGCGGTGGCGCGGGTCTGCGCCGAGACGGGGGTTTCGCCCGCGGCCCATGGCATCGGCGGCCCCACCATGCCGTAGCGGAGTCCCGGCGGCGGCGCGGCCGGGTTAAGGTGTGCAGCCACCCTCGGTCGCGAGCCCCGTCATGCCTCTCCCCGCTCCCTTCCAGCATCTCCGCGCCGCCGTGTTCGACGCCTACGGCACGCTGTTCGACGTGCATTCGGCCGTGCAGCGCCACGCCGCTTCGGTGGGCGCGGAGGCGGCGGCCCTGTCGGAGACGTGGCGGCAGAAGCAGCTCGAATACACCTGGGTGCTCTCTCTGATGGGGCGCTACGCCCCGTTCCGGGACCTCACCGAGCGGGCGCTCGACTACGCGCTCGCCCTGTACCCGGGCGTCGATCCCTCCCTGCGCGGGCCGCTCCTCGACGCCTACGCGGCGCTCGACGCCTATCCGGAGGTGCCCGCCACCCTCGACGCCCTGCGGCAGGCGGGCCTGCAGACCGCGATCCTGTCGAACGGCGACGCGGCGATGCTGGACGAGGCGGTGCGCGCGGCGGATCTCGGCGGGCGCCTCGACGCGGTGATCTCGGTCGATCCGGCCGGCATCTTCAAGACCAGCCCCGGCGCCTACGACCTCGCGCCCGAGCGCCTCGGCATCCCGGCGGCCGAGATCCTGTTCGTGTCCTCGAACCGCTGGGACGTCGCGGGGGCGGCGGCCTACGGCTTCGTGCCGGTCTGGGTCAACCGCGCGCGGCGCCCCGACGAGTACCGCGACCTCGCGCCCGCCCGGATCGTCGACCGGCTCGACGCCCTGCTCCGGCCCTGATCCGCGCGGGCGGGCGCCCGCCGGACGGCGCCCGCCCCAAGATGCCCACATTGGCGTGCGACGGCGCGCCCCGGGGGCGCTGCCCCGGAGGCGCGAGGCGGCGGATGAAGCGGTCGGGGGTCGGTCTCGTCATGCTGGGCGCCCTCCTGGCCGCCGGCCCCGCCCCGGCGGGTCCGGGCGTGCCCAAGCACCTGGCCCCGATCCCGCCCGCGACGGTGGCGTTGATGACGGCGCGCGACACCGTGCCGGCCGCCCCGATCCTGATCCGCACCTTCAAGAAGGAGGCGGAGCTGGAGGTGTGGAAACGGGCCGGCGACGGCCGTTTCGTCCTCCTCAGGACCTTCCCGATCTGCCGCTGGTCGGGCCAGCTCGGCCCCAAGACCCGGCAGGGCGACCGGCAGGCTCCGGAGGGGTTCTACGCGGTCCCGCCGCGGCAGATGAACCCGAACTCCCGCTACCACCTGTCCTTCGACGTCGGCTATCCCAACGCCTTCGACCGGGCGCATGGCGGCACCGGCTCCGCCCTGATGGTGCACGGCACCTGCTCCTCGGCGGGCTGCTTCGCGATGACCGACCGGCAGGTCAGCGAGATCTACGCGCTGGCCCGCGAGGCCTTCGCCGGCGGGCAGGCCGCCTTCCAGGTCCAGGCCTATCCGTTCCGGATGACCGCCGAGGAGATGGCGCGCCACCGGCAGGACCCGCACATCGATTTCTGGCGTCAGCTGAAGGAGGGCTACGACCGGTTCGAGGCCACGGGCCGCGAGCCCGCCGTCACCGTGGTGAACGGGCGCTACGCCTTCCCGGCCTACCCGGATCCGGCGGTGGAGGCGAAGGCCGCCGCCCACCGCGCCGACGAGGAGGCCCGCATCGCCGCCCTGGTGGCGCAGGGCAGCGAGGCGGTGCGCACCACCTACGCGGATGGCGGCCAGCACGCGGTGTTTTCCGCCCTCCTGCGCAAGGGCGCCTCCCTCGGCGAGGTGAGCCGGCCCGAGGCGCTGGCCTTCGCGGGCCGCGAGGTGGTGACGATCCCGGCCCGGCGGCGTTCGCCCGCGGTCCAAGTGGCGGAGGCCGGCCCGCTCGCGCCGACCTTCATCCCGCTCCCGGTGATCGAGACCGAGCCGTCGCTGTTCGCCCGCACGCCGCTCGCGGAGGGGCCGACGCGCCTCTCGCTCACGGTCGCGCCGCAGCCGCAGCGACCGCTCTTCGTCACCGTCCGGCCGCCGGTGCTGCTCGCGCTGCGCTGAGCGTCAATCGTCCTCTTCGGCGCCGAGCGTCTTGGGCGTGACGAAGCGTTCGAGCGTGCCGGTGCCGGGGGAGATCTCGGCCCAGCGATCGGCCGCCAGATCGATCACCGCCACCGCGGCGGTGGGGAACTTGCGCGCGAGCGCCCGCAGGCCGTCGCGATCGTCGTCCGAGAGGAGATGGTGGCCGAGCTCCTGCAGGCCGGGATTGTGGCCGATCAGCATGAGCGTGGCGGCCTCGTCCGGGGCGCTGCGCACCACGTCGAGCAGGCGCTTGGCGGAGGCCTCGTAGAGCTGCGGCACGGTCTCGTCGGCCGCGCCCGGGAGCGCGGGCCGCACGAGGTCCCAGGTCTCCTGCGTGCGGCGGGCCGGCGAGACCAGCACCCGATCGGGCACCAGCCCCTCCTCGGCGAGGTGGGCGGCCATGCGCGGGGCGGCCTCGCGCCCGCGCGGCGCGAGCGGCCGGTCGCTGTCGGCGACCCCGTCGGGCCAGTCGGATTTGGCGTGACGCAGGAGGATCAGGCGGCGCATGGCGTCCTCGTCGGGGTTCAGCGGCCGTCGCGCCGGCTCAGGAAGGCGAGCTTTTCGAAGAGCCCCACGTCCTGCTCGTTCTTGAGCAGCGCACCGTGGAGCGGCGGGATGAGCTTGCGGGGATCGCGCTCCCGCAGCTGCTCGGGGCCGATCTCCTCGGCCATCAGGAGCTTCAGCCAGTCGAGCAGTTCGGAGGTCGACGGCTTCTTCTTCAGGCCCGGGGCCTCGCGCACCTCGAAGAAGATCCGCAGGGCTTCCTCCACGAGCCGCTGCTTGATACCCGGGTAGTGCACCGCCACGATCGCCTTCAGCGTGTCGGCGTCCGGGAACTTGATGTAGTGGAAGAAGCAGCGGCGCAGGAAGGCGTCCGGCAGTTCCTTCTCGTTGTTCGACGTGATGATCACCACCGGCCGGCGCTCGGCCCGCACGGTCTCGCCGGTCTCGTAGACGTGGAACTCCATCCGGTCGAGTTCGAGCAGCAGGTCGTTGGGGAACTCGATGTCGGCCTTGTCGATCTCGTCGATGAGCAGCACCGGGCGCTCGGGCGCCGCGAAGGCGTCCCAGAGCTTGCCGCGGCGGATGTAGTGGCGGATGTCCGACACCCGCGCGTCGCCGAGCTGCGAATCGCGCAGGCGCGAGACCGCGTCGTACTCGTAGAGGCCCTGCTGCGCCTTGGTGGTGGACTTGACGTGCCACGTCAGCAGCGGCGCGCCGAGCGCCCGCGCCACCTCCTCGGCCAGCACGGTCTTGCCGGTGCCGGGCTCGCCCTTCACGAGGAGCGGGCGCTCCAGCGTGACGGCGGCGTTCACGGCGACGGCGAGATCCTGCGAGGCGACGTAGGTGTCGGTTCCGGTGAAGCGCATCGGCCCTCAAGTCCTTCGGTGTCCGGAACAGTTAGAGGCCGCCCGGTGCTTTTGGAAGCACCCGTCCCCGATCGCCGATGGCGCAGGCGCCCGGACCGCTACAGCTTGGCCGGATCGAACCAGACGCAGTTGCGGGCGATCACCGAGAAATTGATCTCCGAGCGGGCCGGCTGGGGCAGCACCTGCCCGTCGATCGCCACCGTGGTCTGGTTCGAGGTGGTGCCGTCGCCGAAGCTCTGGGGCCGCGTCACGTAGCAGTACTGCTTCTCGGGCTTCGACTCGCTGCCCTTGAAGTTCCAGCCGGTGACGATCGAGCCGTCGAGGTAGGGCACGGTCTTGAACACCGTGAAGCTCGTGCGCACGGCGGCGCTGGCGGGCGCCTCCGACTTGCCGGCATTCGTCGTGATGGCGGCGACGTCGGGCCGGCCGGCCGGCTGCGGAGCGCCGCCCTCCAGCTTCAGGGTGTTGTCGGTGAGGGTGACCTCGCCCTTGGTCTTCAGGGTCACGTCGTTGAGGGCCGTGGTCAGCGCGCTCGCGAGCTTGTCGGAGGCGCTGGCGACGTCGTTCATCGTGGCGTAGCCATAGAAGGCCGCCCCCGCCCCCGCCCCCGCCAGCGCGGCGAACAGGCCGAGGCCGATCGCCCGGAACAGGAACGCGCGGGCCGCCATGATGCGCGCCTCGGCGCGCAGCCGCCCGTTGACGTGCTGGGCCAGCGCCACGTTCTCGGGCGTGCCGGGGGAGAGGTAGGTCACGATCTCGGCCTCTCGATGCGGTCGTCATCCCGGGCCGGGGCCGGCTGCGGCGGCCCGCCCGGCGGGTTCGCCTGCGGCCGGCGCTGGTCGAGCGGGATCGCCACGCCCGCGGCGACCGCCTCCCGTACGGCGCGCTGCGCGTCGGTGAGGCGCCCCGCGCTCGCGGCGATCTGGTCGAGCAGGATCGGCACCCCCTCGGCGTTCATCGCGGCGCCGAGATCGTCCTCGTCGGAGTAGGTCTTGCGCACCTGCACGGCGCAGAGGGCGAGCAGCGTCGAGGCGAAGGCCGCGCAGAGCGCCGGCGCGAACACGAAGATGCGCAGGAAGGCGTGGACCTGCTGGTCGGTGACGTCGATCGGGTCGACGCCGTAGACCATGGCGGTGAAGGAATGGAGCTGCGAGCGCCGCACCGCGTCCCGGTACTTCGCCTCGGCCTCGGTGACGCGCCGGTCGGCGGCGCCCCGGTCGAGCTCGGCCCGGGCCGCGCGGGCGTCCGCGAGATTCTTGGCCACGATGGTCCGCTCGTCGCCCGTCGATTTCAGGCTGCCCGCGATGGTGGCGGTGCGCGGGTCGGTGACGCAGCGCATGTACGAGTAGCGCTTGCCCCGGCTGTTGGTGCCCGTGAGCCGCTCGCAGCGCTGGCCCGGCAGGCCGGCGAGCTGGGCCGAGGCCTCCTGGGTGCGCTTCTCCAGCGCCTGCGATTCGGCGGTGTACTGCGCCACTCGGGCATCCGCCTGCCGGATGCGGGTGTCGAGGCTCGCCCGGTCGGCCTCCGCCTCCTTGAGGGCGGAGCGGGTCTTCGACGCCTCGGCGAGGCGGGGATGGAACATCATCTCGCCGAGCTGCGAGACGGATTTCGTCGTCACGCCCGCCGCCATCACGATGCCGATGATCGCCAGACCCTTGATCCACCAGTCGCGCTGCACCCGGATCAGGATGCCGAGCGGCACGCGGCAGAGTTCGATCGCCGCGTAGACCACCGGCGCCAGCAGCATGAACCAGAAGCTCTGGTCGCCCTTGTCGGCGTAGGTCTCGGCGAAGAACCACGCGCCCGCGAGCGAGGTGCAGATCACCAGCGCCTCGACCGCGTAAGCGATGGCCACGTAGCCCCAGCGGATGCGGTAGCCCTTCTCGACCGCGCGGCCCTGCCTCCAGGCAGCGGTCTCGTCGCTCCAGGCGCGCTGCTCGCGCGCCATCATCCGGTCGGGTGGCTTCCTCGCCATGTACGCTCCTCGGACGCTCCTCGCGCGGGCGCCGGCGCGGCCGCGTAAACGGATTCCCAACCGCTACCTGCCCGCGTTTTGCGCCGAAAATGCGCCCAGAGCGAGCCGATGCACGCCGCGGACCAACTGGAACGTGCGGTTGCGCACAGGCGGCGCCCCGCCGCGTCCCGCTCGGGCAGGCATGGTCTATGGTCACGGGGTCGGGATTCGGCCCTGGCGGCCGGCGCCCTCCCCGCGAGCGAGGCCCTCATGTCGGACGACCGCTACCACAAGGACCGCCTCGGCAACCGCCGCCTGCATCCCGAGACCCTGATGCTCGGCTACGGCTACGACCCGGCCCTGTCGGAGGGAGCGGTCAAGCCGCCGGTGTTCCTGACCTCGACCTTCGTCTTCTCCTCCGCCGAGCACGGCAAGGCGTTCTTCGACTACGTGTCGGGGCGGCGCGAGCCGCCCAAGGGCGAGGCCGCGGGGCTCGTCTACTCGCGCTTCAACCATCCCAACAGCGAGATCGTGGAGGACCGCCTCGCGGTGTTCGAGGGCGCCGAGGGCGCGCTGCTCTTCTCCTCGGGCATGTCGGCCATCGCCACCACCATCCTGGCCTTCGCCCGGCCCGGCGACGTGGTGCTGCACTCCCAGCCCCTCTACGGCGGCACCGAGACGCTGATCGCCAAGACGCTGGCAGGCTTCGGCATCCGCGCCCAGGGGTTCGGCAACGGGGTGGACCCGCAGGCGGTGCGGGCGGCGGCCGAGGCCGCACGCGCTCAGGGCCGCGTCAGCGTGATCATGGTCGAGACGCCCTCGAACCCGCTCAACACCCTGGTCGACCTCGCGCTGGTGCGGAAGGTCGCCGACGAGATCGCGGCCGCGCAGGGCGGGGAGCCGCCGGTTCTCGTCTGCGACAACACCCTGCTCGGGCCCCTCTTCCAGCACCCCCTGCGCTTCGGGGCCGACATCTCGGTCTACTCGCTCACGAAGTATGTCGGCGGCCATTCCGACCTGATCGCGGGCGCGGCCCTGGGCTCGGCCGCCCGGATGCGGCCGGTGCGGCTGCTGCGCTCGGCGATCGGCACGCAGCTCGACCCGCATTCCTGCTGGATGCTCGGCCGCTCCCTCGAAACCCTGTCGCTGCGCATGTCGGCGGCCAACCGCAACGGCGAGATCGTGGCGGCGATGCTCCGGAGCCACCCGAAGGTCACGCGCCTGCACCACCTCGCCTACCTGGCGCCCGACTCCGCCGAGGCCCGGGTGTTTGCCGGCCAGTGCACCGCCCCCGGCTCGACCTTCTCGTTCGACGTCGCGGGGGGCGAGGCGGAGGCGTTCCAGGTGCTGAACGCGCTCCAGCTGTTCAAGCTCGCGGTGAGCTTAGGGGGCACGGAATCGCTCGCCAGCCACCCGGCCTCCACCACCCATTCGGGCGTGCCCAAGGAGGTGCGCGACCGCCTCGGCGTCACCGACGCCACCATCCGGGTGTCGATCGGCATCGAGCACCCGGACGATCTCGTGGCGGATCTGGAGGCGGCCCTCGCGACGCTGGAGTGACCGCGGCCGGGCACCTCGCCGCGGCGCGCAGGCTCCTGTAGCCTTCGCCCTGCCGCGTCGCTCGCGAGGTTAGGCCGGATGCGCCATCCCCTCCCCGCTTCCCTCCTGTGCGTCCTCCTGTGCGCCCCGGCGGCCCGGGCGGATGACGGGCGCGGCCTGTCTCGCGGCGGCGACCCGGCTCAGGTCAGCATCTCGGGCGTGTCGTCGGGGGCCGCGATGGCGGTCCAGTACGCGGTCGCGCACTCCGCCTCGGTCACGGCGGTCGGCTCCATCGCCGGACCGTCCTGGGGCTGCGCGGAGGGCAGCCTCGCCCGCGCGGTCGAGACCTGCCTGTGCGGCGGCGAGCCCCAGGGGGCGCAGGTCGAGGCGGCCAGGATCGAGGCGGCGCGCCCCCTCGCCGAGGCGAAGCTGATCGATCCCCTGACGGCGGGGCGCCCGCAGCGGCTCGCGCGCGCCTACGTCTTCCACAGCCCCGCCGACCGGACCGTGCGGTCGCCCGCCGGGCGGGTGAGCGCGCGGTTCCTGGAAAACCTCACCGGGCGGGCGGTGGCCTTCGACGACGGCGATCCGGCCGACGGCAGCGACGCGGCGGGCCACGGCATCATCACCCCCGGCCCCGGCCGCGATGCCTGCCGGCTGGAGGAGCGGGGCGACGACGCGACGGCGACCTTCGTGCGCAGCTGCGGCCGGGAGGACAATGTGGGCCACATGTTCCACGCCCTCTTCGGCGAGGAGGCCGCCTACGATCCCGAGCGCCGGGCGCCCGACATCCCGGAGGCCGATCTCTGGCGCTTTGACCAGGGGCGCCTGGTCGCGCAGGTGACGGCGGAGCGCCCGGCCATCGCCAACGACGCCGCCCTGGTGCCGTTCTGGCCCGCGACCGCCTACAGCACCGCCCGGCGCCGCAACCTCGACATGGCGGCGACCGGCTACCTCTACGTGCCGCCCGCCTGCCGGCCCGCCGGACGCGGCTGCCGGGTCCACATCGCCCTGCACGGCTGCCGCCAGGACCCCCGGCACTTCGCGCTGGCGGCCGGCTACAACAACTGGGCCGAGCCCTACCGGGTCATCATCGTCTACCCGGCGATCGCGCCCGGCACGCCGCTCGCCGGCTCCGCCTGCGGGTCACCGATCCCCGACTTCCTCGCCTACGAGCCCAACCCCAACGGCTGCTGGGACTGGTGGGGCTACCTCGATTCCTCCTACCGCACCGGGCGCTATCTCACCCGCGACGCGCCGCAGATCCGGGTGATCGCCGGCATCGTCGCGGCCGTGACGGCGCCCGCCCCGCCCTGAGGAAACCTCTCAGCCGCCCAGGGGCGCGGGCGTCGCGCTCACGCCCTGCTCGCCCGCCGCCCGCGCCTCGGCGGCGAGCGCCCGGGCGTAGGAGGGCCGCGTCGTCAGGCCCTCCCAGTAGCGGCGGGCGAAGTCCGGCAGCTGGTCGCCCAGGCCGACGAACTCCGCCAGCATCAGCGCGTAGCCGATGCTGATGTCGGCCGCCGTGAAGCGGCCCGCGCAGACGAATTCGCGCGCGCCCAGCACCTCGCCGAAGGCCCGCAGCCGCGACAGGAACCAGCGGGCGTAATCCTCGGCCACCTGCGGCTGGCGCCGCTCCGGCGGCTCGAAGCGGCCGTAGCGCAGCACCAGGGTCTGCGGGAAGGTCAGGGTCGCCTCCCCGAAATGCAGGCCGTTGAGGTAGCGCCCGTAGTCGGGTTCTTCCGGGCCGACCGCGAGCCGGTCCGGGCTGTAGCGCGCCGCGAGATATTCGCAGATCGCCGCCGATTCGGTCATCCGGGTCTCGCCGTCGTGGAAGGCCGGGATGGTGCCGAGCGGGTTGACCGCGAAAAAATCCTTGCGGTGGGCGCGCGGCGGGAAGGGCAGCATCACGAGGTCGTAGGGCAGCCCGATTTCTTCCAGCGCCCAGAGCGGGCGGAACGAGCGGGCGCCGACGCAGTGGTGGAGCTTCATCGCCGGAGTCACTTCGCCACCAGCGGGCACTGGCCGGCCGCGAGCGGGCGGAAGGCCTGGTCGGCCGGGATCGTGGCGAGGAGCGTGTAGTAGTCCCACGGCCCCTTCGACTCGGCCGGCTTCTTCACCTCGAACAGGTACATCGGGTGGGTGACGCGCCCGTCCGCCCGCACCTCGGAGCGCCCGAACAGCGGGTCCTCGGCCGGCACCCGGCGCATCTCGGCCACCACCGTGGCGGCGTCCTTCGAGCCGGTGGCCTTCACGGTCTTCAGGTAGTGCATCATGCCGGAATAGACGCCGGCCTGGACCATGGTCGGCATGCGCCCCTTGTGGCGCTCCGCGAAGCGGCGCGACCACGCCCGGGTGCCCTCGTTGAGATCCCAGTAGAAGGCTTCCGTCAGGACGAGGCCCTGGGCCACCTTGAGGCCGAGCGAGTGGACGTCGCTGAGGAAGACGAGCAGCCCGGCGAGGCGCTGCCCGCTCTCGGTGACGCCGAACTCCGCCGCCTGCTTGATGGCGTTGATGGTGTCGCTGCCGGCATTCGCCAGCCCGACCACCTTGGCCTTCGAGCCCTGCGCCTGGAGCAGGAACGACGAGAAATCGGTGGCGGCGACCGGGTGGCGGACCGCGCCCAGCACCTTGCCGCCGTTGCGGACCACCACCTCCGAGACGTCGCGCTCCAGGGCCTTGCCGAAGGCGTAGTCGGCGGTGAGGAAGAACCACGACTCGCCGCCGCTGCGCACCACGGCGCCCCCGGTGCCGTTGGCGAGCGCCCAGGTGTCGTAGGTCCAGTGCAGGGTGTTGGGCGAGCACAGCGCCCCGGTGATCTCCGAGGCGCCCGCGCCCGAATTGATCATCAGCCGGTTCTTCTCGCGCACGATCTGGTGCACGGCGAGCGCCACCGAGGAGAACGGCACGTCCAGCACGACGTCGACGCCGTCTTGGTCGATCCACTGGCGCACGATGCCGGCGCCGACATCCGGCTTGTTCTGGTGGTCGGCCGAGAGGATGCGGATCTCGACATCGGGGTTCTGCGCCCGGAAATCCGCCGCCGCCATCTCGGCGGCCACCACCGAGCCCTCGCCCGCGAGGTCCGAGAACGGCCCGGCACGGTCGTTGAGCACCCCGAAGGTCAGGCTCATGCGCGCCTGCGCGGCCCCGCCGCCCGTCATGAGCGCGGCGGCGAGGCCGAGCGCGCGGCCGAGGTTCTTCAGTCGTGACACGGTGTCCTCCCTCTCGTTCCGTTTCTTGAGATCGCGGCCGGGCGCCCTCACGGGGCGGCGTCCTTTTCCCGCAGCGCCCGCCGGATGATCTTGCCGGTGGCGGTCATCGGCAGGTCGGGCACGAAGGCGACGTGGCGCGGGTATTCGTGGGCGGCCAGCCGCGTCTTGACGAAGTCCTGGATCTCGCGGGCGAGCTCCGGCGTGCCCGCGACGCCCTCCTTCAGGACGATGAAGGCCTTCACCGCCTCGGTGCGGACGGGGTCGGGCACGCCGACGACGCCGCAGAGCGCGACGCCCGGGTGGCGCAGCAGGCAATCCTCGATCTCGCCGGGGCCGATCCGGTAGCCGGACGAGGTGATGACGTCGTCGTTGCGGCCGACGAACCACAGGAACCCGTCCGGGTCGCGCCGCCCGAGGTCGCCGGTGAGCAGCATCTCGCCCGCGAACTTGGCCTTCGTCGCCTCCTCGTTGCCCCAGTAGCCGAGGAACATCACCGGGTCGGGCCGGCGGATCGCGATGTGGCCGACCGTGCCGTCCGGCACGTCCGCGCCCGCGTCGTCGACGATGCGCACGTCGTGGCCCGGCACCGGCCGGCCCATCGCGCCGGGACGCGCCGGAAACAGGTCGGCGCAGGAGGAGACGACGAGGTTGCACTCGGTCTGGCCGTAGAACTCATTCACAGTGAGGCCCAGCACCGTCTCGCCCCAGGCCAGCATCTCCGCCCCCAGGCTCTCGCCGCCACTGCCCACCGAGCGCAGGGACAGGCCCGGATAGGGCGCGGAGCGGGCTTGGCGCATCAGCTTCATGGCGGTGGGCGGCAGGAAGACGTTTCGCACCGCCTGATCAGCCATCAGCCGGAAGGCCGCCTCGGGGTCGAACTTGCGCGCGCGATGGGACACGACCGGCACCCCGTGGTGCCAGGCCGGCAGCAGCACGTCGAACAGGCCGCCGATCCAGGCCCAGTCGGCCGGGGTCCAGAATCGGTCGCCGGGCTGCGGCAGGAAGCGCTGAGGCATCTCGACGCCCGGCAGGTGGCCGAGCAGCACCCGGTGGGCGTGCAGCGCCCCCTTCGGGTCGCCGGTGGTGCCCGAGGTGTAGATGATCACCGCCGGGTCGTCGGCCGCCGTGTCCACCGGCGCGAAGCGGTCGGAGGCCTGCCCGCACAGGGCGTGGAAATCCTCCGCGCCGGGGCCTGGGCCGTCGATGCAGTAGACCCGCTCCAGGTTCGGCAGCCGGTCGCGCAGGGGCGCAAGCGTCTCGGCTCCGGCCCGGTCGGTGACCACGGCGCGCGCGCCGCTGTTGGCGAGCCGGTAGCCGAGCGCGTCCGGCCCGAACAGCGTGAAGAGCGGGATGGTGATCAGCCCGGCCCGGAAGCCGGTGACGTGGCTGATCGCGGTCTCCGGCCCTTGCGGCAGCAGCACGCCGATGCGGTCGCCGCGGGCGATGCCGTGCGCCGCGAGCACGTTGGCGAAGCGGTTCGAGGCGCGCCGGATATCCTCGAAGCCGAAGCGGCGCTCGGCCCCACTCTCGTCCAGCGCGATCAGCGCGAGCGGGTTGCCGGGGGCGTGGCGGTCGCAGACATCGGTGCCGATGTTGTAGCGCGGCGGGATCTGCCAGCGGAAATCCGCGACGAGATCGGCGTAGCTGGTCGCCCGCGTCAGCATCGGCGTTCCTCTCCCGCGGGGCGGTCACTTTCGGCCGCGCCCGTCGTTCCGGTGCCGGCTCCGAGACCGGCGGCGAGGCGTGGTGTCACCCGCCCTCTTTAATCAAACGTTCGTTCAGTTATTTTCGGCTGTCAAGGCGTTCCGCGACCGAAGGCCCCACGCGTCCATCGCCCGCGCGAAGATCGCGGCGTTTCGGTCGGGACGGTCTTCTGCTCATATGGCCCGGCTGCCGGGCGTGATTCGAGGCGGGGCCGGCAGTCCCTCGTCTCGCGTCTGGAGTTCGCGTGTCCGGTGCGGCCCCACCCTCGGCACGGCGCAGCGGGTTCTGGACCCTGGTCCAGTCCACCGAGCGCCTGCGCGCCCATCCCTGGCTCGGCGATCTCATCGCGCTCGGCGCCACCGCGGCGGCGTTCGCCCTGCGCCACGCGCTCGACGCCGTGCTGCCGCCCGGCTTCCCCTTCCTGACCTTCTTCCCGGCCGTCATCCTCACGGCCTTCTTCTGCGGCCTGCGGCCGGGCATCACCTGCGCGGTGCTGAGCGGCCTGTGCGCGTGGTACTTCTTCCTCGTCCCGCAGGAGAGCTTCGTGCTGGACGGCTCGACCGCCCTGGCGCTCGCCTTCTACGCCTTCATCGTCACGGTCGATATCGCCCTGATCCACATCATGCACCGCGCGGGCGCCCGGCTGCGGCAGGAGAAGGCCGTGACCGCGGGCCTCTACGAGCAGCAGCGGACCATGTTCCAGGAGCTGCAGCACCGCGTCGCCAACAACATGCAGTTCATCGCGGCGCTGCTGACCCTGCAGAAGCGTAAGGTCGGCAGCGACCCGGCGGCGGCCGTGGCGGCGCTCGACGAGGCACGGGTGCGGCTGGAGACGATCTCGCGCATCCACCGCCGCCTCTACGACCCGGACCGGATCAGCCTGCCGATCGGCCAGTACCTGCAGGAGCTGTGCGCCGACCTCCTCGACGCGACGGGAGCGCAGAACATCGTCTGCCTCGTGGACGTGCCGCCGACCCGGCTCGACCTCACGCGGCTGACCACCCTGTCGCTCCTGGTGGTGGAGGTGGTCACCAACGCCCTCAAGCACGCCTTCCCGCAGGCCGAGCGCGGCACGATCACCATCCGGCTGGAGCGCCTCGATGCCGCCCGGGTCGCGCTGACGATCGCCGACAACGGCCGCGGCATGCCGGCCGCGTTCGACCCGGCGACGAGCCGGAGCCTCGGCGTGCGGATCTCGCAGGCCCTGGCCGGGCAGCTCGACGGGGTCCTCACCTACGGGGGCGAGCGCGGCACGGTGGTGCGCGTCGAGTTCCCGGTCCCCGCCTGACGCCTGCTACAGCCAGTCGTTCCGGCGGAAGCGCCAGAAGAGGAAGCCGCACAGGGAGGCGATGCTGGCGAGCACCAGGACGTAGCCGTAACGCCACTTCAGCTCCGGCATGAACTCGAAGTTCATCCCGTAGATGCCCGCGATCGCGGTCGGCACCGCCAGGATCGCCGCCCAGGCCGCGAGCCGGCGGGTGATGACCGTCTGCTGCGCCTGGCCGAGCATCAGGCTTGCCTCGAAGGCGAAGGCCAGCACCTCGCGCAGCGCATCGATCTCGTCCTGCACCCGCCGCAGGTGGTCGGACACGTCGCGGAACAGGGGCTGCATCTCCTCGTCGATGGCGACGAGGTCCCCGTGTTCGAGCTTGCGGCAGACCTCCACCAGGGGCACGACCGCATTGCGCAGGCGCAGGAGGTCGCGCCGCAGCAGGTACAGCCGCTCGACCTCGGCGGGCAGGAGTTCGCGCTTGAGGATGCGGTCCTCCAGCGACTCGGCCTCCGCCATCACCGTCTCCATGACGGGGGCGTAGTTGTCGACGATGAAGTCCAGCACCGCGTACAGGATGTAATCCTCGCCGTGCGCGAGCAGCTTGGGGCAGGATTCGGTCTTCTCGCGCACCGGCGCGTAGGATTCCGAGGCGCCGTGGCGCACCGTGACCACGTAGCCGCGGCCGACGAACAGGTGCGTCTCGCCCAGCGCGATGCGGTCCTGCACGAGCTGCGCGGTGCGCGTGACCACGAACAGGCAGTCGCCGTAGCGTTCGAGCTTGGGACGCTGATGGGCGTTGAGCGCGTCCTCGATGGCGAGCGGGTGCAGCCGGAACTGCGCCTGGATCTCCCGCAGCAGCGCCGCCGAGGGCTCGTAGAGTCCGATCCAGACGAGGTGCCCGGGCCGGCTCGCCCAGTCGCCGGCCTCCTCCACGCGTACGTCGGCGACCCTGCGGCCCTCCGCGTAGGCGCCGGCCGCGACGACGCCGGGCACGTCCGGAGGGGCGACGGAGGTGATGAGGGCCATCGGGGAAACTCGCGTGTGGGAGCGCCATCTGCGGCCGAAACCTGCCGCAGGGCAAGAAGAGGGCGATACCTTGCCCTGGGAAGAGTCTTGCCGGCTTCGCTGCAAGGCGAGGAGGCCCGGAGTGTTGCCGATCCTCAACGCCGCACCACGCAATCCGGTCTCATCGTCGATCATCCCGGACGGGCCCCGGGCCGGTGCTTTACAGCCGCGCTCGCCCGTGGCTGATCACCCCCGCGACTCCTCTCGGCACGGGCCCGACACCGCATGAATGCTTCCCCGCCTCCCGGACGGAGCCGCATCCGCGCCGCCCTCGGCGCGGCGGGGCTGATGGCGATGGGCCTCGGCGCGCGGGCGGCCGATCTCGGCCCGGCCCCGCCCGCCTTCATCGACTGGTCGGGGGGCTATCTCGGCCTCCAGGGCAGCGCGGGCGCCTCCTACGGCGCCTTCAGCTTCGCGCCGAGCCGGATCGGCGGGCGGGCGGTCGCGCCCTTCAAGACCGGGGATGCCACCGGCAGCAACGATATCGGGCGGGAGGCCACCACGGCGGTCGGCGGGGTGTTCGGCGGCTGGAACTGGCAGACCGGGCCGTGGCTCGCCGGCGTCGAGGCGGACCTCAACGCCGCCAACCTGAAGCGGCCGGTGCCGAGCACCATCCCGGGCTTCGGCACCGAGGCGGTCGACCCGGCCTTCAGCCTGATCCGCGCCAAGTCGGATTTCTACGGCTCCCTGCGCGCCCGCCTCGGCTACAGCTTCGAGAATTCCCTCGTCTACGCCACCTTCGGGCTCGCGGGGGCGAATGCGCGGGTGATCGCCAGCTACCCGGACGGCGCGGGCGGCGTCGCGACGGCCCGGCGCGATCTCGGCTTCCTCGGCTTCACCCTCGGCGCCGGGCTGCAGGTCGCCGTGCACCCGAACCTCGCGCTCGGCATCGACTACCGCTACGCCGACCTCGGATCGAGCGGGTCCTTCCCGCTCGGCACCCTGCCGGGTCCGGCCGGCGGCCCGGTCACGACCGCCACGCGCTTCACCACGCACCAGATGATGGCGCGCCTGATCTGGCTGCCCGCCGGCCTGCGCCTTGCGCCCGAGGCCGAGGATGCGGCGGAGGCCGCCGAGCGGACGCGCTACTCGCTGCACGGGCAGGCGACGCTGCTGGCGCAGGGCGTGCCGGGCTTCCGCTCCCCCTACCGCGGCGAGCAGAGCCTCGTCCCGCACCAGGCCCAGCAGACCACGACGGCGACGCTCTTCCTCGGCTTCAAGCTCGCCGAGGGCACCGAGCTCTACTACAACCCGGAATTCTCGCAGGGCTTCGGCCTGAGCCGCACGCTCGGCGTGGCGGGCTTCGTCAACGGCGAGGCCCAGAAGGCCGGGGCGCCCTTCCCCAAGCTGCGCTCGAACCGCTACTTCGTGCGCCAGACCTTCAACCTCGGCGGCGAGACCGAGGACGTGCCCGACGGCCCCAACCAAGTCGCCACCACGCGGTCCGTCGAGCGCCTCACCGTGGTGGCGGGCAAGTTCGCGCTCGGCGACTTCTTCGACGGCAACATCTACGCCCACGACCCGCGGGTGGATTTCTTCAACTGGGCGATCTGGGGCGCGGCCGCCTGGGACTTCCCGGCGAACCTGCCCGGCTTCACCCAGGGCGTGATGGTCGAGTACAACCGCAAGGAATTCGCCCTGCGGGCCGCCTACACGCAGGTGCCCAAGCAGCCGTCGAGCGACGTGCTCGACCCGCGGGTGTTCGAGCGCGGCGGCCTGACCGTGGAGTTCGAGGGGCGCCACACCCTTCCGGTGCTCGACCGGCCCGGCAAGCTGCGCATCGGCCTGTTCAGCAACGTCGGCAACACCGCGAATTTCCGCCAGGTCGTGGCCCTGACCCAGGCCGGCCAGTTCGACGACATCAACGACGCCGCCGCCCTGACGCGCCGCCCGCGCCGCAAGAGCGGCGCCTACATCAACCTCGAACAGTCGATCACCGACGATCTCGGCGTCTTCGCCCGCGCGAGCTTCAACGATGGGCGCAACGAGAGCCTCTCCTTCACCGACATCGACCGCAGCGTCTCGGGCGGTCTCTCGCTGAAGGGCAGCGCCTGGGGCCGGCCCGGCGACACGGTGGGGCTCGGCACCAGCCGCAACGAGATCTCGCCCTCGCACCGCGCCTTCTACGCCAATGGCGGCCTCGGCCTGCTGATCGGCGACGGCCGCCTCAACTACGCGCCGGAACGGGCGGTGGAAGCCTTCTACGCGCTCGGCCTCACCAAGGCGGTGACGGTGACGTTCAACTACCAGCACGTGGAGAACCCGGCCTACAACCGGGACCGCGGACCGGCGGATTTCTTCGGCGGCCGCTTCCACGTCGATTTCTGACACGGCTTTTCGTCGAGGGCGTCCGTCGCCCGGAACAGGGCTGGGACCGCCTTCGTGAGATGGCGGGCCGGGTCCCCGGCGGCCTGCCCCAACGAGAAGGGCCACGCTCCTTTCGAAGCGTGGCCCCGTCCGCTGCGGCGCCGGTCGGCGCCGGCCGGTCTTAGCGGAAGAGCGAGAGGACGTTCTGGCTCGCCGAGTTGGCGATGCTGAGCGCCTGGACGGCCAGCTGCTGCTGGGTCTGGAGCGCCTTCAGCTTGGTCGACTCCTCCTCGATGTCCGCGTCCACCAGCGTGCCGATGGTGCGGTCGTTGGCCTTCATCAGCGTGTCGACGAAGGTCTTCTGGCCGTCGATCTGCGTCTTGTTGGCGCCGAGCTTGGTGCCGGCGTTGGTGACGCTCGCGATGGCCTTGTCGACCTGGGTGATGATGTTCCTGAGGTTGGTGTCGCCGGCGGTGCCGACCAGGGCCGAGATGTTGATCGTGTTGATCGAGAAGGTCGTGCTGGCATCGACCGTGTCGAGGATGCCCTTGCCGGCCGTCGTTCCCGCCGCCGAGCCGCTGCCGGTGCGTGCATCGGTCGCCGCGACGCCCGTGCCGAAGCCGACATCGACCAGCGCGTTCGCGCCGCTCGCCGCCACGGTCTGGAACGTGACCGCGGCGGTCGCGCCCGCGCCGGTCGCGGTGGTCCGGAAGGTGAGGCGGCCGGCGGAGTCGAGAGCCGCACTCACGTCGCCGGCGAGACCGGTGGCGCCGGTGCTCGCCGCGATCTGGTTGTTGATCGCGTTCAGGAACTCGCTCGTCGTGACCGCCGCGAGGTTGCTGGCGGCCGAGGCCAGCGTGGCGCTGTTGAGCCGGATGGTGGCGGTGTCGCCGTTGCCGAGGGTGAGCGCGAAGGCGACCTCGTTGGTGCCGCTGAAGTTCGCCGTGCCGCCGGTGAAGCCCGCGGTGCCGGTGAGCGAGGTGGTGGCGGTCACCCGGCCTTCGGTCGCCGGGGTGTTCACGCTCGTGGCGTTGACGTCGTAGAGCTTGATGTTGCCGACCTCGACCGAGATGGTCGAGAAGGTGATGGCGCCCGTGGTGGCGCGCGAGAAGCCGGCGACGACGCTCTGGGTGGCCTGGTAGGCGGTGTTGGTGGCCGACGAGTCGACCGACAGCCAGTTCTGACCCGAGGAGATCGAGGAATCGGCGGTGGCCTTCATCTTGTTCTGGATGGCGGCGAGCTCGGTCTGCACCTTGGCGCGGTCGACGCCCGGCTGCAGGGCGGTCTGCAGCTTGGCGCGCATGTTCTGCAGGTCGGAGAGCACGCTGTTGAGGCCATTATAGGCGGTGTCGACCGCCGACGAGCCGAGGCCGAGCGAGTCCTTGACGGCGCCGAGCGAGGCGTTGTCGGTGCGCACCGTGGTGGCGATCGACCAGTAGGCGGCGTTGTCGGAGGCGGCCGAGACGCGCTGGCCGGTGGAGACGCGGTTGCTCGTCATGTCGAGCTGCGCGTTGATGCCCTTGAGCGTCGTCAGCGCCGTCATCGCGGCGCTGTTGGTGAGCAGGCTGGTCATGGTCAGGTACTCGTTACTGGGATGCGGAACTGGGCTGCTGGTCCGGGCTCGCACCGGAGAAGCGGAGCGGCATCATGCCTTTAGGTCCGAGACCGGACCTAACCCACAACGCAATGACCACGGGCTCTCACCGGAGGGACGAAGCGGCCTCATGCCGATAGATCCGAAGATCTATTTCGTCCTGCTTGCTGCCGGCACCGCCTGATCTCTTCGTCAGTTGAGCGAGATCAACCGTGCGACGCCCTGACCGTAGGCGGTCGCGCTTTAACGAGTCCTGAAATCACGGAGGCTGGGCGGCGCGGAACGCGCGCCGCCGCGGCCTATGGTTAATCTCGTCTTGCGGGCAGGCGCCCCATCACAGCCGCGCCGTCACCTCCCGCACGACCGCCTCGGGCGTGATGCCGAAGTGGCGGAAGAGCTCGTCGGCCGGTCCGGAGGCGCCGAAGCCCGCCATGCCGACGAAGCCGCCGCCCTCGCCGATCCAGCGGTCCCAGCCGAGGCGCACCGCCGCCTCGACGGCGACCCGCACGGTGTCGGGCGGGATCACCGCGGCCCGATAGGCCTCCGGCTGGGCCGCGAACAGCTCCCAGGACGGCATCGAGACGACGCGGGTCGGGATGCCCTCCTGCTGCAGCCGCTCGCGCGCGGCGAGCGCCACCGCCACCTCGGAGCCGGTGCCGATCAGCGTCGCGCGCGCCGGCCCGCCCGCGGCCTCGGCCAGCACGTAGGCGCCGCGGGCGCTAAGGTTCTCGTCCGACGGCTCGCGCCGCAGGGGCGGCAGGGGCTGGCGGGCGCAGATCAGCGAGGTCGGCCCGTGCCGGTGCGCGAGCGCCAGCTCCCAGGCCTCCACGGTCTCCACCGCGTCGGCCGGGCGCAGCACGAGCATGTTGGGCATGGCGCGCAGGGAGGCCAGGAACTCCACCGGCTGATGGGTCGGGCCGTTGCGGCCGATGCCGATCGAATCGTGGCTGTAGACGGTGACGACCGGCAGTTCCATCAGCGCGGCCATGCGCAGGGCCGGGCGCAGGTAGTCGGAGAAGACCAAGTAGGTGGCGCCCACCGGCACGAGGCCGCGATGCGTGGCCATGCCGTTCATCATCGCGCCCATCGCGTGCTCGCGCACGCCGTAATGCAGGTAGCGCCCGGCGCGGTTCTCGGCCGTGAAGGCGGCGAGCGCCTGCTTGTGCCGCGTCGGGCCTTCGAGGTCCGGGGCGCCGCTGAACAGGTCGGGGATCGTGCCGGTGAGCGCTGCCAGCGTGTCGGCCGCCACCTCGATGCTCGGCCGCTCGGGCGCGGCCTCGACCGTGCGGCGCGCGAGCGCCCGCAAGCCGTCGCGCCACCCGTCCGGCAGGCGCCCGTCCGCCCGCCGGTCGAACTCCGCCCGCACACCCTCGGGCAGCGCCGCCCGGCGCGCCTGCCACGCCGCGTAGGCAGCCCGGTTGCGCTCGGCGGCGCCGCGCCGCCACGCCGCCGCGACCTCCTGCGGCACCGTGAAGGCGGGCGCCTCCCAGCCGGCCGCCGCGCGGGCCTCGGCGCAGTCGCTGTCGAACACCCGCCCGCCATGCGCGCCGCGCTGGCCTTCGAGCCGCGGCAGGCCGCGCCCGATGGTGGTGCGGCAGGCGATCAGGCTCGGGCGCGGATCGGCCTTGGCGAGGAGGAGCGCGGCCGAGACCGCCGCGACGTCGTGGCCGTCGCAATCGATCACCTGCCAGTCCGCGGCGCGGAAGCGCGCCCGCACGTCCTCGGAGATCGACAGGTCGGTGCCGCCGTCGTCGGTGATCAGGTTGTCGTCCCACAGGAAGGTGAGCTTGCCCAGGCGCAGGTGCCCGGCGAGCGAGATCACCTCGTGGGCGATGCCCTCCATCAGGCAGCCGTCGCCGACGAGGGCGTAGGTGCGGTGGTCGACGAGGCCGGGGCCGAACTCCGCGGCGAGCTTGGCCTCCGCCACCGCCATGCCGACCGCGTTGGCGATGCCCTGGCCGAGCGGCCCCGTCGTCGCCTCGATGCCGTGATGGGGGGCGAATTCGGGGTGGCCGTGGCAGGGCGAGCCGAGTTCGCGGAAGCGCCGGATGGCGTCGATCGGAATGCCCGCGTAGCCCGAGAGGTGGAGCACCGCGTAGAGCAGCATCGAGCCGTGGCCGTTCGACAGGACGAAGCGGTCGCGGTCCGGCCATTCCGGGTCGTCCGGGTTGCAGACGAAGTGGCGGGTGAACAGCGCGGTGGCGACCTCGGCGCAGCCGAGCGGCGCGCCGGGATGGCCGTCCCCGGCCCGCGCGATGGCGTCGAGGGCGAGGAACCGGATGGCATCCGCCATGCGGCGGGGCGCGGGATCCGACGTCGCAGGATCGGGCATCGGAAGGTCGGACATCGGAAGGTCGGACATGGCGGGTCCTTCGGGCAAGGCGTGGCCGTTCGGTGCCGCCGGGGCGGCGCCGCTGGCATCGTGACG